>NZ_JAOWDM010000069.1:0-451613 GCF_030334645.1 Citrobacter sp. Cc139
ACAGTACGGCCGCCTTCACGGATTGCGAAACGCAGACCGTCGTCCATCGCGATCGGGTGGATCAGGGTAACAACCATTTTGATGTTGTCGCCCGGCATTACCATCTCTACGCCTTCCGGCAGTTCGATGGTGCCAGTCACGTCAGTAGTACGGAAGTAGAACTGCGGACGGTAGCCTTTGAAGAACGGAGTATGACGGCCGCCTTCGTCTTTGGACAGGATGTACACTTCAGATTCGAACTTGGTGTGCGGCTTGATAGAGCCCGGCTTAGCCAGTACCTGACCACGTTCGATTTCTTCACGTTTGATACCACGCAGCAGAACACCAACGTTCTCACCAGCACGGCCTTCGTCCAGCAGTTTGCGGAACATTTCAACGCCAGTACAGGTAGACTTAGCAGTCTCTTTGATACCAACGATTTCAACTTCTTCACCAACTTTGATGATACCGCGTTCTACACGACCGGTAACAACGGTACCACGACCGGAGATGGAGAATACGTCTTCGATAGGCAGCAGGAACGGCTTGTCAATCGCACGCTCTGGTTCCGGGATGTAAGAGTCCAGGAAGCCAGCCAGTTCGATGATTTTCGCTTCCCACTCTGCTTCGCCTTCCAGCGCTTTCAGAGCAGAACCACGAACGATCGGAGTGTCGTCGCCCGGGAAATCGTACTGAGACAGAAGTTCACGAACTTCCATTTCTACCAGTTCCAGCAGCTCTTCGTCATCAACCATGTCGCATTTGTTCAGGAACACGATGATGTACGGAACGCCTACCTGACGACCCAGCAGGATGTGCTCACGAGTCTGCGGCATCGGGCCGTCAGTCGCAGCAACAACCAGGATCGCGCCGTCCATCTGCGCAGCACCGGTGATCATGTTTTTAACATAGTCGGCGTGGCCCGGGCAGTCTACGTGTGCGTAGTGGCGAGTCGGGGTGTCATATTCAACGTGAGAAGTGTTGATGGTGATACCACGAGCTTTTTCTTCCGGCGCGTTATCGATCTGGTCGAATGCACGAGCAGCACCGCCGTAGGTTTTAGCCAGTACGGTGGTGATTGCAGCGGTCAGGGTAGTTTTACCGTGGTCAACGTGGCCGATGGTGCCGACGTTAACGTGCGGTTTTGTACGTTCAAATTTTTCTTTAGACACGGCTATATTCCTTACTATAGTGCTCTCCCCTATGGAGAGAGCACGGGACTTAGGTTTTAATCCTGTGGCTTATTTACCACGGGCTTCAATAACGGCCTGAGCAACGTTGTTCGGCGCATCGTCGTACTTCAGGAACTCCATGGAGTAAGAAGCACGGCCTTTGGTCAGAGAACGCAGCTGGGTTGCATATCCGAACATTTCAGACAGCGGAACTTCAGCATGGATAACAACGCCAGTGACGTTGGATTCCTGACCACGAAGCATACCACGACGGCGGCTCAAGTCACCGATAACGTCACCGGTGTTCTCTTCCGGAGTCTCTACTTCAACCTTCATGATAGGCTCAAGCAGAACTGGTTTCGCTTTCTTAAAGCCATCTTTGAAGGCGATAGAAGCGGCCAGTTTAAACGCCAGCTCAGAGGAGTCAACGTCATGGTAAGAACCGAAGTGCAGACGCACGCCCAGATCAACAACCGGGTAACCAGCCAGCGGGCCAGATTTCAGCTGTTCCTGGATGCCTTTATCAACGGCCGGGATGTATTCGCCAGGAATTACACCACCTTTGATGTCGTTGATGAACTCGTAGCCTTTCGGGTTTGAACCCGGCTCCAGCGGGTACATGTCGATAACAACATGACCGTACTGACCGCGACCACCAGACTGCTTAGCGTGTTTACCTTCGATATCGGTAACTTTCGCGCGAATCGCTTCGCGGTAAGCAACCTGAGGTTTACCGACGTTCGCTTCAACGTTGAATTCACGCTTCATACGGTCAACGATGATGTCGAGGTGCAGCTCACCCATACCAGCGATAATAGTCTGGTTAGATTCTTCGTCAGTCCATACGCGGAAAGACGGGTCTTCTTTAGCCAGACGGCCCAGAGCCAGACCCATTTTTTCCTGGTCAGCTTTGGTTTTCGGTTCTACCGCGATGGAGATTACCGGCTCAGGGAATTCCATACGTTCCAGAATGATCGGGTGATCCGGGTCACACAGAGTGTCACCAGTGGTCACGTCTTTCAGACCGATTGCAGCAGCGATATCGCCCGCGCGAACTTCTTTGATCTCTTCACGTTTGTTGGCGTGCATCTGAACGATACGGCCAAAACGCTCACGTGCAGTTTTCACGGAGTTCAGGATGGTATCACCGGAGTTAACCACACCAGAGTACACACGGAAGAAGGTCAGGTTACCCACGAACGGGTCGGTAGCGATTTTGAATGCCAGAGCAGCAAACGGCTCATCATCGCTAGCGTGACGCTCAGCCGGAGTATCTTTACCGTCGTCCAGAATACCGTTGATCGCAGGTACGTCGACTGGGGATGGCAGGTAATCAATTACCGCATCCAGCATCGCCTGAACACCTTTGTTCTTAAATGCAGAACCACAGGTTACCAGGATGATTTCGTTGTTCAGAACGCGCTGACGCAGAGCTTTTTTGATCTCTTCTTCAGTCAGTTCTTCACCACCCAGGTATTTCTCCATCAGCTCTTCTGAAGCTTCCGCTGCGGACTCGATCAGGTTCTGGTGCCATTCGTCAGCCAGTTCCTGCATGTCAGCCGGGATATCTTCATAAGTGAAGGTTACGCCTGCATCTTCTTCGTTCCAGTTGATGGCTTTCATTTTCACCAGGTCAACAACACCGGTGAACGCTTCTTCAGCGCCAATCGCCAGCTGCAGCGGAACAGGGTTCGCGCCCAGACGGGTTTTGATCTGACCAACAACTTTCAGGAAGTTCGCACCCATACGGTCCATTTTGTTAACGAACGCAATGCGCGGAACTTTATATTTGTTTGCCTGACGCCATACGGTTTCAGACTGAGGCTGAACACCACCAACTGCGCAGTAAACCATTACTGCACCATCAAGCACACGCATGGAACGTTCTACTTCGATAGTGAAGTCAACGTGCCCCGGGGTGTCGATGATGTTTACGCGATGCGGTTCATACTGCTTAGCCATACCAGACCAGAATGCAGTAGTCGCTGCGGAGGTGATAGTAATACCACGCTCCTGCTCCTGCTCCATCCAGTCCATGGTGGCTGCGCCGTCATGAACTTCACCGATTTTATGGTTTACACCGGTGTAGAACAGAATACGTTCGGTAGTAGTGGTTTTACCGGCGTCGATGTGCGCACTGATACCGATGTTACGGTAGCGCGCGATGGGTGTTGTACGAGCCATTTGATTCCTCGTTTATCTTTTAGGCGTTCAATTTAAGTAGCCCAAAGCGGGCTGCTTACTGGAAGCGCCCGCCTGGTGACTAAAACTCCGAAGGGATTACCAACGGTAGTGTGCGAACGCCTTGTTGGCTTCTGCCATACGGTGAACGTCTTCACGTTTCTTAACTGCAGTACCTTTGTTTTCTGCAGCATCAGAAAGTTCGTTCGCCAGGCGCAGAGCCATGGATTTATCACCGCGTTTACGAGCAGCTTCAACGATCCAACGCATTGCCAGGGCATTACGACGGACCGGACGGACTTCAACTGGTACCTGATAAGTAGAACCACCAACGCGGCGAGACTTAACTTCGACAGTCGGGCGCACGTTTTCGAGAGCTACTTCGAAAGCTTCCAGTTCGTTTTTACCAGAACGCTGAGCCAGGGTCTCCAGCGCGCTGTATACGATAGTTTCGGCAGTAGATTTTTTACCATCTACCATCAGGATATTTACAAATTTAGCCAGCAGTTCTGATCCGAACTTCGGATCCGGCAGAATTTTACGCTGACCAATGACGCGACGACGTGGCATGGAAATACTCCGTTGTTAATTCAGGATTGTCCAAAACTCTACGAGTTTAGTTTGACATTAATATAAAACGTTTGGCCTTACTTAACGGAGAACCATTAAGCCTTAGGACGTTTCACGCCATACTTGGAGCGTGATTGCTTACGGTCTTTAACGCCGGAGCAGTCAAGCGCACCACGAACGGTGTGGTAACGAACACCCGGGAGGTCTTTTACACGACCGCCACGGATCAGGATCACGGAGTGCTCCTGCAGGTTGTGACCTTCACCACCGATGTAGGAAGTCACTTCAAAACCGTTAGTCAGACGAACACGGCAAACTTTACGCAGTGCGGAGTTCGGTTTTTTAGGGGTGGTAGTATATACACGAGTACATACGCCACGTTTCTGCGGGCATGCTTCCAGCGCAGGCACGTTGCTTTTTGCAACTTTGCGTGCACGTGGTTTGCGTACCAGCTGGTTAACTGTTGCCATTAAATAGCTCCTGGTTTTAGCTTTTGCTTCGTAAACACGTAATAAAACGACCTCATACAATATGAGGACGCAGAATTTTAGGTCGGTGTCGAAAAGGTGTCAAGAAATATACAACGATCCCGCAATTACCAGGACATCTGGTTGGGATGCTTCACCGTAAGTCTGACGAAGTCAGTATAGCTAACCCTGACGACACTGTCTGAAATTTGACCATCTAACCCGCGAGCTTTAATGTCTTCTTCCAGTACAGAGACCTTAATGGAGGCATTTTGCAGACTTTCAAGGAAACGGCTTCCTTCTATTGCGGCAGTCACGCCATCCTGGAGCAGTAAAAGCTCATCGTCTTTTTCAATCAGGCGAAGAAGAGAGGAGAAATCAGTAAGCCACGCGGAGCGGTGTAGTGTGTGCAGCATGAGAGTCTCAAAACCTTAAAATGACGTCATAATTACCTAGCTCACGGCGCAAATCTTCAGGTTCCAACGGCGTGGCATCAACCACAAAATTAACACCCTGCTGAAGACCCCGCTCACGTAATGAGGCGGCACAAAGCCAACATTGATCGATATCGTACAACTCCAACAGCTTGAACGTTGCGATATAGTTGCGAGCCAGAACGACATCCGGTTGTTGACCCTGGAGGATCTGGAACACGCCATCGCCGATAAAAAACACGCCGAGACCTTCCGTTAGCGCAGATGTCGCCAGTAAGGCATCTAACCCTTCACGGCCGGATGCGCTGCCGTGCGGCACGGTAGAAAAGACAAAAGCAACCCGTTTCATTAAAACTGCACCACGCGATCGCAGGTCAGGGACGCCTCAGCCAGCGAACCCAGCCCGCTGAGATTAAAACCTGATTGTAGATTAGCAGCTGCCAGCCCAAGCCGCTTTGCTTCAGCTTCATCAACAACGCCGCGACGCAACGCCGCTGCAACGCAAATATTTAGCGTCACGCCATGTTGTTGGTTCAGCTGTTGCCAGGCTCGTACCAGATCATACTCATCGCTGGCGGGCGAAGTCAGGAAGTTGGCGTTATACACACCTTCACGATAGAAAAATACGCTGCTTAACTCATGCCCTTCCTTGAGTAGCGCGTGGGCAAATTGCAACGCGCTACTCGCCTGCTGTGTACCATAAGCAGGTCCCGTCACCATGATGGTAAAGCGCATTACTTGTCTTGCCCCTGGAAATCGCCGCTTTTGAACTGGCGAATATAGAGGTAGACCGTGTGCTTGGAGATATTCAGCCGATCGGCGACCTGGTTAATCGCATCTTTAATATCGAAGATACCTTTCTCATACAGATTCAGGACAATCTGGCGGTTTTTCGCATTGTTGGATACATTGCGATCGGCATTCACTTCTTCGATCGTGAATTCCAGCGTCTGGGTGACCAGATCTTCGACTGAAGAAGCAAAGTTCACGGCAGAGCCCACTTCCGGGGTTTCCGGTGGGATAAAGGTATTCATTATCTGCGAGAATGGCACATCGAGGTTCATGTTGATGCACAGCAGACCAATCACGCGATGCTCTCGGTTACGAATGGCAATCGTCACCGACTTCATCAAGACACCGCTTTTCGCACGTGTGAAGTAACACTTCGACACGCTGCTATCCGCACCCGTCATATCATGCAGCATACGCAAAGCAAGGTCGGTTATCGGCGAGCCAATTTTACGGCCCGTGTGTTCACCGTTCGCAATGCGGATAGCTGAGCATTTCAAATCCTGCAAAGAGTGCAATACGATTTCACAATGGGAACCAATGAGCATCGCCAACCCGTCCACTACCGCTTCATAGGATTTAAGGATATCGAAGTCAGTCTGATCGAAAGGACGTTGATCCAGTAAATCTAGCTCACTGGTTTCGTTGGTTAAAAGCGACCTGGACATGAAAAAAAGCACTCCTTTTCAGGAGCCTGTCGTTATGTTGTCAGGGCAGGCTCATCACTATTATAGGGGCATCTAAAGTAATACAGCGCACAAGGCGCTTTCCAGTATTAATTATATCCTGTCGATAATAAAAAACCGCCGCCCTGTGGGCGGCGGTTACTGTTCGCTTACTTTTTGCTGCTATCTGCAGCTTTATCGGCCGGTGCAGCATCTGGCTGCGCCTCGGCTTTCGGTGCCGGTTTGATGTCTAACAGTTCAACATCAAAGACCAGCGTAGAGTTGGCCGGAATACCCGGAACGCCGGTTTTGCCGTAAGCCAGATCCGGTGGGATAACCAACTGAATTTTACCGCCTTTCTTGATGTTTTTCAGACCTTCAGTCCAGCCAGGGATAACACCATCAAGACGGAAAGAGAGCGGCTCGCCACGGGTGTAGGAGTTGTCAAACTCTTTACCATCAATCAGCGTACCTTTGTAGTTTACAACCACGGTATCGCTGTCTTTCGGCGCAGCGCCGGTACCTTCTTTCTCTACTTTGTAGATCAAGCCGGTGGAAGAGGTTTTAACGCCTTTCTCTTTAGCAAATTTCTCGCGGTAAACTTTACCTTTGGCTTCATTGTCAGCCGCGTCTTTTTCCATTTTCGCCTGAGCGGAGCTCTTCACGCGCGCTTCAAACGCCTGCAGAGTTTGTTCGATTTCCTGGTCAGAGAGCTTGCTCTTGTCAGCAAACGCATCCTGAACGCCAGCGATCAGCTGATCTTTATCCAGTTTGATGCCCAGCTTTTCCTGCTCTTTCAGGGAGTTTTCCATATAACGACCCAGTGACGCGCCCAGCGCGTAAGCGGATTTTTGGTCGTCATTCTTGAATGCTGCTTTGCTGTCAGCAGTAGCGGCTGGTTTCGCAGCATCAGCAGCGAAGGTGATCGGGGCATGCAGAGCAACAGCCATTGTGGTCGCCAGCAGCGTTACTTTAAACAGTGATTTCATCCATATCTCCAGGGCCGGGGCATCTCACCCCAGGGTTATCTAACATAAAAATGTACTATAAAGCGTTGCAGAACAAATCAACATACAGGCACGCCCTATTATCACCACTTTTCAGACTCTTTTTGTTTAAATTAGTTTCGTTGCCGAAGATTGAGTGCTGTGCAAACAGGCAAAGTTAAGTAGAATTCGCCGCAGTCCGCGATCTGCCGGAGAAAAAAGAAAGAGGTGAATCATGCAGGATACAACATTGGAAACTCGCCTGGCCGAGCTGGAAAGCCGCCTGGCATTTCAGGAAATCACCATTGAAGAGCTCAACGTGACGGTAACTGCGCATGAACTGGAAATGGCTAAACTACGCGATCATCTGCGTCTGCTGACTGAGAAGCTGAAAGCCACGCAGCCGTCCCACATCGCGTCGCAGTCCGAAGAGACCCCACCGCCGCATTATTAAGACGTAAAAAAAGCGGGGATATCCCGCTTTTTTGTGCCCGATGGCGCGAACGCTTAGCAGGCCTACTCACATATACCCAAAGGATTTCAAATCACAGCAAGGCGGCAAGCTTGAGGAAGTCCCGGGAGCATAGATAACTATGTGACCGGGATTTGAAAGCGCAGCCAACACCGCTGTGGGTTGAAAGACGAAGGGTATTAGTGGCAACCGCAGCCGCCGTTACCTTTACCGCCACCGCCGCAGCAGCCTTCGCCACCGTGCTCGTGACCATGGTCGTGGCCGTGACCACCGCAGCAACCATCGTGACCGTGGTCATGATCGTGGTCGTGACCGTGCGCGCCGTGAACGTGGCCATGAGCCAGTTCTTCTTCGGTCGCTTCACGAATCGCTACAACTTCTACGTTGAATTTCAGGTTCTGGCCAGCCAGCATGTGGTTACCGTCAACCACAACGTGGTCGTCTTCCACTTCGGTAATTTCTACCGGTACTGGACCCTGGTCAGTTTCAGCCAGGAAACGCATGCCAACCTGCAGTTCGTCAACGCCCATGAAGACGTCTTTAGGAACGCGCTGCACCAGGTTTTCGTCGTACTGACCGTAAGCGTCGTTTGCGCCAACAGCAACGTCGAATTTGTCGCCAACTTCATGACCGTCCAGCGCTGTTTCCAGGCCAGAAATCAGGGAACCGTGACCATGCAGGTAGTCCAGCGGTGCACTCACCGGAGACTCATCAACCAACACACCGTCTTCTGTACGTACCTGATAGGCCAGGCTGACCACCAGGTCCTTTGCTACTTTCATGATATCTCCTGAGCATGGAAAGAATAGTGGCGCAGATTGTAGCGGAATTCTGCACCCGTGTACCCTCTAGCTTAAAAAAAGCTGCGCCATATCGCTAGTCCGGATGAAAAATCCCGATCACTTGCTCTTCTTTGCGAACATGTTCGCGCGCCTCTTTATCGGCTTCCCGCATCTGATGCCCGCACTTAACACACTCAACAATATCGATATTATTTTCGCGCCACATCGCCAGTGTATCCTGCGCCTGGCAGGACGGACATTTTGCGCCTGCAATAAAACGTTTACGAATTGCCATGATTACCTCTACTCAAATTCATCCCAGCCGTCCAGCTGACGCCGCTCTTGCTGCATCTCACGTTGGAAAATTTCCTCCAGTTCACGCCGGGCTTCCCTGGCTCGCGAGATTTGTACCGTGTCTGTATGCATGGGAATCAATTCCCGCAACATGCGCATATCGAGCCGCCGAAAATGCAGTTGAGCGCGCTGAGCCTGGTGCGGATGCATCCCCAACGTGACCAGCGTTTTACGCCCCAACTCCAGCGCACTGGAGAACGTTTCGCGGGAAAACTGCGTCACTCCGGCCTGTAATAACTCATGCGCCTCTACACGTCCGCGCGCTCGCGCAAGAATATGCAAATGCGGAAAGTATTGTTGGCAAAGCTCCACCAGTTTCATGGTGTCTTCGGGTTCATTACAAGTAATGACGATGGATTGCGCCGCCTCTGCCCCCGCGGAACGCAGCAGATCCACCTGCGTTGCATCTCCGTAATAGACCTTATAGCCATATTTGCGCATCAGATTCACAGCGCTGATATCTCGCTCCAGGACGGTAATACGCATTTTATTGGCCATCAGTAAGCGACCAATAACCTGACCAAAGCGTCCAAACCCCACGACAATGACCTGCGGTTTATCATCCTCCACCCAGGGTTTTTCATCTTCTTCATCCGGGCCGTTAAACTGGCGGGAGAGCCATTTATCAATCAGCTTCATCACCAGCGGCGTGGTCATCATCGACAACGTGACGGTCACCAGCAGTAGCGCCATTTGATCGCCCTGAAACAATCGTTGCGAGGATGCCGTTGAAAACAGCACGAAAGCGAATTCACCGCCCTGGCTTAACACGCCGGCAAACTGCATTCGTTCAGAGCTTCTCATGCCGTTCAGTCGTGCCAGCACATACAGCACCAGCATCTTCACGACCACCAGCACGATTACGCTCGCCGCTACCCACAGAATATGGGTATAGAGCACGCCGAGATTGAGCGACATGCCGACGGAGATAAAAAACAGTCCGAGCAACAGGCCCTTAAAGGGATCGATTGCCGTTTCCAACTCATGGCGGTATTCGCTTTCCGCCAGCAGCACGCCCGCGATAAACGTTCCCAGCGCCATCGACAATCCCAGCGCATCCATAAATAGCGCGGAACCCAGTACCAGCAGCAGCGTAGCGGCGGTGAACACTTCCCGCACGCCAGAACCCGCAATAAAGCGGAAAACAGGGCGCAGCAAATAGCGTCCGCCAATCAACATGCCGGCGAAAGCCAACACCTTCATGCCCACTTTGATCCAGTCAAAATGTTCATCGGCAGACCCCGCCAGCAGTGGAACCAGCGCCAGTGCGGGGATTACGGCCAAATCCTGGAACAGCAGCACCGAAAAACCCAGTTGCCCGGATTCGCTGCGGTTCATGCCTTTTTCGCGCATCAACTGTAGCGCCATGGCGGTCGATGACATCGCCAGACCAATGCCGCCGACCACTGCCGCTTGCCAGGAGAATGCGGTCAGCATCAGCAAGCCAGCCAGTACCACTGCGCTCAACATCACCTGCGCGGCACCGACGCCAAAAATTGAACGCCGCAATTGCCATAACTTGGCCGGGTTAAGTTCCAGCCCAATGATGAACATCAAAAAGACGACACCCAGTTCGGAAAAGTGCAGGATTTCATCTACATCGCTAATGAATCCTAATCCCCACGGACCGATAGCGATCCCCGCCAGCAAGTATCCTAATACCGGGCCAATACCCAGCCGCGATGCCAGCGGCACCGCAGCGACCGCCGCGAAGAGGAACAACACTCCCGCGGTCAATAAATCAGAACCTTCCATCAGCGGCCTCCCACAGGAATCGGATTCGCCAGCCAGTCACCGTACGCTTTAGCATGGCTGTCCAGCTCCTGCTTCGTTTGCCGCCTTGCCCAGTAAACGATGATTGGGCTCATCCAGTGCATGCGGCACATACCGGCCGTTAGCTCAAAAGGGCGCAGTACATCGCTCATCGGATAACGGTTCAGCGCGTCATAACGGTACGCGCTTTCCGGTTCACCGGTGGTGATGACGCTTCGCCAGTACTTTCCCGCCAGTTGATTCCCTCCGGGACCGCTGGCAAATCCGCGGCTCAGTACACGGTCAAGCCACTCCTTTAACAGCGCCGGGCAGCTATAGGTGTAGAGAGGATGTTGAAAAACAATCACATCATGCTCACGCAGCAGCGCCTGCTCATGCGGAATGTCGATAAAAAAATCAGGATAGTGCGCGTAAAGATCGTGCACGGTAACATTACTGAGCTGCATGGCCGGTTTAAGCAGAACCCGGTTCGCGACCGAGTCCTGAGATTCCGGATGGGCATACAGCAGCAACACTTTCGCTGGCTGGAACATCATCCCCCTCCCGGTTTTGTCTTTTGTCTATTTTCGACGTTTTGGGCTACCATGGCGTCTCAGTGCGGCAAACGGCCCACACATTACATTATCATAATGATAAATTAACATAGTCTGAACATACGGCGCCTTATGATTGTTTTCTCATCGTTACAAATTCGTCGCGGCGTGCGCGTCTTGCTGGACAATGCCACGGCCACCATTAATCCAGGGCAGAAAGTTGGTCTGGTGGGCAAAAATGGCTGCGGTAAATCTACTCTGCTGGCATTGCTGAAAAATGAAATCAGCGCTGACGCCGGAGGATTTACCTATCCGGGAAACTGGCAACTCGCCTGGGTGAATCAGGAAACGCCAGCATTGCCACAGCCCGCGCTGGAGTACGTGATTGACGGCGACCGCGAGTATCGTCAACTGGAAGCGCAGTTGAACGATGCCAACGAACGTAACGATGGACACGCTATTGCCACCGTCCATGGCAAGCTGGATGCCATTGACGCCTGGACCGTACGCTCACGCGCGGCAAGCCTGCTGCATGGCCTCGGCTTCTCCAATGAACAGCTTGAACGTCCGGTCAGCGATTTTTCCGGCGGCTGGCGTATGCGTCTTAACCTGGCCCAGGCGCTGATTTGCCGTTCAGACCTTCTGCTGCTTGATGAACCGACCAACCACCTCGATCTTGACGCAGTGATCTGGCTGGAAAGATGGCTGAAAAGCTATCAGGGTACGCTGATTTTGATTTCCCATGACCGCGACTTCCTCGACCCGGTGGTGGACAAAATTATTCATATCGAACAGCAAACCATGTTCGAGTACACCGGCAACTACAGCGCGTTTGAAATCCAGCGTGCGACCCGCCTCGCGCAGCAACAGGCGATGTACGAAAGTCAGCAGGAGCGTGTGGCGCATCTGCAAAGCTATATCGATCGTTTCCGCGCTAAAGCAACCAAAGCAAAGCAAGCGCAGAGCCGTATCAAAATGCTGGAACGTATGGAGCTCATTGCCCCGGCGCACGTGGACAACCCGTTCCACTTCAGCTTCCGTCAACCGGAAAGCCTGCCAAACCCGCTATTGAAGATGGAAAAGGTCAGCGCTGGCTATGGCGATCGCGTCATTCTCGATTCGATCAAACTGAATCTGGTGCCGGGTTCACGCATTGGCCTGCTCGGTCGTAACGGTGCGGGTAAATCAACCCTGATTAAGCTGCTGGCGGGTGAACTGGCCCCCATCAGCGGTGAAATCGGTCTCGCCAAAGGCATTAAACTGGGTTACTTCGCGCAGCATCAGCTGGAGTTTTTACGTGCCGATGAATCCCCCATCCAACACCTGGCGCGCATGGCGCCGCAGGAACTGGAGCAGAAACTGCGCGACTACCTCGGCGGATTCGGCTTTCAGGGCGATAAAGTCAGCGAACAGACCGCCCGCTTCTCCGGTGGTGAAAAGGCGCGCCTGGTGCTGGCATTGATCGTCTGGCAGCGCCCGAACCTGCTGCTGCTTGATGAACCGACTAACCACCTGGATTTGGATATGCGTCAGGCGCTGACCGAAGCGCTGATCGATTTCGAAGGCGCGCTGGTCGTGGTCTCGCACGACCGTCATCTGATTCGCTCCACTACCGACGACCTCTA
The DNA here is from genome assembly GCF_030334645.1 of Citrobacter sp. Cc139. Taxonomy (NCBI): domain Bacteria; kingdom Pseudomonadati; phylum Pseudomonadota; class Gammaproteobacteria; order Enterobacterales; family Enterobacteriaceae; genus Citrobacter; species Citrobacter sp. Cc139. The sequence continues at coordinate 12,783 of NZ_JAOWDM010000069.1, forward strand.
TCTGGTGCACGACAAGAAAGTCGAGCCGTTTGACGGCGATCTGGAAGATTATCAACAGTGGCTGAGCGATGTGCAGAAACAGGAAAACCAGAGCGACGAACCGGCGAAGGAGAGCGTGAACAGCGCCCAGGCGCGTAAGGATCAGAAGCGTCGCGAAGCTGAACTCCGCACCCTGACGCAGCCGCTGCGCAAAGAGATCACCCGTCTGGAAAAAGAGATGGAGAAACTACAGGCGCAGTTGGCGCAGGCGGAAGAGAAACTCGGTGATAGCGAACTCTACGATCAAAGTCGCAAAGCCGAACTCACTGCCTGTTTGCAGCAGCAAGCGAATGCAAAATCCGGGCTGGAAGAGTGTGAAATGGCCTGGCTGGATGCGCAGGAACAACTCGAACAGATGCTGGCCGACTAACGATGGGAAGACGATGATGAATCAGCTGACGACCAACGATATTACCTTCCGCAAGCTGAGCATCTTCATGACCTTTATGGAGAAGGGTAACATCGCCCGCACCGCCGAGGCGCTGAACATCAGCGGCGTTAGCGTTCACCGGGCGTTACACACGCTGGAAGAGAACGTTCGTTGCCCGCTGTTCGTTCACAAAGGGCGTAATCTTATCGCCCAGCCCGCAGCGTGGACATTGCTGGAGTACTGCCAGGAAGTCACCCAATTGATGGAACGCGGGCTGGAAGAGGCGCGCAAAACGGCAGGCGTGGGTCAGGGCCGTTTACGCGTTGGCACGCTCTACTCACTGACGCTGGAGACGGTACCGCACCTGATTATGGGCATGAAGCTGCGCCGCCCGGATCTGGAGCTGGATCTCACCATGGGCTCCAACGAAGCGCTGCTGAAGATGCTGGAAGACGGCGTGCTGGACGCCATCCTCATCTCCATTTCCGAAAGCGAAATCGACCGCAACAGCCTCGAAGTGCTGCCCCTGTTCCACGACGATATCTACCTCGCCGCACCGATGTCAGCTACGCTGGACGCCACCATGAAGGCGGACCTGCGCCACTATCGCAATGAGAAATTTGTCTCGCTGGCGGAAGGATTTGCCACCTACGCCGGTTTTCAGGAAGCATTTCATATCGCCGGGTTTGAGCCTGAAATCGTTACCCGCGTAAACGACATCTTCTCCATGCTCAGTCTGGTACAGGCAGGGGTGGGTTTCTGTTTAATGCCGGGGCGAATGAAGAAAATGTATGAGAATACCGTGAAGCTGCAAAAACTGGCTGAACCCTATCAGATGCAGCAGCTTATCGCGATTGTCTTTGCCCGCAACCGCGAGCGCGACCCAAGCCTGTTAGCGCTGGCCGCCGAAGGGCGCATGTACGCCAGGACGCTGAACCAGAACGCCTGAATCGCCGGATGGCGACGCTTCGCGTCTTATCCGACCTACACCAGGTGCGAGCCGTAGGCCCGATAAGCGCAGCGCCATCGGGCAATCACATCACGCACGAAGGCGTTTCGCCAGATGCACGGCAACATCGACGCCGCTGCGCTCCAGAGAAATAGACTCCCCTTCCCACGCGGCCTGACGCGTCAGGCAGGTCAGTACGCCACCGGGCGGCATTTCAATCGCCAGCCGCGCTTCACGTTCGTTAGCGGAAATCACCGCCTCCTGCCAACGTACCGTACGTGCCATATTCATCGCCAGGTCGTCAGCAATACGCTCCGGCTGCCACAGCACGCGTCCGGTACTGCCGCTCAGGTAGGCATCGCGCGGACGGGAAAGCGTCACGCGGCTGAACGCTTCAACCAGCTTTTGCGCGGGCTCGGCCAGCAGTTCACAGTGCGACGGCACGCTCACCGCCAGACGAGAAGCCTTACTGGCCCCTTTGGCCATCGCGCGTTTTGCCACTTCCGCCATCGCTTCATCGGTACCCGCAATCACAATCTGCGTTTCGGCATTCAGGTTGGCAATATAGGTTTCGCTGTCTGCCACCAGGCTTTCCACCTGACTTAACGTTAGCCCCATAATCGCCGTCAGGCCGTAACCGTGTGGGTATGCTTGCTCCATTAAGTCACCGCGCAGCGCCACCAGCGTCAGCGCATCGGCAAAATCGAGCGCACCGGCAACCACCGCCGCCGGGTACGCGCCAATGGAGAGTCCACTGAGGATATCAGGCGCGACACCACGACGTTCAAGCTCACGCGCCCAGGCAACGCCGGCAATCAGCAGAGACAGTTGAACGGCTCGGGTATGTTTCAACGCTTCAGGGCTATCCAGCGTATCCACCTCTGCGCCCAGCACTTCACGCGCCTGAGCGAGCTCCGCCCCCGGAAGGTTTTGCAGCATACCTTCGTGCTGTGTCCCTTGCCCCGGGAAGGTAAACAGAATTTTCATGACTCCTCCCTGCCCCACGGGTCGAGAACCAGTTGCGGCCCCTGCGAGGTTTTCAGTAATGCTTTTCCATCACGCAGCCATTCATTAAGGGCAAAGCCGCCGCGCGGAGTATCCACTTGGATATCCGCCCGGCACAGCCCGCCCGTCAGCTGCTGCTGCCACTTCTCCAGCGCTTGTCGGGAGAGCGGCTGAGGCGCGCGGATCAGCAGATCCAGATCGCTTGCCGCATGGATCACCGGGATCCCGGTTGCCAGCGCATAGCCGGTACTCCCGGTAATGCCCCACGTCCACGGCCACGACTGCTGGGCCAATAATAAAGCCACCTGAAGCGGCGGCTGAGAGATAAAGGGCGAACGCAGCAGCGTCTGCGGGTCCACCAGCGATTCCGGCGAGCAGACGCGAACGACCGCCTCCGCTTTCACCCAACCGGCGGCGCGCTGGTCGCGCTTCATCCCGCGGACGCCCACGGGAATACGCCCCTGCGCATCAACATCACGCCGCACGACCACCGGCAGACCGCTATGCCAGACGGTATCCACCCAGGATTCCGTGACATCCTCGAGCGCGTCGCGTGCGTTCAGCCAGATAAGATCGTGTGGACGTAATGTTGTGCTCATGATTTAGATTCCTGAAGTCAGCGAGATAAACAGCGGCAGCGACAGGATACACAGTACAGAGCTCAACAGCAGCACGGCTTCTGCATCTGGAGACTGCACGCCAAAGCGGTTACCGAACACCACGCCGAAGAAGCCCGCGGACAGTGCAATCATCAGGATGGCAGTGATAGCCACGGAACCATGCAGGCCGAAAATCAGCACGATACCCCAGGCAATGGCCGGTTGAATCAGCAACTTAGCGATGGTGGAAGTAATCACCACGGTATTGATCTGCAGTTTACGCGCAGAGAGGATCACACCAGTCAGGAACAGCGCCGCCGCAGTAGCAGACAGACCCAGCGGTTTGATCGCCGCCAGCACCAGCTCCGGCATTTTAATACCAATGGCGGAAAGGATAACCCCCAGCAGCGGGCCCATTACGATTGGTTTTTTAATCGAGCGCCACATCAGTACCGGCAGCATAGAGAGCGTAGAACCGGAGTTACCGCCTTCAGCACGCGCTTTTTCACGCTCGAGGATCAGCAGGCAGAACGGTGTCATCAGCACGGAGCCGCAGGCAATGGAAACGGCAACGGACAGCGAAGTTGAAGATGCTTCACCCAGCACGCTACCCAGAATCGGCAGACCCAGCGCGGCATAGTTTGGCAGCGCAACGGTCAGGGTCAGCACGGCGGCATCCTGTGGAGATTTCTTGAAAACTTTGGTCGCCATAAAGTAGATAGCGGCATAGGTAATCCACATCGCCAGCGTCAACACCACAATCAGCGGTGACTGAGCCACGATACCGGCCCACGGCGTTTGTACCGTGGCGCTAAACAGCGCTGCGGGTAACGCAAAGTCCATCACGAAAATATTGAGCAGGGAGACATTCTTGTTGTCGACCATTTTGGCCTTCCCGGCCCAGAATCCCAGCAACATGATGACGAAAATCGGAGCAAGAGCATGAACAATTACGTAAGTCATATTTCACCTGTAATCTTAAAAGAAGTAGCACTGACGCGATGATTGTTATTTTTCGGATGCAGCGACCCACGCGGGTGCAGTCACTGCACCCGCGGAGCCGTACATCCGGCAGGTCTCTTTTTTTACTTACCAGCTTGCTCGCATGCGTTCGCGTACGAGGGCAGAGCTGCGGCGATTGTCGGCACCCAGACGGCTTTTAAGCGTAGGGTCCTGACGCGCGTCGTTGATGGCCTGTTGCAGGGTGTTTTTCACCAGCGCCAGGTCTTGTGCGGATGGGGCATCCGGGTTGCTGATATCCAGCAGGTTTTCCAGCAGGCCCAGGGTGGCGTAGTTGCTGATGTCATAGGCCATCGGCGGAATGGTTGCCGCCAGTTTTTCCAGCGCCTCAACGGTACGCAGGGTAATGCGCGCCGCGGACTCTTTGCCCATCGCGTGAATCAGTACGCCTTTATCGTTGAAGGCGATCAGACGGTTTGCCTGGTAGCCGTGCGCCAGAAATGCCCCGGACATCGCTTTACCGACGATAAGACCAATCACCGGGTGGCCTGCCAGACGCGCATTGGCATACGCCGCAGCCGCGCCAGCCAGCGCCTGATGAATGCCAAAGCCTTCTTCACGACGACCATAGGCCTGGCTGGCGACGTCAATCACCGCCACAATCGGGCGCTTGACGGCTTTATCGGCATCGGCGGCGATGGTTTCGCTGACGACTTTCGCAAGCCACCAGCCTTCCAGCAGACCGACTTCACCTTTAGTGGCGCGCGGATAGTGGTTATGGGCATCCGGAACGACGGCGATAAAGCGCACGTTTTCACCGTTCAGCTCGCCATCAGCGGCCTGTACGGACGGGCACAGCCCTGCAATACGTTTGGCGCCTGGCGCCAGCGTTTCCAGCCATAATTCGCCACGGCTAATTACGTTACTCATCATTTCACCTCCCGGGCGAAGAGCGCTCTAATCTGTTCTGAATCGGCCTGTTTGCGGGTATCAAAATGGCTCAGGCGGTCGAGATACCAGTCGTAATTATCGGTGCGATGTTTTGCCGGAACGCCTTTCGCCAGCGCCTCGTTCATGGCGGCTTTCACCGCGTTCACACCGTCGTTGACCAGTGCTTCTACCAGCCCGCTTTCGTAGCGAACTTCACCACCGGTCATGCTCCAGATGAACGGACGGTCGCGGGAGTCATACTCTTCAATCCCGGCTTCCTGTTCGATTACCTGCGGGCCGTTCAGGCCGAGACGCGCTTCGCGGGTCACAATCAGATAGCTACACAGCGCCGCCGCGATGGACATCCCGCCGAAGCAGCCCACAGTACCGGCCACAATGCCAACCACCGGGGTGTAACGACGCAGATCCACAATCGCCGCATGAATATCGGCAATCGCCGCCAGACCGAGGTTCGCTTCTTGTAAACGAACCCCGCCGGTTTCCAGGCTCAGTACCGCCTGAGTAGGAATGCCGTTACGGTTATCTTCCGCCGCCAGCTCCAGCGCCGCTGCCATTTTGGCACCGGACACTTCGCCCATGCTGCCGCCCTGGAACGCGCCTTCAATCGCTACAACAACGGCCGGTTTACCATTGATGGTGCCTTTTGCCACCACCATGCCGTCATCGGCCTGTGGAACAATGCCCTGTGCACCGAGCCACGGCGACATCACGCCTTCAAATGGGTCGAGCAGTTCACGGTAGCTGCCTTCATCCAGCAGCGCATGCGCACGCTGGCGTGCTTTTAATTCGATAAAACTGCGGTCATCACGCATAGCTCACCTCTTCAAAAACCTGTTCGATACGGATGCGCGCCACGCCCGGCGTCGCGCCGAAGTCATGGATGGTCAGTTTGCCGGCAGGCAGGCTGCTGACCGTCTGCAGACGGTTGAACAGCGCTTCCCAGCGGCGGGTGCTGTTATTGACAGAAGTGGTGATATCAATGGTTAATGTCTGGCCCTGGTCGGCGGTGAATAACACCTCCATATCCCCGGAGCCCACAACGCCTGCCAGCGCTTTGCCGCTTAAGGTGCGGCTGGCCGGTACGGTTAACGTAATGTGTTCCATAACATCCTCTTAATGCTTTAAATACGGCGATTCGACGTGATTTCGACGCGATCGAGAAATAGCGTGGCGGCGAGCAGGTCAGCCGCGCCGCCCGGCGAGGCGTTTAGCGCCAGCATCTGGCTATCCAGTTCCGCTAATGCCGCCTGACCCGCCGGGTGCGCGCTGCCGCCTGCATTCAACACGGCGCGCGCGCCGTCCTGCATGGCATCAAGCCCTTCCAGCCCGGCACGAGAAAGTACGCAGGTATCGGTCAGCGAGGTCATGATGGCCATCAGCGCATCCAGCCTCGCGTGCGTCTCGCTACTACCGCGCAGGCGGCTTAAACGCAGTTGCGGCAGCGCGCGCTGCATCACGTGCGGAAACGCCTGCTGAGCTTCTTCACGAGCGCCCGGTACACGATAACGATGCGTCGCGCGAAGCCCTTTGCTGAACACCTTCGGCGCTGCGTCATCCGGCAGCTTCGCCAGTTCCGCTGCGGTAGCGGCTATCTGCTGCGCGCCACCGGCACCACCGTGCATCGCAACGGCGCTCACCAACAACCCCAGCGCCCAAATCGCGCCGCGGTGGGTATTCACGCCGTGGGTCGCGGCCATCATCTGCTGCTCGCCCTCACGGCCGAGTCGCCCTATGGTTTGTCTGAGCGCAATATCCGCTGGACGCTGCCAGCTTTGCTGCGCCAGCGCCTGAAACGTAGGGGTCAGGCTATGTGCGGAGCGCTCCATTAGCGAAAGCGTAAGATCGTGGTGCGCGCCGTTCCCCCGACTGTCCACCAGACCGGGTTTCGGGCTTAATCGTGCTTCGTCAATCAGACACTGCGTGGCGGTTCGCGCCAGCCACTCGGCACCGCCTTCAACCTGAATCTGGGGCAGAAGTTTCATTACCAGCTCCGGAATTTCGCAGGTGGGTTGTAAAGACCGCCGGACCATTCCACCAGGTCAGCGACGCTACCGGCTGCCAGCAGCGAACGGGTGGCATCGGTACGACGAATGCCCATATCTTCCGGATAGACCACCTTGCCGCTCTGACGCAGTTCGGCAACGCGCTTAGCGTCAACGCCCAGCCCGATATCGGTGATCCCTGCTACCGCAGCCACCATCGCACGGCGCTCTTCAAGATCTTTGGCGCGGTAGAGGTAGGCGATACCTTCTTCTGTCAGCACGTGGGTTACGTCATCGCCGTAGATCATTACCGGTGCCAGCGGCATACCGGAGGCTTTCGCCACGTCAACCGCGTCCAGTTTTTCGACGAAGGTTGGCTTCACGCCCGCCTGGAAAGTTTCGACCATCTGCACCACCAGTTTTTTACCGCGCTGCATTGGGTCTGGTTCGGTGATCATATTCAGCCAGGCTGGCGTTGCATGACGACGACCGTGCGGGTCGTGACCCATGTTTGGCGCGCCGCCGAAGCCAGAAAGACGGCCGCGGGTCACGGTGGAGGAGTTGGCGTAGCCATCAACCTGCAGGGTGGAGCCGATAAACATATCTACCGCGTACTGGCCAGCCAACTGGCAGAAGGCGCGGTTAGAACGCATCGAGCCGTCGGAACCGGTAAAGAAGATGTCCGGACGGGCGCGGATATACTCTTCCATCCCCAACTCGCCGCCGAAGCAGTGCACGCTTTCTACCCAGCCGCTCTCAATTGCCGGAATCAGCGTTGGATGCGGGTTCAGGGTCCAGTGCTTACAGATTTTGCCTTTCAGACCGAGCTGTTCACCGTAGGTTGGCAGCAACAGTTCAATCGCCGCGGTGTTGAAGCCGATACCGTGGTTCAGCGACTGTACCTGATGTTCCGCGTAGATGCCTTTAATCGCCATCATCGCCATCAGGATGTGTTCCTGTTTGATCAGGCGCGGGTCGCGGGTAAACAGCGGTTCGATAAAGAACGGTTTGTCAGCCACCACGACGTAGTCAATCCAGGAACCCGGAATATCCACGCGCGGCAGGTCGCATTCGTCGTCCACCAGCTCGTTCACCTGTGCGATGACGATACCGTCGTGGAATGCAGCAGCTTCCACCAGCGCCGGGGTATCTTCGGTACTCGGCCCGGTGTAGAGGTTACCTTTACGGTCAGCTTTATAACCGGCAATCAGCGCCACGTTCGGGGCCAGGTCAACATAAAGACGGGAATAGAGTTCGATGTAGGTGTGGATGGCGCCGATTTCCAGTTGGCCATCTTCCAGTAGTTGCGAAATACGCAAGCTTTGGGTACCGGAGAAGGAGAAGTCCAGCTTACGGGCGATGCCTTTTTCAAAGATATCCAGATGCTCGCTGCGCCCGACGCTTGGCATAATCATATGCAGGTCGTGCACAATCTGCGGATTGACTTCAGCCAGCATGCGGGACAGGAAATCTGCCTGCTTCTGATTATTCCCTTCTAATACCACGCGGTCACCCGGCGCGATCAGTTTTTCCAGCATCGCGGTCAGGTCTGCGGTCGGCAGCACCTTACCCTGCACCGGAACGGAAGCCAGACGGCGCTGTTTTTCCGTGCGGCGGGTGTTCCAGACTCGTGCTGGCGTTTGCCCAGATAACATTATTAACCTCCTGATTCAGCTAATCATTTTGATTGCTTAACACTGGAAAGAGTGTGCACCCTGGTGAGAAAGTCATCAATTAAGCGTAGGAAAGAATCATTAGCTTGAGAGTAATAATTGAAGTAACCATTTGTGACGATGATCAATTCACGCCGGGAGGGAGAGGAAGCGGGTAACGCTACCCGCTTGGGGAAAACTAGCTTTGTGCCGCCAGGCGCTGGCGGATCTGTTCGAAGTGCTCATGGTTAATCAACTTCCCGTTGAGAAAACGGGTTTTCAGCTCTCCTTCCTGCTCTTGCTCCCAGGTTTGTTCATCATGCAGACGCAATTCTCCTTGCTCATCACGTACTACGCGAAGCAAACCTCGGGCCGAGCGCTTTAAGCCGTTATCGGTTTTCGGCTCTTTAAAAATCGTCCGACCCTTGCCGTCGACTTCGCCCCACGTTGCCTTCATCGCAAAACCGAAGGTGTCACGCGTGTTGTACTGATAGGTAAAAGAACCCACGCCAAACACCACATTTGAACTGGCAAATCCTTTCGCTTCCAGGCGGCGCAGGATCTCATTCGCACGCTCAAGGGTGATGGAATCGCCATAAATTAGCCCCACATGTGGGTCGAGCACCTTGTAGCCTTTGGCGTTAACCGTGCCGCCAAATATCTCCCAGAGTACCTCCACAGAGCCTTTCTCCTGTGCCGTACGATCGGCTCGTGTATCCTCATCCGCGCCAGTACCGCACAGGATCTCAACCGGATTACCGCTGTCCGGGCGGAAAACCACCCGTCCCTCGCGCGCCAGAATGATGTTCTTCAGCTCGCGGGTGTACTCCGTCAGTACCTGCCAGTAATCCCACGTATCAGAGACAATCGACACAAATCCCTGCGGGTAGAGATCGGCAATCAGGCGGCGGAAGGTTTCAATTTCATGCTCACGCTCCCCCATACACATCACGCTGTGCTCGGTCGCCGGAATGCTGGCGCCGATAAAATAGGGCTCGCCGTCGGTATAATAATCCCGGGCGTAGAGAAGCGACGGAATGCTGTCAGTGCCTTTAAAACTCAGCAAGTGGCCGCTGCCCGCCTGCATGGTGTCCTGCAATCCGGCCATACCGCGAAATGAAAAGTCATGGCACTGGAAGTCGAGGTGCGTCAGGTCGCTACAGGTTTTCTGTGCCCAGCGCGCGCAAATTTTACGATAGTGATGAGCAATGGTGGCGTTTGTTGACGCCTTCCACAGTTCTGCCGACAGCACGGTCTCCAGGTAATTCACCAGCCAGAAAAACTCAGGTTGGGTGTTGATGATAGTTAAAACGGGCACCGCCATCGGCACCTTGCTGCCTTCATCCAGCGCTTTGATGTGCAACGGCAGATAGCCCAACTGATGCAGGGCGCGGATATGATCAACCGCTACCGCATCTTTGCCGAGATAGCTGTCCATGACCTGTTTGTATTCGCTGACCACCTCGTCTTCCGGACGGGCAAAGAATGCCTCGTTAAACAAATCAACCAGAAACCACTGCAGAAAACCTTGCAGGCCAAAAAACACCAGTTTGCCATCCGCCAACGGCGAGGAGAAAAAGCGATCGCTGCGCGGGGTAAAGTTGGAATACACGCGGCTGGTTCCTTGCGGATACTGTACGCGGTGAGAAACTTTGTAGCCGTCGATAGCCAGAATCGGGTTCATTTTCATAATCAGTATCTCCCTCAGGCGCGGTAAATCGCGTCAATGTCGATAAGCTCAAGCTGCGGATGTTCCAGCGTCGGGGCAGCGAAAGAGGTGGTGGTGTAGATAGCATCAATACCGTTCGCAAACAGGTGTTCAACGCCCTTAGAGAAAATACCGTGGGTGATATACAGGTTGACGCTACGGGCACCTGCATCACGGAGTACCTGCGCAGAACCAATGAACGTACCGCCAGCGTCACACAGGTCGTCAACAATCAGCATATCCCGGCCCCTCACGTCTCCGGCGACTAAAGCAAACCCCGTCAGCTTGCCGCTTGCCACATCGCGTTTTTTGCTCAGGACGGCGTACTCCGCTACACCGACCGCTCTGGCAACGGCATCAATTTTCTTCAGCGATCCGGCATCAGGGGCGACCAGCATTAGCGCTTTTTGCCGGAACTGCCGCTGCAAGGTCGCGCTGTGCAGCAGGCAAGTCTCTTGTGAAATCGCCACGAAATTATTGATAGCTGCCGCCGCCGCGTCACTGTGCGGATCGAGCACCTTCACCCTATCGAATTGCAGCGTATTAAGCTGGCTGGCAAAGACTTTCAGCGCAAAGCTATCACCCGCCAGCATATGGCGATCCTGACGAGCCCACGGTAACCAGGGAAGTTCGAGATGACTGACCAGCACATCCGTTTGATGGCGAACCGCCTCCACCAGTTGCGCCAACAGCATAAAGTCGTTCATATCGCGCATCGCCGTCGCACGAATGCGCATCAGGCGAGCAAAGGGTGGTAATGCTTCAGTAACCTTCAACCAGACGGCGCCATCAGGAAAAACACCGTGTGTCACTCCGTAGCCCTGGTCATCCAACGTTAGTGTCAGTTTTATGTTCATCACGCTCACCCCTTAATTGTGTCCCTTCGACACAATTAATAATGTCCTTAAGACACATATAAAGCAAGCACAAATGCATTATTTTTAGGCCATCGCATAAACAACTGATAAATAATAAGAAAAAACGAACCTTGCCCCCCGGTATTGGGCTGGTACACTTGTGGGCGTTGCAAATCATCGTGAGTACCTTATGACCACCGAAGCCGACTACCTGAATCAATACGATGCCCGCCGCTTTCCCACACCACTGGTGACGGTCGATAGCGTGCTGTTTACCCTGCATCAACAGGCGCTGTGCGTATTACTGGTTGAACGAGCAAACCAGCCGCAAAAAGGGCGTTGGGGATTACCAGGTGGCTTCATTGATATCGAGCGCGATGACTCCACTCGCGCCACAGCGCTGCGCAAGCTCACTGAAAAAACAGGGGTTTTGCCTTCGTGGCTGGAACAACTGGATACTTTTTCCGGCCCGGATCGCGACCCGCGCGGCTGGAGTCTGACAGTCGCCTGGTTTGCGCTTATCGCCTGGGTAGACTGTGCGCCGCACATCGCCAGCGTCAGCAATGCCCGTTGGGTGCCGGTTGATGAGCTGAAAAATTATTCACTCGGGTTCGACCACGGAGACATCATTACGGCGGCCCTGCATCGCTTGCGGCAAAAAACAATGTACTCGCTACTGCCCGTATACTGTTTGCCGGAGACATTTACCCATGGGCAACTGCTCGAAGCCACCGAGGTGATCCTCGGTCAGTCGATCCAGCGTAAAAGTCTGATTCGCCGCTTTGAAGCGTCAGGAATGTTTGAAGATACCGGAGAAAGCGTGGCGACAGGGACACGTAAAGCTCGCCTGTGGCGACGAAAGCCCGACGTCGATTTTCATTTTTTCTCGCGTAACCTGCTGACTGACTAGCGACAAAATCACATATTGGCTAACCCGCAAGCGCTGCGCGCGGTATAGTTATTCTTTCCGATTATTAATTGCTCTGGTGTTATGGTTGAAATCACGTCCACAGAAATGATCCCACCTACTGATGATTCGCGAGAATTCCGCCCTATGCGCGGTATCAGTAACCGCCATTTGCAGACAATGCTGCCGCGTTTAATTCGCCGCAAGGTGAAGTTCGACGCCCATTGGCAGCGTCTGGAATTACCCGACGGTGACTTTGTCGATCTGGCATGGAGTGAAGATCCGCAACAGGCGAAGCACAAACCGCGCCTGGTGGTTTTTCACGGTCTGGAAGGCAGTCTGAACAGCCCGTACGCACATGGCCTGATTGAAGCAGCGCAAAAGCGCGGCTGGCTGGGCGTGGTGATGCATTTTCGCGGCTGCAGCGGCGAACCAAATCGTCTCAACCGTATTTATCATTCTGGTGAAACAGAAGATGGCACCTGGTTTTTACATTGGCTGGAACGCGAGCTTGGTCGTGTGCCGACCGCGGCGGTAGGCTATTCACTCGGCGGGAACATGCTGGCCTGCCTGCTGGCCAAAGAAGGCAACGATATTCCCATTGATGCAGCGGTTATTGTCTCTGCGCCTTTCGTGCTGGAAGCCTGTAGTTACCATATGGAGAAGGGGTTCTCACGCGTCTACCAGCGCTATCTGCTCAATCTGTTGAAAGCTAACGCCTCGCGTAAGCTACAGGCCTATCCGGGTTCGTTGCCGGTGAGTCTGACCCAGTTGAAATCCCTGCGTCGCATTCGTGATTTTGACGATCTCATCACTGCCAAAATCCACGGTTTTGCCGATGCTATAGACTATTACCGCCAGTGTAGCGCCATGCCATTGCTTAATCAGATCGCCAAACCGACGCTGATTATCCATGCCAAGGACGATCCGTTTATGGATCATCACGTGATCCCTGAACCGGAAAACCTGCCCTCACAGGTGGAGTATCAGTTGACTGAACACGGCGGACACGTCGGATTTATTGGCGGCACAGTGCGCCGCCCTGAGATGTGGCTGGAATCCAGAATTCCCGACTGGCTGACAACGTATCTGGAGGCGTCATCATGATTATCCCCTGGCAAGACATCTCCCCGGACGCGCTGGACAATCTGATTGAAAGCTTTGTCTTGCGCGAAGGTACCGATTATGGTGAACATGAACGTTCGCTCGAACAAAAAGTCGCCGACGTCAAACGCCAACTACAATCAGGTGAAGCCGTCCTGGTGTGGTCCGAACTGCATGAAACGGTCAACATCATGCCGAGGAAGCAGATTCACGAGTAATTCGTAGCCGACGGCTGACTATAATAAAAAATCAACCTATTCATGGAGTTGTTATGTCTGCCAAACATCCGGTGATTGCGGTAACAGGATCCAGCGGCGCGGGGACCACCACCACCAGCCTCGCGTTTCGTAAAATTTTCGCGCAGCTAAATCTGCGCGCCGCCGAGGTGGAAGGTGACAGTTTTCATCGCTATACCCGTCCGGAAATGGATATGGCGATTCGCAAAGCGCGCGATGCCGGGCGACATATCAGTTATTTCGGGCCCGAAGCCAATGACTTTGGTCTGCTGGAACAAACCTTCATTGAATACGGCCAGACGGGAAAAGGTCAGTCGCGTAAATATCTGCACACCTACGATGAAGCCGTACCGTGGAACCAGGTCCCGGGAACGTTTACCCCCTGGCAGCCATTGCCTGAACCGACGGATGTCCTGTTCTATGAAGGGCTACACGGCGGCGTCGTCACCCCACAGCAAAATGTGGCCCGGCATGTCGACCTTCTGGTCGGCGTAGTGCCGATCGTTAACCTGGAATGGATCCAGAAACTGACCCGCGATACCAGCGAGCGTGGACACTCGCGTGAAGCGGTGATGGACTCGGTTGTGCGCTCAATGGACGATTACATCAATTACATCACGCCGCAGTTTTCCCGTACGCACATCAACTTTCAGCGCGTACCCACCGTCGATACCTCAAACCCCTTTGCCGCCAGGAGCATTCCGTCGCTGGATGAAAGCTTTGTGGTCATTCATTTTCGTAATCTGGAAGGGATCGACTTTCCGTGGCTTCTGGCCATGCTGCAAGGCTCATTCATTTCCCACATCAATACATTGGTCGTACCTGGCGGCAAAATGGGTCTGGCGATGGAATTGATTATGTTGCCGCTGGTCCAGCGATTGATGGAAGGTAAAAAGATAGAGTGAGGTACGGGATGTGCCCGATGGCGCTACGCTTATCGGGCCTACGAATCGGTATCGTCCTGTAGGCCGGATAAGGCCAAGCCGCCATCCGGCTTCACGTATTACGCAGCAACCACTTCATAGGAGTGGGTAATATTCACCGCCTTTTCCAGCATCAATGCCACGGAACAATATTTTTCCGCCGAGAGATCGACGGCGCGGGAGACCGACGCCTCTTTCAGATCGTTGCCAGTGACGATGAAATGCAGATTAATGTGGGTAAACAAACGCGGCGCTTCTTCACGGCGCTCAGAGGTGAGCTTCACTTCGCAGTTGGTCACATCCTGACGCCCTTTTTGCAGGATCGACACCACATCGATCGCGCTACAACCGCCTGCAGCCATTAATACCATTTCCATCGGGCTCGGCGCTTTATCACCGGAGTTACCGTCCATCAAAATTTGGTGGCCAGAGGCGGACTCACCGAGGAAGGTTAACCCCTCAACCCACTTTACACGCGCTTGCATATTTCGTAACTCCAATGTTTCAATTTTCCTGACAGATTACGCGTACATAACAATTCTCGCAACGGAAGGCGACCTGCGTCATGCTGAAGCGAGACACCAGGAGACACACGGCGAAAGCTATGCTAAAACAGTCGGGATGCTACAGTAATACATTGACGTACTGCATGTATGCAGAGGACATCACATTACAGGCTGCAGTATATTTTTAGTAGCCCCCTTCCCAGGTAGCGGGAAGCACATTTTTGCAAACCCAGAGGCAGCGTCGTTTTCTGGCTCTGGAGACAGCTTATAACAGAGGATAACCGCGCATGGTGCTTGGCAAACCGCAAACAGACCCGACTCTCGAATGGTTCTTGTCTCATTGCCATATTCATAAGTACCCATCGAAGAGCACGCTGATTCACCAGGGTGAAAAAGCGGAAACGTTGTATTACATCGTTAAAGGCTCAGTGGCAGTGCTGATCAAAGATGAAGAAGGGAAAGAAATGATCCTTTCTTATCTGAATCAGGGCGATTTTATTGGTGAATTAGGCCTCTTCGAAGAAGGCCAGGAACGTAGCGCTTGGGTACGGGCCAAAACCGCATGTGAAGTCGCTGAAATTTCCTACAAAAAATTTCGCCAATTAATCCAGGTCAACCCGGATATTCTGATGCGCCTGTCTTCTCAGATGGCTCGTCGCCTGCAGGTCACGTCTGAAAAAGTAGGCAACCTTGCCTTCCTCGACGTCACCGGCCGTATTGCCCAGACTCTGCTGAATCTGGCAAAACAGCCTGACGCGATGACTCACCCGGACGGTATGCAGATTAAAATCACCCGCCAGGAAATCGGCCAGATCGTTGGCTGCTCCCGTGAGACCGTTGGTCGTATTCTGAAGATGCTGGAAGATCAGAACCTGATCTCCGCTCACGGTAAGACCATTGTCGTTTACGGCACACGTTAATCCCATCGAAATGGCGCGTTACCCGGTAGCGCGCCATTTTTGTTTGTTCCGATGTGGCGAAGACTGATTTATCACCCCGAGATCAACTACGCACTACGGCAGACGCTGGTGCTGTGTTTACCTGTGGCTGTCGGTCTTATCATTGGTCAGCTTCATCTGGGGCTTCTGTTTTCCCTCGTCCCTGCCTGTTGCAACATTGCCGGTCTTGATACCCCGCATAAACGCTTTTTTAAACGTTTAGTTATTGGCGCATCGCTGTTTGCCGGTTGCAGCCTGATCATGCAGTTACTGCTGGCGCAAGAGATACCACTGCCGCTCATCCTCACCGGCCTGACGCTAATTCTTGGCGTAACCGCCGAGCTAAGCCCGTTGCATGCGCGACTGCTGCCAGCCTCACTCATCGCGGCAATTTTCACGCTAAGCCTTGCCGGGAACATGCCCGTCTGGGAGCCATTGCTGATCTATGCACTGGGTACGTTGTGGTATGGTCTGTTCAACTGGTTCTGGTTCTGGATGTGGCGTGAGCAGCCACTGCGTGAATCGCTCAGCCTGTTGTACCGCGAATTAGCCGATTACTGTGAGGCCAAGTACAGTCTGCTGACCCAGCATGCCGATCCAGAAAAAGCGCTGCCTCCGCTACTGGTTCGTCAACAAAAAGCGGTGGATTTGATTACCCAGTGCTACCAGCAAATGCACATGCTGTCGGCGCATCACAATAATGAATACAAGCGACTGTTGCGTGCCTTTCAGGAAGCGCTCGATTTGCAGGAACATATTTCAGTTAGCCTGCATCAGCCGGAAGAGGTGCAAAAGTTGGTCGAGCGAAGCCACGCGGAACAGGTGATTCGCTGGAACGCGCGCACCGTCGCCGCCCGCCTGCGCGTCCTGGCCGATGATATCTTGTATCACCGCTTACCGACCCGTTTCTCAATGGAAAAGCAGATTGGCTCGCTGGAGAAAATCGCCAACCAGCATCCGGATAATCCGGTAGGACAGTTTTGCTACTGGCATTTCAGCCGTATCGCCCGCGTGCTACGGACCCAGCGACCGCTGTATGCCCGAGATTTGATGGCGGACAAACAGCGGCGGTTGCCGTTGATCCCGGCGCTGAAAAACTATCTGTCGTTGAAATCCCCGGCGCTGCGTAACGCCGGGCGCATCAGCGTCATGCTGAGTATCGCCAGCCTGATGGGCAGCGCCTTACATCTGCCTAAACCTTACTGGATTTTGATGACGATCCTGTTCGTCACGCAAAATGGCTATGGGGCGACCCGAGTGCGTATTTTGCATCGTTCGGTGGGTACGCTCGTCGGACTGGTGATTGCCGGCGTCACATTGCACTTTCATATTCAGGAAGGTTTCACGCTGGCAGGCATGTTGCTGATCACATTAGGCAGCTATCTGATCATTCGCAAAAACTACGGCTGGGCCACCGTCGGCTTTACGGTTACGGCGGTGTACACCCTGCAACTGCTGACGCTGAACGGGGAACAATTTATCGTGCCGCGGTTTGTCGACACGGTGATTGGCTGCTTAATCGCCTTTGGCGGCACGCTCTGGCTGTGGCCACAGTGGCAGAGTGGTCTGTTGCGTAAGAACGCCCACGATGCGTTAGAAGCCGACCAGGAGGCTATTCGCCTGATCCTCAGCAACGATCCGCAGGCCACGCCGCTGGCGTATCAACGCATGCGGGTCAACCAGGCGCATAACACGCTGTTTAACTCACTGAATCAGGCAATGCAGGAGCCGGGATTCAACGCGCACTATCTGGCGGATATGAAACTGTGGGTCACGCACAGCCAGTTTATTGTCGAACACATCAACGCGATGACCACACTGGCAAGGGAACATACGATGCTGACGCCAGATTTGGCGCAGCGGTATCTGGAGTCCTGCGAAATTGCGCTCCAGCGCTGTCAGCAGCGGCTGGAGTATGACGGACCGGGAAGCTCGGGCGATGTGAATATTCTCGAAGCGCCTGAAATGCTGTCCCACGGTCCATTAAGCACCCTGGAGCAGCATCTGCAGCGAATCTTGGGGCATCTGAACACCATGCACACCATTTCGTCGGTAGCATGGCGTCAACGACCCCACCACGGGATCTGGCTTAGCCGTCGGTTGCGGGACATGAAAGGTTAAGATCGGCTGCCGGATGCGCTACGCTTATCCGGCCTACGAATCACACCTTACCCTGTAGGCCGGATAAGGCGCTCGCGCCGCCATCCGGCAATCAGGCATTCAGCCCACCACCTTCGCTACCGCCTGCGCGAAACGCAACATCCCTTCCTCGATATCCGCGTCTTCCACCACCAGCGACGGCGCGAAACGCATCACGTCCGGCCCGGCATTCAGCACCATCACCCCTTCGTGCGCGGCGGCGTAGAGGAAATCGCGCGACCGGCCTTTAAACTGCGGCTTCAGCTCGGCGCCAATCAGCAGCCCCATGCCGCGAATATCGCTGAAAATATCGAACTGCTGATTAATTTTCTGCAAATGATGCACAAACGTCTGACGTTTGCCCTGAATACCTTCCAGCACTTCCGGGGTGTTGATGATATCAAACGCGGCATCTGCAACCGCACAGGCCAGCGGATTACCGCCGTAAGTGGAACCGTGCGAACCCACGTGGAACGCGGAGGCAATTTCCTGAGTGGTCAGCATGGCGCTCACCGGGAAACCGCCGCCGAGCGCCTTGGCGCTGGTGAGGATATCCGGCGTCACGCCGTAGTGCATATAGGCAAATAAATCGCCGGTACGCCCCATCCCACACTGCACCTCATCAAAGACCAGCAGCGCCTGGTGCTGGTCGCAAAGTTCACGCAGACCTTGCAGGAATTCCGGGGTTGCCGCAGTGACGCCGCCTTCTCCCTGAATGGGCTCCACCACCACCGCGCAGGTGTGATCGTCCATCACCGCTTTTACCGCATGCAGATCGTTAAACGGCACATGGATGATATCCGCCGGTTTTGGTCCAAAGCCGTCGGAATATTTCGGTTGCCCACCAACAGATACGGTAAACAGCGAACGACCGTGAAACGCATTATGAAAGGCGATGATTTTGGTTTTGAACGGGCTGTGGCGTACGCAGGCATAATGACGCGCCAGCTTAAAGGCGGTTTCATTGGCTTCGGTACCGGAGTTCATGAACAGCACGCGTTCAGCAAAGGTCGCATCAATGATTTTACGACCTAAGCGCAACGCTGGTTCGTTGGTGAAAACGTTACTGGTGTGCCACAGGGTTTCACCCTGGGTTTTTAACGCCTCAACCAGCGCCGGATGGCAATGCCCTAACGCGGTAACTGCAATGCCGCCCGCAAAATCAACATACTCTTTGCCCTGTTGATCCCAGACCCGACTCCCTTTTCCTTTTACCGGGATAAACTCAGCCGGTGCATAAATCGGCAGAATTACTTCATCGAATGTCGCGCGCGTAATCGCAGTTTGTTCAGTTGCCATGTCATTACCACCCTGTTAAGCAGAAATGCTAGTGAAATTATAATCACAAAATATGAATAAAAAATCACTGAATAGCAACCACAAATCACTGTTGGAGGAAATTATCCAGCAGCTGATGCCCCTGTTCGCTGAGAATACTCTCCGGGTGAAACTGCACACCTTCCAGATCCCACTCGCGGTGGCGAATGCCCATTATCTCTTGTGTTTCACTCCAGGCCGTCACTTCAAAGCAGTCAGGAAGCGTTTCGGGGGCAACCACCAGAGAATGGTAGCGTGTCACGGTTAATGGGTTGGCGAGTCCCTGAAAAACCCCCTGCCCGTTATGCGTAATCGGCGAGGTTTTACCATGCATCACTTTTGCTGCCCGAACCACGGTCGCGCCAAACGCCTGCGCCATCGCCTGGTGACCAAGACATACACCCAGCAGGGGAATTTTGCCCGCGAAATGGCGAATCACATCCAGCGAGATACCGGCATCATCCGGCGTGCATGGGCCGGGGGAAATCACGATTTTTTGCGGATTCAGCGCGTCGATTTGCGACAGCGTCAGCTCGTCGTTACGCCTGACGAGGACATCAGCACCCAGTTCGCAGAAGTATTGGTACAGGTTCCAGGTAAAAGAATCATAGTTATCGATAAGCAGGATCATGGCGGCTCCGGTACATAAGAACCGCGCTATTCTACTCAGTTTCCGGGGCTTCGCTTACCACTTTACGAAATATCGCCCGCAGAGCGGTCAGGTCGCCCATCGCCCCGCTCTGGTTCGCCTGGTTCCACTCCTCAACCTGAATGTCATCCCAGCTCAGCATATACCCGGCATGGATCGCTAGCTGTTCGAAGAAAATACGCTGCGCGAGACCGCTACCAATACGAAACGGATGCAGCACATTGATTTCGCAATAATAGTGCGCAAGGCGGTCGACGAATTTTTCTTCCGGCAATCCCACCAGCCAGGACTCCTCTTCCAGGTCCTGCATCAGCGCATTGCCCTCTTTCTCGATATAGGCGAAATGGCAAAAGCGAGTATCGCCCTGGTAGATATCAACTTCCCGCAGTTGTCCCGCCCAGTCGAAAATATCCTGGTATAACTGGCGATGAATGGCGCACAGGTGTGGCAGGCCACGCTTTAGAGGCCCCAACTCAACCGTCGCGGCGCGCAGTGCTGTTAATTCGTATGCCGCTTGTGCCAGACGCTGGGCCTGATGAATCCCCAGGCGGTTACGCATCACATTCAGACCGGGGTACAGATAAGGGTCGCGTCCATCACCGAATTTATCGCTCATAGTGCCTCCTCAACTCATCCAGACGCGCCAGGGCGTCTTCCGCACTCAGAGTAACCCGTGGAATATCCACGCCTTCCAGTCGTCGACTTCCCTGGAAATTGACATTACGCCGTTGCTCCCAGAGCCTGGACTTTTGTTTATCGGTGAGTTTTTTCACGTGACCTCCCTGAATGTAAGCGGCACTTGCCACAAGTATAAGCAGCAATTTCGGGTTACGCAGAGAAGGGAGAGAACGCGGGCAGGAACTGCCCGCGCAAAATACGATTACGGCAGGACTTTAGCAGAAAGGATAACAATCGGTTTTGACGGGACATTCTGGTAAGGACCAACATCATGGGTCTGTACCTGAGAGATCTTATCTGCAACATCCATACCTTTCACAACTTTACCGAACACAGCATAGCCAAAGTCGCGTTGGCCATGATCGAGAAAAGCGTTGTCTGCAATGTTGATAAAGAACTGGCTGGTCGCGCTGTCTTTATCCGCTGTACGCGCCATCGCAATCGTACCGCGGGTGTTACGCAGACCGTTATCGGCTTCATTCTTGATTGGCGGGTTAGGTTTCTTCTGCTGCATCTGCTCGGTGAAGCCGCCGCCCTGTACCATAAAGCCTGGGATCACACGGTGGAACGTGGTGTTGTTATAAAAACCACTGTTCACATAATCGACAAAGTTTTGCACTGAAACCGGGGCTTTCTGGCTGTTCAGCTCCAGCTCGATGTTACCAGCAGAGGTGGTCAGCAGGACATGTGGGTCACCTTTTGCTGCCAGTGCTGCAGGAGAGAGCGCGGAAAGAGCGAGAACAGCTGCAACAGCCGCCAGAGTCGATTTGAGCATGAGAAGTCCTTAACAAGAGCAGAAATGAAGCAAGTGAAGTGATTCTAAAGAGCCTTCAA
This sequence comes from Citrobacter sp. Cc139, assembly GCF_030334645.1. Lineage (NCBI taxonomy): Bacteria > Pseudomonadati > Pseudomonadota > Gammaproteobacteria > Enterobacterales > Enterobacteriaceae > Citrobacter > Citrobacter sp. Cc139. The sequence continues at coordinate 34,086 of NZ_JAOWDM010000069.1, forward strand.
GGACAAGGCCATCCCTTTACTTAATTTTACGTATCTGAAACAAATGTAACTGCATAACCGGAATACTCATTGTGATCTAGCTCACATACAAAAATGTAACGGAGCAAGTTATTGCCATTAAACATTTAAATACGTCACTAAAACGCCTAAAATCTGCCCGCTCACGGCGCAATCAATGCGTCTTACACTTCTATACAGGCCAGTCATGACTAACAGCAATCGCATTAAGCTCACATGGATTAGCTTTCTCTCCTACGCCCTGACAGGCGCGTTGGTAATTGTCACCGGGATGGTGATGGGAAATATCGCAGATTACTTCCATTTGCCCGTTTCCAGTATGAGTAACACCTTCACCTTCCTGAATGCCGGCATCCTGATTTCTATCTTTTTGAATGCCTGGCTGATGGAAATTGTGCCCCTGAAAACCCAGTTGCGCTTTGGCTTTATCCTGATGGTTCTGGCGGTCGCCGGACTGATGCTCAGCCATAGCCTGGCCTTGTTCTCAGCAGCAATGTTTGTACTGGGGCTGGTGAGCGGTATCACCATGTCGATTGGTACGTTCCTGGTCACGCAGATGTATGAAGGTCGCCAGCGCGGTTCCCGCCTGCTGTTTACGGACTCCTTCTTCAGCATGGCTGGCATGATCTTCCCGATGGTGGCGGCATTTCTGTTAGCGCGCAGCATCGAATGGTACTGGGTTTATGCCTGCATCGGCCTGGTATATGTTGCCATTTTCCTGCTGACCTTCGGTTGCGAATTCCCGGCGCTGGGCAAACACGCGCAGCAGTCAGACGCACCGGTAGTAAAAGAAAAATGGGGCATTGGCGTACTGTTCCTGTCCATTGCGGCTCTGTGCTACATCCTCGGCCAGCTTGGTTTTATCTCGTGGGTACCGGAATATGCCAAAAGCCTGGGCATGAGCCTGGGTGATGCGGGTAAACTGGTCAGCGACTTCTGGATGTCTTACATGGTTGGTATGTGGGCGTTTAGCTTTATTCTGCGTTTCTTCGATTTGCAGCGCATCCTGACGGTACTGGCGGGTTTGGCCACCGTCCTGATGTATCTGTTTATCACCGGTACGCCGGAGCATATGCCGTGGTTCATTCTGACGCTGGGCTTCTTCTCCAGCGCGATTTATACCACCATTATTACCCTCGGTTCCCAGCAGACGAAGGTCGCCTCACCTAAACTGGTTAACTTCATTCTGACCTGCGGCACCATCGGTACCATGCTTACTTTCGTCGTCACTGGCCCGATCGTCGCTCATAGCGGTCCAATGGCGGCATTGCAAACAGCTAACGGCTTGTATGCCGTTGTGTTCGTAATGTGCTTTATTCTTGGGTTTGTTACGCGCCATCGCCAGCATAACGCGCCGGCCACGCATTAATCACTCTGCCGGATGGTGTTCTCGCCATCCGGCATATCCCTGGCATCCCTTCCTCCATTGGTGATGTAGGCCAATTCATACAAAAACCCCTTAATTTGTGCGCTTTTTATACAAACACGAAAAGCCAGTCAATTCCGTAACTTATAAAAATGTAGGTAAATCAGTTATATACCTCTTAAGGAGTATATGAGGGCGAATTTGATTTGTATCAATAAGCGGGGTAGCTGAATCGTTAAGGTAGGCGGTAATAGAAAAGAAATCGAGGCAAAAATGAGCAAAGTCAGACTCGCTATTATCGGTAATGGTATGGTCGGCCATCGCTTTATTGAGGATCTTCTTGATAAATCCGACGCTGCCAATTTTGATATTACCGTCTTCTGTGAAGAACCCCGCAAAGCGTACGACCGCGTACACCTGTCTTCCTACTTCTCCCACCACACCGCCGAAGAGCTTTCTCTGGTGCGTGAAGGATTCTACGAGAAGCACGGCGTTAAGGTATTAGTCGGCGAGCGCGCAATTACCATCAACCGCCAGGAGAAGGTGATCCACTCCAGCGCGGGTCGTACGGTTTATTACGATAAGCTGATCATGGCGACTGGCTCTTATCCGTGGATCCCGCCGATTAAAGGTTCGGAAACCCAGGACTGCTTCGTTTACCGCACCATTGAAGACCTCAACGCCATTGAGTCTTGCGCGCGCCGTAGCAAACGCGGTGCTGTCGTCGGCGGTGGCCTGCTGGGCCTGGAAGCCGCCGGTGCGCTGAAAAACCTCGGCGTTGAAACCCACGTGATTGAATTCGCTCCGATGCTGATGGCTGAACAGCTGGATCATATGGGTGGCGAGCAGTTACGTCGCAAAATTGAAAGCATGGGCGTGCGTGTGCACACCAGCAAAAACACGAAAGAGATTGTCCAGGAAGGCGTCGAAGCGCGCAAAACCATGCGTTTTGCCGATGGTAGCGAACTGGAAGTCGATTTTATCGTTTTCTCTACCGGTATTCGTCCACGCGACAAACTGGCTACCCAGTGCGGTCTGGACGTCGCTCCGCGCGGTGGGATCGTGATTAACGACACCTGCCAGACTTCTGACCCTGACATCTATGCCATCGGCGAATGCGCCAGCTGGAACAACCGTGTATATGGTCTGGTGGCACCCGGCTACAAAATGGCGCAGGTTGCCGTTGACCATATCCTCGAAACCGAAAACGCCTTCGAAGGCGCAGATTTAAGCGCCAAGCTGAAGCTGCTTGGCGTTGACGTTGGCGGGATTGGCGACGCGCATGGCCGCACACCGGGTGCGCGCAGCTACGTTTACCTCGACGAGAGCAAAGAAGTCTACAAACGCCTCATTGTCAGCAAAGATAACAAAACGCTGCTCGGCGCGGTTCTGGTGGGCGACACCAGCGATTACGGCAATCTGCTGCAACTGGTGCTGAACGCTATCGAACTGCCGGAAAACCCGGACTCGTTGATCCTGCCAGCACACGCGGGCAGCGGTAAACCCTCTATCGGTGTCGATAAACTGCCGGACAGCGCGCAGATTTGTTCCTGCTTCGACGTCACGAAAGGCATGCTGGTTGCTGCTATCAATAAAGGTTGCCACACCGTTGCGGCGCTGAAAGCTGAAACCAAAGCCGGTACCGGCTGCGGCGGGTGTATCCCGCTGGTAACGCAGGTCCTGAACGCTGAACTGGCGAAACAGGGTATTGAAGTTAACAACAACCTGTGTGAACACTTCCCGTACTCGCGTCAGGAACTGTTCCATCTCATTCGCGTAGAAGGCATTAAAACCTTCGAAGAGTTGCTGGCAAAACACGGGAAAGGCTACGGCTGTGAAGTGTGTAAACCTACCGTCGGTTCCCTGCTGGCCTCGTGCTGGAATGAGTACATTCTCAAACCTCAGCACACGCCGCTGCAAGACACCAACGACAACTTCCTGGCGAATATCCAGAAAGACGGCACCTACTCCGTGATCCCGCGCTCCGCTGGCGGTGAAATCACACCGGAAGGCCTGGTGGCCGTGGGACGTATCGCACGTGAATTTAACCTGTATACCAAAATCACCGGTTCTCAGCGTATTGGCCTGTTCGGCGCGCAGAAAGATGACCTGCCGGAAATCTGGCGTCAGTTGATTGAAGCCGGTTTCGAAACCGGTCATGCCTATGCTAAAGCGTTGCGTATGGCGAAAACCTGCGTGGGCAGCACCTGGTGCCGCTACGGCGTGGGCGATAGCGTCGGTTTCGGCGTCGAGCTGGAAAACCGCTACAAAGGCATTCGTACGCCGCATAAGATGAAGTTCGGTGTCTCTGGCTGTACCCGTGAATGCGCGGAAGCCCAGGGCAAAGACGTTGGTATCATCGCCACTGAAAAAGGCTGGAACCTGTACGTTTGCGGTAACGGCGGGATGAAACCTCGTCACGCCGATCTGCTGGCGGCAGATATCGATCGTGAAACGCTGCTGAAGTATCTCGATCGCTTCATGATGTTCTACATCCGCACTGCCGACAAACTGACCCGTACCGCACCGTGGTTAGACAACCTGGAAGGCGGCATTGAGTATCTGAAATCGGTCATCATCGACGACAAGCTGGGCCTGAACGAGCATCTGGAAGAAGAGATGGCCCGTCTGCGTGAAGCGGTGGTATGCGAGTGGACAGAAACCGTTAACACCCCATCCGCGCAGGTTCGCTTCAAGCACTTCATCAACAGCGACAAACGCGATCCGAACGTCCAGGTGGTGCCTGAACGTGAACAACATCGTCCGGCAACGCCTTATGAGCGTATCCCGGTGACTCTGGTGGAGGAGAACGCATGAGCCAGTGGCAAAACATCTGCAAAATCGATGACATTCTGCCTGCAACAGGCGTCTGCGCCCTGTTAGGTACTGAACAGGTCGCAATTTTCCGCCCGTATCACAGTGACCAGGTGTTTGCGATCAGCAACATCGATCCGTTCTTTGAGTCCAGCGTGCTTTCTCGTGGCTTGATCGCTGAGCATCAGGGCGAACTGTGGGTCGCCAGCCCGCTGAAAAAACAGCGCTTTCGTTTAAGCGACGGACTGTGCATGGAAGACGAACAGTTCTCCGTGAAACATTACGAAGCGCGCGTGAAAGACGGCACGGTGCAGTTGCGCGGTTAATTAATTTTGGGAGGCGCAACGCCTCCCCTTTTTTGTATTTTTTTCATTTTAATTGTTATCACAAAATCATTTGTACTGCATCGCGGCGGCAACCGAGCAAATCCCCAGGAGCATAGTTCACTATGTGACTGGGGTGAGCGAGGGCAGCCAACAAAGAGGCAGTGCAAAGGATGAAGTGAGAAAAGGATAATCAAATGTTTACTGACACTATTAATAAGTGTGCGGCTAATGCCGCGCGCATCGCACGCCTGTCGGCTAATAATCCGCTCGGATTCTGGGTCAGTTCGGCAATGGCAGGGGCCTATGTCGGTCTCGGCATCATTCTTATTTTCACCCTCGGCAATCTGCTCGACCCGTCCGTACGTCCTCTGGTAATGGGTGCAACCTTTGGTATCGCCTTAACGCTGGTCATTATCGCGGGTTCTGAACTGTTTACCGGTCACACCATGTTCCTGACGCTCGGCGTCAAAGCGGGCACCATCAGCCACGGTCAAATGTGGGCAATTTTACCGCAAACCTGGCTGGGTAATCTGGTCGGTTCCGTGTTTGTCGCTCTGCTTTACAGTTGGGGTGGCGGCAGCTTGTTGCCGGTAGATACCAGCATCGTCCATTCGGTTGCACTGGCGAAAACCACCGCGCCTGCGACGGTACTGTTCTTCAAGGGCGCACTGTGTAACTGGTTGGTTTGTCTGGCAATCTGGATGGCAATCCGTACCGAAGGCGCAGCAAAATTCCTCGCTATCTGGTGGTGTCTGCTGGCGTTTATTGCTTCCGGCTACGAACACTCGGTTGCCAACATGACGCTGTTTGCCCTCTCCTGGTTCGGCCACCACAGCGAAGCCTATACCCTGGCCGGAATTGGTCATAACCTGCTGTGGGTGACACTCGGTAATACTTTGTCCGGTGTCGTATTCATGGGATTGGGTTATTGGTATGCTACGCCAAAATCGGAGCGTCCGGCTCCGGCAAAAATCAATCAGCCAGAGGCTGCTGCCAATAATTAAGGGGTAATGTCGTGGATCATTTGCCTATATTTTGTCAACTACGTGACCGTGACTGCTTGATCGTCGGCGGTGGTGATGTCGCAGAACGCAAAGCGCGGTTATTGCTGGAAGCGGGCGCCCGTTTAACGGTTAATGCGCTGGCGTTTATTCCGCAGTTCACCGTATGGGCAAATGAAGGCATGCTGACGCTTGTTGAGGGGCCGTTCGATGAATCCCTGCTCGATCCTTGCTGGCTGGTTATCGCCGCCACCGATGACGATGCCGTCAACCAAAGCGTCAGCACCGCCGCAGAATCACGCCGTATTTTCTGCAACGTGGTCGATGCGCCAAAAGCAGCCAGTTTTATCATGCCCTCCATTATCGACCGCTCGCCGCTGATGGTGGCGGTCTCGTCTGGCGGCACTTCGCCGGTGCTGGCCCGTCTGCTGCGTGAAAGACTCGAATCCATACTGCCTCAGCATCTTGGCCAGGTCGCACAGTATGCGGGCAAGCTGCGTTCCCGGGTTAAAAACCAGTTTGCCAGTATGGGTGAACGTCGCCGCTTCTGGGAAAAATTGTTCATTAATGACCGCCTGGCGCAGTCGCTGGCAAACAACGATCGGAAAGCTGTCGAGGAAACCACCGAGCAGTTGCTCAGCGAACCACTGGATCACCGTGGTGAAGTAGTGCTGGTTGGCGCCGGTCCTGGCGATGCCGGGCTACTAACGCTGAAAGGGCTGCAGCAGATCCAGCAAGCCGACGTAGTGGTTTATGACCGTCTGGTTTCCGACGATATTATGAACCTCGTGCGCCGCGATGCGGACCGGGTATTCGTCGGTAAACGCGCGGGTTACCACTGCGTACCGCAGGAAGAAATCAACCAGATCCTGCTGCGTGAAGCGCAACAAGGCAAGCGCGTGGTACGACTAAAAGGTGGTGACCCGTTCATCTTTGGCCGCGGTGGCGAAGAGCTGGAAACGCTTTGCCACGCCGGTATTCCATTCTCCGTTGTGCCGGGTATAACTGCGGCTTCCGGTTGCTCCGCTTATTCAGGTATTCCACTGACCCATCGCGATTACGCGCAAAGTGTTCGTCTGGTTACCGGACACCTGAAAACCGGCGGCGAGCTGGACTGGGAAAATCTGGCGGCAGAGAAACAGACGCTGGTGTTCTATATGGGACTGAATCAGGCGGCCACAATTCAGGAAAAACTGATCGAATTTGGCATGCAGGCCAATATGCCGGTTGCGCTGGTAGAAAACGGTACCTCCGTGAAGCAACGCGTCGTCAACGGTGTGCTGACGCAGCTCGGGGAATTAGCGCAACAGGTTGAAAGCCCAGCGCTGATTATCGTCGGTCGCGTGGTTGGACTACGCGATAAGCTGAACTGGTTCTCGAATCATTAATTGAATGTAAATACATGCCCTGATATTCAGGGCATGTATTTATCATCCTGCAGAAATAAATAATAAACGAAATACGCTACATGCTCACTTCAGCAAACCAATTATTAATTAAAATATAACCGCCCAGTAATCCAATTCATTAATTATATAATTTACATAAAGCTTGTTATGTCCTTATCCGGACTACTTAAATTTTATTTAAGTTGATATCTTAACCGTCGAGAAATGGATTTCATCCATTTTAAAAATAGGTATCTTACAAGGATTTTAACATGCTGAAATTTGCAAAAATCACCATTGTCGCTGGGGTTCTGGCTACACTGACCGCATGTACGGGTCATATTGAAAACAAAAAAAACAACTGCAGCTACGATTATTTCCTGCATCCAGCAATTTCAATTTCTAAAATTATTGGTGGCTGTGGTCCGGCTGCAGACCAGTAATAGACGTTATTGCGCAGATACAAAAAAACCGGGGATTCCCCGGTTTTTTTGCAACGCAGAAAATATTACGGTCTGGCGACAAAACCAATCGCTTCGTAAACGGCTTTCAGCGTAACAGACGCGCGTGCGCTGGCTTTTTCCGCACCGTCTTTCATTACTTTCTGCAGGAAAGCTTCATCGTTACGGAAACGGTGATAACGTTCCTGAAGCTCGGTCAGCATGCCGGAAACGGCCTCCGCGACTTCACCTTTCAGATGACCATACATTTTGCCTTCGAAGTGCTGTTCCAGCTCAGGAATACTCTGGCCGGTGACGGCAGAAAGGATATCCAGCAGGTTCGAAACGCCCGCTTTTTCTTTCACATCGTAACGAACAACAGGCGGCTCTTCCGAGTCAGTCATCGCTCGTTTGATTTTTTTGACCACAGATTTTGGATCTTCCAGCAGACCGATCACGTTGTTGCGGTTGTCATCCGACTTGGACATTTTTTTCGTCGGCTCCAGCAGCGACATCACGCGCGCGCCGGATTTAGGGATGAACGGTTCCGGTACTTTGAAGATGTCGCCATACAGCGCATTGAAGCGCTGAGCGATATCGCGGCTCAGTTCAAGATGCTGTTTCTGATCTTCGCCAACCGGTACCTGATTGGTCTGATACAGCAGAATGTCTGCCGCCATCAGCACCGGATAATCAAACAGACCGGCGTTGATGTTCTCTGCGTAACGCGCAGATTTATCTTTGAACTGGGTCATACGGCTCAGCTCGCCGAAATAGGTGTAGCAGTTCAGCGCCCAGCCTAACTGTGCGTGTTCCGGTACGTGCGACTGAACGAAAATGGTGCTTTTTTCAGGATCGATCCCGCATGCCAGATACAGCGCCAGCGTATCCAGCGTTGCTTTACGCAATTGCTGAGCATCCTGACGAACGGTAATGGCATGTTGGTCAACGATGCAGTAGATGCAATGGTAGTCATCCTGCATGTTCACCCACTGACGCAGCGCACCCATATAGTTGCCAATGGTCAATTCACCTGAGGGCTGTGCGCCACTAAAAACGATGGGCTTAGTCATTTTTCGATTCCTGATTTTCGCTATGCGGAAGCCCGAGAGCGGGCAGTAGTTCATTAATGCGGTCGTACATGACATCGGGCTCGCTCAATGCGATAGACTCACCATAGTTGTAGCCATACGTCAGACCAACGGACGGACAACCAGCAGCCTTAGCCGCCTGAATATCATTACGAGAATCCCCTACGAAGAGCATTTGCTCAGGCTTGATGCCAAGCTTACTTGCCACCAGCAGCAGCGGATCCGGGTGTGGTTTTTTATTCTGCACGTCGTCACCACCGATGACCACGCTGAAGTATTTGGCGATATCTAACGCCTCGAGCAATGGCGCGACAAACGGGGTTGGTTTGTTGGTCACCAGACCCAGCGGCAAACCTTTAGCATGCAACGCGCCCAGCGTGTCGGCAACATCAGGGAACAGGAATGTCCCCTCTTCTGCGACATCGCCGTAGTACCTGTCGAACAGCTTACGCAAAATACGTACCTGTTCCTCGGCAGGAATATCATCATCAATGGGGGGTTTACCCATCGTTTTACGTAATGTCGCGCGCTCCTGACGAGACCATGCCAGCGCGCGCTCCATCAGTACATCTGCACCATTACCAATCCAGGTGATTACACGTTCTTCACCAGCAACCGGCAGTTCCAGCGCATACAGCGCCATATCCACCGCTGCGGCTAATCCCGGCGCGCTGTCGACCAGCGTGCCGTCGAGGTCAAAAGCGGCGCCCCGAATATCCTGAAACTTATCCATGACTTACCTTCGCCAGTTCATTGCGCATTTCATCAATGACTTTTTTGTAGTCTGGTTGGTCGAAAATAGCGGAGCCTGCAACAAACATATCTGCACCCGCCGCTGCGATTTCACCGATGTTGTTCACCTTGACGCCACCATCAACTTCCAGGCGGATGTCATAGCCAGATTCATCAATACGACGACGCACTTCACGCAGCTTATCCAGCGTTTGCGGGATGAAAGACTGTCCGCCAAAGCCTGGGTTAACGGACATCAGCAGGATCACATCCAGCTTATCCATGACATAGTCCAGGTAGCTTAAAGGCGTTGCCGGGTTAAACACCAGGCCCGCTTTACAACCATGCTCTTTGATCAGCTGCAAGGTACGATCAACGTGCTCGGAGGCTTCTGGATGGAAAGTAATGATGCTGGCGCCAGCGGCGGCGAAGTCAGGGACAATACGATCGACCGGTTTCACCATCAGGTGAACATCAATCGGGGCGGTGATGCCATATTTACGCAGCGATTTCAGAACCATCGGTCCGATGGTCAGGTTCGGTACGTAGTGATTGTCCATGACGTCGAAGTGTACTACATCGGCACCGGCAGTCAGCGCTCTCGCGGTGTCTTCGCCCAGGCGGGCAAAATCAGCCGACAGAATTGAGGGGGCGATCAAATACTGTTTCATCCGCTTCTCCTTGAGAATTATTTTTTCGCAGGCGTTGCGACTCCTGGTTTATACAGCGCCAGCAGTTCGTTCACCTTTTTACGCGTGCCGCCATTGCTGCTGATGCTGCGCCGCACTTTGACCTGAAAATGTTTCGCTGCCCGGTACCACTCACGAGTATCAGGCGTGTCATGGTTCGAAATTAACACCGGAATCTGCTTACTGACCAGCTTTTCTGCCATCTCGGCCAAATGCGCCTGCTCTTTCGGGCTAAAGCTGTTGGTATGATACGCGGTGAAATTTGCCGTCGCCGAAAGCGGTGCATAAGGCGGGTCACAATAGACTACGGAGTTGATATCCGCACGGTCCATGCACTCTTCATAGGAAAGGCAATGGAACTCCGCATTCTGCGCTTTTTCAGCAAAATGGTATAACTCGGCTTCCGGGAAATAAGGTTTTTTATAACGACCAAACGGTACGTTAAACTCACCGCGCAGGTTATAACGGCACAACCCGTTGTAACCAAAGCGGTTCAGATACAGGAATAGCACTGCGCGGCGGAACGGGTCCTGGCAGGTATTAAATTCTTCCCGGAACTGGTAGTACACCTCAGCCTGATTAGTTTCAGGCATAAACAGCTCGCGCGAAGCCTGCACGTACTCATCGGTACGGGTCTTCACGATGTTATAGAGACTGATGAGGTCGCTGTTGATATCGGCAAGAATATAACGAGAAAAGTCGGTGTTGAGAAACACCGACCCGGCCCCTACGAAGGGTTCAATCAGACACTCACCCTGGGGTAAATGCCGTTTGATATCATCAAGCAGGGGGTATTTTCCCCCTGCCCATTTCAAAAAAGCGCGATTTTTTTTCATGCTGACTAACTAATTACACCTTCTCCGGCTGTGGAGAAAGCTCCGACAGCATCCTGCGCTTTAGTCTTTGTCCCGCAATTGGGCGAAACAGCAAACCATTGCAGAACATATCCTATCTTACTTCAAATCGGCCTGAACCTGGTGCAGCGGTTTTGCCCACGGATTTTTCGCCTGAATATCGGCGGGTAACGTAGACACTGCACGTTTCGCATCTTCTTTAGACGCATACACGCCCGTCACCAGAACATACCACGGTTGACCGTTACGCGTCGTCTGATACACCACGTAGTTCTTCAGGTTTTCTTTCTTCGCCCAACCGTTCAGGTTGTCGTAGTTAGAAGAACTGCTGAGCTGCAGCGTGTAATGGCCGGACGGCGCAGATTTTAACGCGCCAACATTTCCTGTACTTTTCGCTCCGCCAGCCACAGGCGTTGCCGTCGCGGTTGGCGCAGGTGTTGCAGTTTGTGCAGGCGTCGTCGTCGCGGTTGCTTTCGGTTCTGCTGTCGCTTTTGGCGCAGCGGTTACCACAGGCGCTTTGGTTGTAGTCGTCGGCGCAGTCGCGGCTGGTTTTGCCTGAGCAACAGGTTTCGGCTCTGTCGTCGTCGCTTTCACCGTGGTCTGCGGTTTGCTCTTCGGCTCAATGACGGCCTGTTTACGTTCCTGGTGCGTAGCAGCAGGACGTTCAACCGTTTCCGTTTTGGCAGTCTGGCGCGCAGCAGTACCATTACGAACTGGTGCGACGGTCGCAGGTTCGGTCGGCAGCGTAGAGTTCACCACGACGTTGTTAACCTGCTCCTGACCTTGCGGTTGCGTCAGCGCATTGTTCAGATCGCCCTGCACTTCAACACGCTGCTGACCTTCAGTTGCCGCAGGCGTCTGGCCTTGAGTTGGGGTAGAGGAAATCGGCGGCAGGGAAACATCCTGCTGGGTATTGCCCGCAGTCTGCTCAGCGCCCGTTGCAGGCGTATTCGTGTTCGCCTGATCCGTCGCATTGCTGCCAGAAAGATCGATGCTCTTCTCGCCAGACGCCGTCTGTTCACTGGAAGAAGATGAGGGGGCTTTCAGCGCAGAACCAATACCGATGATCAACAGCAGCAGCACCAGCACGCCCACACCCATCATCATATACTGACGAGAGGCAGGTTTACTGACCGCTTTCTTACGCTTGCGCGGACGACGTTCTACACGCTCTTCATCCACCGCATCGTCATCAGATTCATAGTCTTCTTCGATGTCCCGCTCTTCTTCACGCTCTTTACGTGCGCGCGCAGGACGGCGATCGTCAGCATCCAGATCAACATCATCAAAATTGATTTGCGGCTCATTATCGCGTTCAGACGATTGACGAGAACGACCAGTACGACGATCGCTGGGATCGGGTTTCAGCTCGTCTTCTGGTTTGAATTCATCCATTTAACACCCCACTCAAAGGTTAATGCTTACAACTTTGCACGTAACCTGAAGCTAAAAGACCTACGTTTCGCAACGTACGTCGGACCTTTCTTGTTGTTACGCCTGCTGGCAATCAGCAATAGCGTTAAGAACCACCTCGTGCGACACTCCGCCGCGCACTTCACTCTTCCCTATTGCCCGCGGAAGCACTAAACGAATTTCTCCCGCTAACACTTTTTTATCTCGCAGCATATGCGGTAAATAGGCCTCGGTGGACATTTCACGTGGCCCATTAACCGGTAAGCCTGCTCGCTGTAGCAGCGTAATGATGCGCTGCGTATCCGCAGAGCTAAACTGACCCAGACGTTCTGACGTACGAGCAGCCATTACCATACCTGCTGCGACGGCTTCACCATGTAACCAATTGCCATAACCCATTTCAGCTTCGATCGCATGGCCGAACGTGTGTCCCAGATTCAGTAAAGCACGTAAGCCCATTTCGCGCTCGTCTGCTGCGACAACTTCTGCTTTCAGCTCACAACAACGGCGAATACAGTACGCCATTGCCGGACCGTCCAGACGCAATAACGCGTCCAGATTGTCTTCCAGCCAGTTGAAAAACTCACCGTCAAGAATGATGCCGTATTTGATGACTTCCGCCAGCCCCGATGCCAGCTCACGCGCAGGAAGCGTTTTCAGACAATCGAGATCCACCACCACGGAGGCTGGTTGGTAAAACGCGCCAATCATGTTTTTACCGAGGGGATGGTTTACGGCGGTTTTGCCGCCGACGGAGGAGTCGACCTGCGACAACAGAGTTGTCGGGACTTGAATGAAACGAACACCGCGCTGGTAGCTGGCTGCCGCGAAACCGGTCAGATCGCCAATCACGCCGCCGCCAAGTGCGACTAACGTGGTATCGCGACCGTGCGGTTTTTGCAGTAACGCGGTGAAAACCGTATCCAGAACCGTCAGGCTTTTATACTGTTCGCCATCGGGAAGGATAACGCTATCAACGTTAACACCCGCCTGTTCAAGTACGCCGCGAACCTTATCGAGATACAGGGGAGCCAGGGTTTCGTTGGTCACCAACATAACCTGATCGCCCGATTTCAGCGGTAAGAATGAAGCTGGCTCATTGAACAAACCAGCCGCGATAGTGATAGGGTAACTACGTTCCCCGAGAGTGACTGTGATCCTCTCCATTACGCGACATCCACCTTAGTTACTTGTACCCGCAGACGAGTGTGTATTCGGCCAGAATTAGTTGCTTTCCAACATATGAATAATCTGGTTTGCTACGACTTTTGCGCTCTGATCGTCGGTGCGAATGGTCACGTCGGCAATCTCTTCGTACAGAGGATTGCGTTCGTCAGCCAACGCTTCCAGAACTTCACGAGGCGGTGATTCTACCTGCAGCAGCGGGCGTTTCTTGTCACGTTGAGTACGCGCAAGTTGTTTTTCAATTGTCGTTTCAAGATAGACCACGACGCCACGCGCGGAGAGACGGTTACGTGTTTCACGTGATTTTACAGAGCCACCGCCAGTTGCCAGCACAATACCCTGTTTTTCCGTCAACTCGTTGATGACTTTTTCTTCGCGATCACGGAAGCCGTCTTCACCTTCTACATCGAAGACCCAGCCCACATCAGCTCCGGTTCGTTTCTCAATCTCTTGATCAGAATCGTAAAATTCCATATTGAGTTGTTGAGCTAACTGCCGCCCAATAGTGCTTTTTCCGGCACCCATAGGCCCAACCAGAAAGATATTGCGTTTCTCTGCCATTTTTTCGGTACTACTAAGACTATTCGTTAATGGTAAACCCGCTTCGCAGACACCCAGCGCAGCAGGACATGAACTGAAACCTCATAAGATATTGCGAGAGTCAGACTGAAAATTATCTCAATACTCAAGCGGGTTTGGCAACTGAATAAATCACCAAACCCTACGCATTTCTGGTCGTGGCAGGCATGTAACCCTGCAAACATCAGACATGGCGACGTATCGCGTAGTCCAATGACGGCAAAATAAGCCTATGACACACCACCAGAAAGGCAAAGCGTATTCATTGCCGCATAAGTAAAGAAAAGTACCGACGCTCAAATCGGTACTCCTTGTATGCTAAATACACCCCCACGTCAAATCCCTGAAACGTGTTCAGTGCAAAAACAACGGTTTTTCATGCATAAGTTATTCCGTTGACACCAGTCTGGGCGTAATAAAGACCACTAACTCACGACGCTCATCTTCTTTTCCATCGTGACGAAAAAGAGAGCCAAGCCAGGGGATGTCGCCTAACAACGGCACGCTGTCAGCCGCAGATTTATTTTTATGTGAAAAAATGCCGCCCAACGCAATCGTCTCTCCGCTTTTTACCTCAACCTGTGTTTCAATTTCCTGCTTATCGATAGCCAGAACTTCACCATCAGCTTGTTGTAGCACCTGCCCGGGGACATTCTGGCTGATATGCAGTTTCAGCCTGATTCGCCCTTTCTGCAAAACAGTGGGCGTAACCTCCATCCCCAGTACCGCTTCTTTAAACTCGACGGATGTCGCCCCGCTTTCTCCGCTGGAGACCTGATACGGGATCTCGCTGCCCTGCTTAATACTGGCAGGTTGCAGGTGAGAAGCCAGTAATCGCGGACTGGCGATGATATCAAGCTGCTGTTTTTGCTCCAGTGCCGACAGCTCCAGTTCCAGTAACCGACCGTTAATGCGACCAATATTAAATCCCACACGGGATGTTGCTGCGGGCACCGAAAGATCGCTGGCAAGCGTAGTGACATTCCCCACCACCCCCGGTTGTTGCGCGTCGGCCAGCGACCATTTAACCCCCAGCTCGCGCAAACTTTTTTCATTAATCGTGACGATATGCGCCGCCAGTTCGACCTGTTCAACGGGTAAATCCATTTGCGCCACCCACTTTTCCAGCGCGTTAAGCACAACGCTATTATCACGCAGCAGTAAGCGGTTGGTTCGTTTATCAACCGTCATACTGCCTTTAGCGCTCAGCAACTTCTCTCCGGCTTTTGCCAGCTCGGCGGCGTCAGCGTATTGCAAAATGATGCTGCGATGTTCCAGAGGCAGACTGGCCTGCATTCGTGCCTGCTCATTTTCCTGGCGGGCCGCATTTTCACTCTGCCATTGCATAGAATGCACATGCAGAATGTTGCCCTCCTGGCGTAGCACTAATCCGGCGCTTTTCACGACCGTTTGCAACGCCTGCTTCCAAGGCACATCTGTCAGATGCAGTGACAGCACCCCGCCGACATCCGGTGAAACCACCAGGTTTTTCTTTTCTTGTTCCGCCAGGGCCTGCAAAACCTGCACAACAGGCACATCATCCACCACCAGCGTTACGTTTTGCGGTTTTCCCGCCTGCCCGCTGAACACCGCGACCAGCAGCATCATGGCTATCCATCTCATCCATCGCTTCATTTACCGCTCCCTGTCGTTGCCACTGCCATTGAGCAGGCTCGCAGCTTTTCTCTGTGTTGAGAGTTAAGCTTTCAGCCGTTATCTGCGAAATCGTCCAGCCGTTTTTCAGGACGTCATTTCGCTCAACTCGCCGCCATTTGTGCTGCCCATCCTGCACGATGCCGATCGGTCGCTCACCCACGCTCACCATTCCCTGATAACGCCACGTGGACCACTCAGCTATCTGGCAAGGGTCCTCCGGCGGTAAGAAGGGATTACGCATACCGGTCAGGATCAGCACACTGATGCATGCCAACAGCCAGCGTTCAACCGTCATTCAGATGTTCCAGTTGTAGCGTTAACAGCAGTTCAGCGCCTTCTACACTGAGAGAAAAACGGCTGACGTTCATCCCTTGTTCCGCCAGTTGGACAAACACCGGCGGGATAGCCTCCCACGCAGGCCTCAGCGTCATCTCCCCGCCCTGAATGGCGGGTTGCCAGTGGACAAGACGTACAAGGGGCGTCTGAAACAGCAACGGAGAGAATGGAATAAACGTCTCTTCAGCCTCTCCTGACGATGACGCCAGCAGATACAGGTTTCCCCATTGCGTCTGAATGGCAGCACGTTGCTGGTTTAGCGCCTCTTGTTGCATATCCCGCTGCCTGGCGGCGGGGTAAAGACATAGCGCGACCATCATAAGCAGCCCTAAAATCCAGCCGCATGCGCACATAACACGAAAGCGCAGCGACTGCGCGAGCCAGGCATCACAGAGCGTTATCATGCGTGTCACTCCGCGTCAGACGATAGTGGAATTGCCAACGCCCTTGGGCATCCTGCTGCGTTTCGCCGGGACGATTTAGCGTAAACAACGGCTGCTGGCGTAATTGCGTTTCCAGCGCCTTAAGGGCGGCAAAGTTCAGCGTATTTCCCGTCAGTTCCAGCGTCCCTTGCTGCCAGGTCATTTTGGTTAACCACGCCTGCTCCGGGAGTAATTCCGCCAGTTGTTGCAGAATCTTTTGCCAGCTTTGGGTCTGGTCACGCTGTTTGTTTCGCGCTTGTACCTGTTGCCATTGTTGCAGGCGCTGCTGCAAACGAGGCTTTAGCGCCGTCAGCGCCGCAATGCGCTTATTTTCAGCCTCTACCAGCAGGAGTGCGACCCGGTTTTCCACGCTAAAAACGCTGTTATAGATTAACGTCACGCCAATGCTCAGCAGTAGAGCAGCGCTAAAGAAGACGCCCCAGAAACGCAAACAGGTATACCGCCGAGTCTGACGCCAGGGCAGAAGATTGATGGTCGCTATCATCAATACGATCCTCCCATGGCCAGTCCTAATGCAATGGTAAAGCGGTGGCTGTGTGGTGGAATTGGCGGCTGGCGAACGGACACGACGTTTAAAGGATCGAATCCGCTGGGGTCGCATAGCGCAATAGCTGTCGGGGAAAGAGATAACGTTGCGGCGAGTTCGTCGAGACGGCCAATATCGCCCGTCAATTTTCGCCCCCATGACGAGCGGGTCGCCCATAGCCACTGGGTCTCATCACGCCATACCAGACACTGTTGATGTTCGGGTAAATAAGGAATAAATCGTTGCAAGGCGCTGGCGTCCGGCGTAATCGCTTTAACCTGTACTTTCAGCGCTTGTATTAACGTCAGCAGCGTTGAAATCTCTTTGCTTTGCGCGGCAGTGACGTTAAACGCCGGGCTCAACGTGTCTTCGCTATAATCAAAATGCAGCGCATCCTGCGACATATCCAGTTCACGTGCCATCAAACCGGACAACCATGCGGTTTGCTCTGGCTCTCGCAAGGTCATTGCCGGACGAGGAAACTTTTTTTGTAACGTCCTGTTGGCGGGAAAGGAGAGATAAATATGATGTCGGCGAGGAAGCTCACGGCTCCACGGCAGTAGCGTTGCGACAAGCTGTTCTGGCTCACGAATGTGACCATCAACGATAACCTGAGGTGCCAACGGCATACGCCACCAGCGCTGTAGAAACCAACCGGTCGCGTCGCGAACGACAGCGACAGCCAGCGCTTCATGTTGCTGAATATGCAGACCAATTTTCCAGATATTAAAAGCCATTGCTGATGATCTCCGTATCACCCGTTGCTTTAACGGGTATATCAATGCGTCTGGCTTGCCTTTATACTACCGCGCGTTTGTTTATAAACTGCCCAAATGCCACTAAATGGGAAATCTCCAGTGAAGTTCGTAAAGTATTTATTAATCCTTGCAGTATGTTGCATCCTGCTGGGAGCAGGCTCGATTTATGGCCTCTATCGCTATATTGAGCCGCAATTACCTGACGTCGCGACGCTCAAAGATGTGCGTTTACAGATCCCGATGCAGGTTTACAGCGCTGACGGCGAGCTGATCGCGCAATATGGCGAGAAACGTCGAATCCCGGTCACGCTGGATCAGATGCCGCCAGTGATGGTCAAAGCTTTTATCGCCACAGAAGACAGCCGCTTTTATGAGCACCACGGGGTCGACCCGGTGGGGATCTTCCGTGCAGCCAGCGTCGCATTGTTCTCCGGTCACGCCTCACAAGGGGCGAGTACCATTACCCAACAGTTGGCGAGAAACTTCTTCCTGAGTCCGGAACGTACGCTGATGCGTAAGATCAAAGAAGTTTTCCTGGCGATCCGCATTGAACAACTGCTGAGTAAAGATGAAATCCTCGAGCTGTATCTGAACAAGATCTACCTGGGATATCGCGCCTATGGCGTGGGGGCGGCCGCGCAGGTCTATTTCGGCAAGACGGTCGATCAGCTCAGCTTAAGTGAGATTGCGGTGATTGCCGGTCTGCCAAAAGCGCCGTCAACCTTCAACCCCCTCTATTCGATGGACCGGGCCACCGCACGACGTAACGTCGTGCTGTCGCGTATGCTGAGTGAAAATTACATTACGCAGGCCCAGTACGATCAGGCGCGCGGCGAGGCCATTGACGCCAACTATCACGCGCCGGAAATCGCCTTCTCTGCGCCGTATCTGTCTGAGATGGTGCGCCAGGAGATGTATAACCGCTATGGCGAGAAAGCCTATGAAGACGGGTATCGCATCACCACCACCATTACGCGCAAAGTGCAGCAGGCGGCCCAGCAGGCAGTACGTAACAACGTGATGGATTACGACATGCGCCACGGCTACCGCGGCCCGTCAAACGTGCTGTGGAAAGTGGGCGAAAGCAGTTGGGACAGCAAGAAAATCACCGATACGCTGAAAGCGCTGCCAACATATGGACCACTGCTGCCGGCGGTTGTCACCAGCGCCAATCCGCAGGAAGCCATTGCCGCGCTGGCGGATGGCACATCAGTTTCATTACGGATGGATGGCATGCGCTGGGCGCGTCCTTACCGCTCGGATACTCAGCAAGGTCCGACGCCGCGTAAAGTGACAGATGTGGTACAGACCGGGCAGCAAATCTGGGTACGCCAGGTTGGCGATGCCTGGTGGCTGGCGCAAGTGCCGGATGTTAACTCCGCACTGGTTTCTATTAATCCGCAAAACGGCGCGGTGTTGGCGCTGGTAGGGGGTTTTGACTTCAACCAGAGCAAGTTTAACCGCGCGACCCAAGCGCTACGCCAGGTAGGTTCCAACATCAAACCATTCCTCTATACCGCCGCAATGGATAAAGGTCTGACGCTGGCGAGCATGCTCAACGATGTGCCGATCTCCCGCTGGGATGCCGGTGCCGGTTCCGACTGGCAGCCGAAGAACTCACCGCCGCAGTATGCTGGTCCTATCCGTTTACGTCAGGGGCTGGGCCAGTCGAAAAACGTGGTGATGGTACGCGCCATGCGTGCTATGGGCGTGGATTACGCAGCAGAGTATCTGCAACGTTTCGGCTTCCCGGCACAGAACATTGTGCACACCGAATCGCTGGCGCTGGGTTCCGCCTCATTCACGCCAATGCAGGTGGCGCGCGGTTACGCGGTGATGGCGAACGGCGGCTTCCTGGTCGATCCGTATTTCATCAGTAAGATCGAAAGCGATATGGGTGGCGTTATCTTCGAAGCGAAGCCAAAAATTGCCTGCCCGGATTGTGATATTCCGGTGATTTATGGCGATACCCAGAAATCTAACGTGTTGGAAAACAGTAATGTAGAAGATGTCGCCGTCTCGCAGGAGCAGCAGAATGCCGCCGTGCCTATGCCACAGCTTGAGCAGGCCAACCAGGCGTTGGTCGCGCAGAGTGGAACGCAGGAGTACGCTCCGCACGTGATCAACACGCCGCTGGCGTTCCTGATTAAAAGCGCGCTGAACACCAATATCTTTGGGGAACCAGGCTGGATGGGAACCGGCTGGCGTGCGGGCCGCGACCTGAAACGTCACGATATCGGCGGAAAAACCGGGACTACCAACAGTTCTAAAGATGCGTGGTTCTCCGGTTACGGACCAGGCGTAGTGACATCAGTATGGATCGGCTTTGACGATCATCGCCGCAATCTGGGTCACACGACAGCTTCCGGGGTGATCAAAGATCAAATCTCCGGCTATGAAGGCGGCGCGAAGAGCGCGCAGCCTGCGTGGGATGCTTACATGAAATCCGTGCTGGATGGTGTGCCCGAGCAGCCGCTGACGCCGCCGCCGGGTATCGTGACGGTCAATATCGATCGCAGTACCGGTCAACTGGCGAGCGGCGGTAACAGCCGCGAAGAGTATTTCATTGAAGGTACTCAGCCAACGCAACAGGCGGTACACGAGGTGGGGACAACCATTATCGATAATGGTGAGACACACGAACTGTTCTGATCAAAAAAGGCGCTTCGGCGCCTTTTTTAGTGTTTGTGTATTAGTGGGATAGATATTAAAGCCGTCCCTGCCCTTTCAGCCATTCACGTACGAGGAACAACGCGCTCACATTACGCGCTTCGTGGAAATCAGGGTCTTCCAGCAAATCCATCATATGCGCGAGCGGCCAGCGTACCTGCGGTAATGGCTCAGGTTCATCCCCTTCCAGCGATTCAGGATAAAGGTCCTCTGCCACCACAATGTTCATTTTGCTGGAGAAATAAGACGGCGCCATGCTGAGTTTCTTCAAAAACGTCAGATCTTTCGCGCCAAATCCCACCTCTTCTTTCAGTTCCCGATTCGCCGCCTCAAATACGCTTTCACCGGGATCGATTAATCCTTTGGAAAAACCCAGTTCGTAGGACTCGGTCCCGACCGCGTATTCGCGGATAAGGATCAGGTGGTCATCCACAATCGGCACAATCATTACCGCTTCACGCGTGGAGGGCCGCATACGTTCATAAACGCGGCGTACGCCGTTGCTGAACTCAAGGTCCACGCTTTCGACCTTAAACAGCCGGGATTGGGCGACGGTTTCCACTTTCAAAATCGTGGGTTTTTGTAATGATTTGCTCATTGTGAGGGTCTTTGCTGTGAAATCTGGGGTCATTGTGCGATATACCGCACGGTTTCGGCAACGTGAATTGCCGTTTATTTACATTTATGTAACGTACTAAAAGTTAATCCCTATTTCAAATTAAAAGTCAATAGGTTGAAATAACTCCAGGAATTTGCTGATATTCCATTTTTAGTGATTTTGCTATGATTCGCATTTACTGGGCTGCGCTTTAAGATGCTCAAGTTCAACTCCACACTTGCCGATAGCCAACTAAAGAATCACGAATATTGAACAGGGTGCAACTGACCACGCCTGACAGACTAAGTAAGATGGGGAAAGCATGAGCACCATTCTGATTTTTTTAGCTGCTTTGCTGGCCTGCTCATTGCTTGCAGGGTGGCGACTCAGAACGAAATCCAGACAGAAAAATTTACCTTTGAGCAACGTCTTTTCAGACGCCTCTAAGCGTAAGCTTACGCCTGAAGAACGCAGCGCTGTCGAAAACTATCTCGAAAACCTGAGTCAAATTCAGCAAGTACCTGGTCCAACTGGCGCCAGTTCTGCGCCAGTATCGTTAACACTGAATGCCCAAAGTAACAGTGTTATTGTGCTTACGCACGCGATTACACGTTACGGTATTACCACCGACGATCCTAACAAATGGCGCTATTATCTTGATTCCGTTGAGGTGCATTTGCCGCCTTTTTGGGAACAATACATCAATGACGAAAACAGCGTTGAGTTGATTCACACCAATACGTTACCGCTGGTTATTTCGCTAAACGGCCACACCCTGCAGGAATATATGCAGGAAGCGCGTGGCTATGCGTTACAGCATACCGCCTCTACCCAAGCGTCCATTCGCGGTGAAGAAAGCGAACAAATCGAACTGCTGAATATTCGTCAGGAAACCTATGAAGAATATGCGCTCAGCCGCCCTTCTGGATTACGCGAAGCGTTACTGATCGCCGCATCATTCCTGCTGTTCTTTTTATGTTTAATCATCCCGGATACGTTTGTTCCGTGGGCAGTCGGTGGCGCGGTGCTGTTGCTCGGTGCAGGTCTGTGGGGGCTGTTCGCTCCGCCATCTAAAACCGCCCTGCGAGAAATTCATTGTCTGCGCGGGACGCCGCGTCGCTGGGGTTTGTTTGGCGAGAACGACCAGGAGCAAATTAACAATATTTCTCTGGGTATTATTGATCTGATCTATCCCCCTCACTGGCAGCCTTACATTGCGCAGGATCTTGGTCAGCAAACGGATATCGATATTTATCTCGATCGCCACGTTGTACGCCAGGGGCGTTTTTTATCCCTGCACGACGAGGTTAAAAATTTCCCGTTGCAACACTGGCTACGCAATGCCGTTATCGCTGGCGGTTCGCTGTTAGTGCTGCTGATGCTGCTGTTCTGGATCCCGTTGGATATGCCGATAAAATTCACCCTTTCCTGGATGAAAGGCGCACAGACTATCGAAGCCACCAGCGTGAAACAGCTTGAGAACGCGGGCGTCCGCGTGGGGGACACACTACACCTGAGCGGCACAGGTATGTGTAACATTCATACCCAGGGGAGCTGGAATACACAGCCCGCCACGCCGTTCATGCCTTTTGATTGCACGCAAATTATCTGGAATGACGCGCGCGCGCTACCGCTTCCGGAATCCGATCTGGTGAACAAAGCCACCGCGCTTACGCAGGCCGTAAGCCGTCAGTTGCACCCCAAACCAGATGATGATTCCCGCGTCAGCGCGTCATTACGTTCGGCAATCCAAAAGTCTGGCATGGTGTTACTGGATGATTTTGGTGAAATTGTCCTGAAAACAGCCGATCTGTGCGCAGCCAAAGATGAATGCGTGCGCTTAAAAAATGCGCTGGTTAACCTCGGTAACAGTAAAGACTGGGCCGCCCTGGTGAAACGCGCTAACGCCGGAAAACTGGATGGCGTAAATGTGCTGCTGCGTCCGGTAAGCGCCGAGTCGCTGGATAATCTGGTCAATACCTCTACGGCGCCGTTTATTTCACGCGAGACAGCGCGAGCGGCCCAGGCGCTGAATAGCCCTGCCCCCGGCGGTTTTCTGATTATCAGCGACGAGGGCAGCGATCTGGTCGATCAGCCGTGGCCGTCAACCTCCCTGTATGACTACCCGCCGCACGAACAGTGGAACGCCTTTCAGCGTCTGGCCCAGATGCTAATGCAAACACCGTTTCGCGCGGAGGGGATCGTCACCAATATCTCTACCGACGCCAACGGTACCCAGCACATTGGCCTGCACCGAATCCCGGATCGTTCAGGATTATGGCGCTACCTTGGCACGACGCTGCTGATGCTCTCCATGCTCGGATGCGCTATCTATAACAGCGTTCAGGCATTCAGACGCTACCAGCGCCATCGCTCGCGCATCGCAGAAATTCAAAGCTATTACGAAAGTTGCCTCAACCCAACGCTGATTGACGACCCGGAAAGCCTGATTCGATAACACGCTCGCGCGCCAGGATATGCTACCCTGTCGCGCATCATGTTTTCTTCTGGGGGGGTTCCATGCATATCAATATTGCCTGGCAGGATGTCGACACCGTGTTGTTAGATATGGACGGCACGCTGCTCGATCTGGCATTCGATAACTATTTCTGGCAAAAACTGGTGCCGGAAACCTATGGCGCAAAGCAGGGTATCTCTCCCCAGGAAGCCCAGGACTATATTCGCCAGCAGTATCATGCCGTGCAGCATACGCTAAACTGGTACTGCCTGGATTACTGGAGCGAGCGCCTGGATCTGGATATTTGCGCTATGACAACGGCACAGGGACCACGCGCTGTTTTGCGTGAAGATACCGTACCGTTTCTTGATGCCTTAAAAGCCAGCGGCAAGCGCCGTATTTTGCTCACCAACGCGCATCCGCATAACCTCGCGGTGAAGCTGGAGCATACCGGTCTGGCCTCGCACCTTGATTTATTACTTTCCACCCACACATTTGGTTATCCCAAAGAGGATCAGCGGTTATGGCACGCTGTGGCTGAAGAAACGGGAATGAGTGCAGAGAAGACGCTGTTTATTGACGATAGCGAACCCATTCTCGACGCCGCTGCTCTGTTCGGCATTCGTTACTGCCTCGGCGTAACCAATCCCGACTCAGGTATTGCGGAAAAACAGTACGCACGCCATCCGTCATTGAATGACTACCGCCGACTGATCCCCTCACTGATGTGAAGGAGACGCCATGAAAGAAAAGCCCTCTGCTGAAGTCAGGTTGGATAAATGGCTATGGGCTGCGCGCTTTTATAAAACGCGTGCGCTGGCCCGTGAAATGGTTGAAGGCGGTAAGGTGCATTACAACGGCCAACGTAGTAAGCCGAGCAAGATTGTCGAGCTGAACGCCACCCTCACCCTGCGCCAGGGAAATGACGAGCGGACGGTCATTATCAAGGCCATTACCGAGCAGCGTCGCCCGGCCACGGAAGCCGTTACGCTGTATGAAGAAACCGCGGAAAGCGTGGAAAAACGCGAAAAAATGGCGCTGGCGCGTAAACTTAACGCGTTAACCATGCCGCACCCGGACAGACGACCGGACAAGAAAGAACGCCGCGACCTGTTACGATTTAAACACGGCGACAGCGAGTGACTGTCACCTGCAAGAGAGATGATTATGCCGCAACATGACCAATTACATCGTTATCTGTTTGAAAACTTTGCCGTGCGCGGCGAGCTGGTGACCGTTTCGGAAACCCTGCAACAGATCCTCGAAAACCATACTTACCCGCAGCCGGTTAAAAACGTGCTGGCTGAACTGCTGGTCGCCACCAGCCTGCTTACCGCTACGTTGAAGTTTGCTGGTGATATCACCGTACAGTTGCAGGGCGATGGTCCGCTGAGCCTGGCCGTCATCAACGGCAACAACAATCAGCAGATGCGCGGCGTAGCCCGCATGCAAGGTGATATTCCTGAAGGCGCGGATCTGAAAACGCTGGTAGGCAACGGCTACCTGGTGATCACCATTACGCCGGAAGAAGGCGAGCGTTATCAGGGTGTGGTCGGTCTGGAAGGCGACACGCTGGCCGCCTGTCTGGAAGATTACTTCATGCGTTCTGAACAGCTACCGACACGGCTGTTTATCCGAACTGGCGACGTCGATGGCAAACCCGCCGCTGGTGGGATGCTGCTGCAGGTGATGCCGGCGCAAAACGCGCAGGCAGATGATTTTGATCACCTGACCGCCCTGACCGAAACCATCAAAACTGAAGAGCTGTTGACGCTGCCAGCCAACGAAGTACTGTGGCGTTTGTACCACGAAGAAGAAGTTACCCTCTACGATCCGCAGGACGTTGAGTTCAAATGCACCTGTTCACGCGAACGCTGCGCAGGCGCACTGAAAACGCTGCCGGACGAAGAAGTGGACAGCATTCTGGCGGAAGAAGGCGAGATCGATATGCACTGCGATTACTGCGGTAGCCACTATCTGTTTAACGCAATGGATATTGCCGAGATCCGCAGCAACGCTTCCCCGGCAGACCCACAGGTCCATTAAGTTTATCAGCCCGGTAGTGTGCTCTGCCGGGCTAACTCCCGCTTACTCAGCGCAATAATGCCTCTTTAGCCGTTCGCCAAGAATCACGATAACACGCCACACTCTGGGCGCTGAATCCAGTGACTGATTCGCTACCGCCTGCCGCAGGCCAATAGATTCCATGCCCCAGCGAGTAGTTTGTGAACGTTCAACACTAACCATGTCGTCATTCAGCATCAAGAGAAAGCCTCATATCGCATCAACTTCACAATTTTGAATATTGACTGACCTTTTTCGGACCATGACGACGGGAAGTGAATCGATATTGTTTATGTATGAGTTACGTATTTTTCTTACATGAATGCGATTACACTCACAAGATTTCCGCCAAAAACACTCTCCATTAACGTTTTAAGAACATTTTCCACAACAAAAAAGGGTTTCCTGCCATAATATCTGCCTCTTTGTGACAGGAGTCGCAGCGCATTCGGTCACCTGTGATTTTGCCCGATGCGTAAATCTATGAGCCTTGTCGCGGTTAGCAATCCCAAAAAAACCTTACTATTCCAGGTAATACATATTGGCTAAGGAGCAGTGAAATGCGTGTGAACAACAGTTTAACCCCGCAAGATCTCAAGGCTTATGGTATCAATGACGTTCAGGATATCGTTTACAATCCAGACTACGACACGCTTTTCCAGGAAGAACTTGATCCTTCCCTTCAAGGTTATGAGCGTGGCGTATTGACGAATCTGGGCGCCGTTGCAGTTGATACCGGTATCTTTACCGGACGTTCGCCAAAGGATAAGTACATTGTCCGTGACGACACGACGCGTGATACGCTGTGGTGGTCCGACAAAGGTAAGGGTAAGAACGACAACAAACCGCTTTCCCCGGAAACCTGGCAACATCTGAAAGGGTTAGTCACCCAGCAACTTTCCGGCAAGCGCCTGTTTATTATTGATGCTTTCTGTGGCGCAAACGCCGATACCCGTCTTTCCGTGCGCTTCATTACCGAAGTTGCCTGGCAGGCGCATTTTGTCAAAAACATGTTCATCCGCCCAAGCGACGAAGAACTGGTTGATTTTAAACCTGATTTTATCGTCATGAACGGCGCTAAATGCACCAACCCGCAATGGAAAGAGCAGGGTCTGAACTCAGAAAACTTCGTGGCATTCAACCTGACTGAACGTATTCAGTTGATTGGTGGTACCTGGTACGGCGGCGAGATGAAAAAAGGTATGTTCTCCGTCATGAACTACCTGCTGCCGCTGAAGGGCATCGCCTCCATGCACTGCTCGGCAAACGTCGGGGAAAAAGGTGATGTGGCGGTCTTCTTTGGCTTGTCCGGCACCGGTAAAACCACGCTGTCCACCGACCCTAAACGCCGCCTGATCGGTGATGATGAACACGGTTGGGATGATGATGGCGTGTTTAACTTCGAAGGCGGTTGCTACGCTAAGACCATCAAACTGTCTAAAGATGCCGAGCCGGAAATCTACAACGCGATCCGTCGTGACGCGCTGCTGGAAAACGTCACCGTGCGCGAAGATGGTTCTATCGACTTCGACGACGGTTCCAAAACCGAAAACACCCGAGTTTCCTACCCGATTTATCACATCGAGAATATCGTTAAGCCGGTGTCAAAAGCGGGTCATGCCACCAAAGTGATCTTCCTGACCGCTGACGCGTTTGGCGTGCTGCCACCAGTGTCTCGCCTGACGGCAGATCAAACGCAGTACCACTTCCTGTCTGGCTTCACTGCCAAACTGGCCGGTACCGAACGTGGCGTCACTGAACCTACCCCAACCTTCTCTGCCTGCTTTGGCGCAGCATTCCTGACGCTGCACCCAACGCAGTACGCTGAGGTGCTGGTGAAACGTATGCAGGCGGCAGGTGCGCAGGCGTATCTGGTTAACACCGGCTGGAACGGTACCGGTAAGCGTATCTCCATCAAAGATACCCGCGCGATTATCGACGCCATTCTGAACGGTTCACTGGACGACGCAGAAACATTCCGTCTGCCGATGTTCGACCTGGCTATTCCAACCGAACTGCCGGGCGTGGATACTCGCATTCTCGATCCGCGTAACACCTACGCGTCACCGGAGCAGTGGCAGGAAAAAGCCAACGCACTGGCGAAACTGTTTATCGAGAATTTCGAGAAGTACACCGACACCCCAGCAGGTGAAGCGCTGGTTAGCGCCGGGCCGAAGCTGTAATTGACGTTGCCGGATGGCGGTTTCGCCTTATCCGGCCTACAACAACAAAAAGGGAGGCATTTCGCCTCCCTTTCTTATGCGTCTTTCGTGGTGCCCTGCGCACGAGTGAAGGGAACCGGAAGCCAGGCGCGAATCGACAACCCACCCCGCTCGCTGGTGCCAATTTCCAGCATACCGTTATGGTTATCGATAATACGCTGCACAATCGCCAGCCCCAGGCCCGTACCGCTGGTACTACGCGCGCTATCGCCGCGGACAAACGGCTGGAACAGATGTTTACGCTGTTCCGGCTTGATACCCGGACCATCATCTTCCACCTGGAACCAGGCGCGATGCGGCTCCATACCGCTACTGACCTTAATCCAACCGTTACCATAGCGGGCGGCATTCACCACCATATTGGCAACCGCACGCTTGATCGACAGCGGATGCATCTTCACCTGAATGTTGCCCGGCAGCAGCGCAGTCTCAATTTCCCGCTCATAGCCGCTTTCCGCCGCGACCACTTCGCCTAACACCGAGTTCAGATCCGCCATCTCCATCGGCATCTCCTGACCGGTACGCAGGTAGTCGATAAACTGCTCGATAATAGCGTTACACTCTTCGATGTCCTTATTGATGGACTCTGCGAGATAACCGTCTTCCTCGCCCATCATTTCCGTCGCCAGACGGATACGCGTCAGTGGAGTACGTAGATCGTGACTCACCCCCGCCATCAGCAGCGTACGGTCATCGGCCAGTTGCTTCACGCCTGCCGCCATATGGTTAAAGGCACGGGTAACGGAACGCACCTCAGAAGCGCCATACTCACGCAACGGCGGCGGAATAATACCCTTCCCCACCTGCAACGCCGCATGTTCAAGATCCACCAGCGGTCGGTTCTGAATACGAATAAACAGCCATGCGCCGCCGATGGCCAGCAGCATGATCGCCAACGTATAGCGGAACAGCGGCGAAAAATCACCCTGATGGATCTCAGTCAGCGGCACACGTACCCAGATATTGGGCGACAGCCAGGTTTTCAACCACACGACCGGCGAGCTTTTGTTGACCTCAACGCGGACTTCGGTCGGGCCACCCAGCTGCTGCGCCATCTGATGGCTTAAGAATTCATAGTGTTGCGCCCAACGCAGTCCGGCCTCTTCAGCGGCCTCGTTGGAATAGAGGGAAATACCCAACTCACGATAAATTTCCCGGCGGAACGCGGGCGGCACCACCAGTTGCGTACCGTCCTCCAGTTGCAGTTTATCGGTCATCAGCATACGAACTTCGTAAGCCAGGACCTTATTAAACTGCTGGAGGCTCGGCAAAATCGCGAAGTTCAGCACGACCAGGTAAGTCGTCACCAGGCTGGCAAACAGCAAGGTGACGATGAGCAATAATGTGCGGGCAAACGAACTTCGTGGTGAGAAGCGCATTCGCCTCATGCTTTAGAACCGTCCGGAACAAAAACGTAGCCCAGACCCCATACGGTCTGGATATAACGCGGATGCGCCGGATCTTCTTCCACCATACGGCGCAGACGAGAAATCTGTACGTCGATGGAACGTTCCATCGCCGAGTATTCACGACCACGAGCCAGGTTCATCAGCTTGTCGCGAGACAGCGGCTCACGCGGGTGGCTTACCAGCGCTTTCAGTACCGCAAATTCCCCGCTGGTGAGCGGCATCGGTTCATCTTCGCGGAACATTTCACGCGTACCGAGGTTCAGTTTGAACTTACCAAAGGCAATAACCGCTTCTTCCTGAGAAGGTGCGCCCGGCAGTTCGTTCGCCTGGCGACGCAGTACGGCACGAATACGCGCCAGCAGTTCACGCGGGTTAAACGGTTTCGGAATGTAATCGTCAGCGCCGATTTCCAGCCCTACGATACGATCAACTTCTTCACCCTTCGCGGTCACCATAATGATCGGCATCGGGTTGCTTTGGCTGCGCAGGCGACGGCAAATAGACAGGCCGTCTTCACCCGGCAGCATTAAATCCAGCACCATCAGGTGGAAGGACTCACGGGTCAGCAGACGATCCATCTGCTCAGCGTTTGCGACGCTTCGAACCTGGAAGCCCTGCTCGGTCAGATAACGTTCCAGAAGCGCACGTAAGCGCATGTCGTCATCGACCACCAGAATCTTATAGTTCTCTTGCATTGTTATTACTCCCAAAGGTTCGCAACAATTAAGTGTATATTCTTAAGAAAGCTCACGTGAGTCACCAGCGAATTCTGGTATGAATTCCAGGCTAAATTGTTACAAAGCATATTAAACAGCAGCTTAAGTATACAATGTTTCTCGCAATACATTATTTATTCTGTTGATATGCTCACGTAATACTAATTGTGCGCATCATCACAGAGTCGAAGGTAAAACAATAAGATGAAAACGCCCCTGATAACCCGTGAAGGGTATGAAAAACTCAAACAAGAACTGAATTATCTCTGGCGTGAAGAGCGCCCGGAAGTCACCAAAAAGGTCACCTGGGCCGCAAGTCTGGGCGACCGCAGCGAAAATGCCGACTACCAGTATAATAAAAAGCGCCTGCGCGAGATCGACCGCCGCGTCCGTTATTTGACCAAGTGCATGGAAAATCTGAAAATCGTCGATTACTCCCCGCAACAGGAAGGCAAAGTCTTCTTTGGCGCATGGGTCGAGATTGAAAATGACGATGGCGACATCCGCAAATTCCGCATTGTCGGTTACGATGAGATCTTCGGCCGTAAAGATTACATCTCTATCGATTCGCCAATGGCGCGGGCGCTGCTGAAAAAAGAGGTCGGCGATCTCGCGGTAGTAAACACCCCAGGCGGCGAAGCCAGTTGGTACGTAAACGAGATCGAATACGTGAAGTGAGACCGGAACAATCCGAAGCCCCCGTAGATGACTGGCATTTTTGCCAGTCAATCCGTATAACTATCCCCTGATTTTTTATCCTATAGACGAAGCTATCCATGATGAATGATTCTTTCTGCCGCATTATCGCAGGTGAAATTCAGGCTCGTGCTGAACAGGTAGAAGCTGCCGTTCGCCTGCTTGATGAAGGGAACACCGTGCCGTTTATCGCACGTTATCGTAAGGAAATCACCGGCGGTCTGGACGATACGCAATTGCGTAATCTGGAGACCCGTCTGGGATATCTGCGTGAACTGGAAGACCGCCGTCAGGCGATCCTGAAATCTATCGGCGAGCAAGGCAAACTGACCGACGATCTGGCGAATGCGATCAACGGTACGTTAAGTAAGACCGAACTCGAAGATCTCTATCTGCCGTACAAACCCAAGCGCCGCACCCGTGGGCAAATCGCCATTGAAGCCGGGCTGGAGCCGCTGGCTGACCTGCTGTGGAACGAACCCTCCCACGACCCGGAAACGGAAGCCGCCAAATACCTCAACGCCGAAAACGGCGTGGCGGACACCAAAGCCGCTCTCGACGGCGCGCGCTACATTCTGATGGAGCGTTTCGCAGAAGACGCCGCGCTGCTGGCAAAAGTTCGTGATTACCTGTGGAAAAACGCGCATTTGGTTTCTACCGTGGTCAGCGGTAAAGAAGAGGAAGGGGCGAAGTTCCGTGACTACTTCGACCACCACGAACCGATTTCTACCGTGCCATCCCACCGCGCGCTGGCCATGTTCCGTGGTCGTAACGAAGGCATGTTACAGCTTTCATTGAATGCCGATCCGCAATTCGATGAGCCGCCAAAAGAGAGCCACGGCGAGCAGATTATCCAGGAACATCTGGGACTGCGCCTGAATAACGCACCTGCCGACAGCTGGCGTAAAGGCGTGGTGAGCTGGACGTGGCGCATCAAAGTGCTGATGCACCTTGAAACCGAGCTGATGGGTACCGTGCGCGAACGTGCGGAAGATGAAGCGATTAACGTCTTTGCCCGCAACCTGCATGACCTTCTGATGGCCGCCCCAGCTGGACTGCGCGCCACAATGGGCCTCGATCCGGGTCTGCGTACCGGGGTAAAAGTGGCTGTGGTTGATGGTACCGGCAAACTGGTCGCTACCGATACCATTTACCCGCATACCGGTCAGGCCGCCAAAGCCGCCGTCGCCGTTGCGGCGTTGTGTGAAAAATACAACGTTGAGCTGGTGGCGATTGGTAATGGTACGGCGTCGCGCGAAACCGAGCGTTTCTTCCTCGACGTACAGCAACAGTTCCCGCAAGTCACCGCGCAGAAAGTAATCGTCAGCGAAGCCGGCGCGTCAGTGTACTCCGCTTCTGAGCTGGCGGCGCTGGAGTTCCCGGACCTTGATGTTTCGCTGCGTGGGGCGGTGTCGATCGCCCGTCGTCTGCAGGATCCGCTGGCTGAGCTGGTGAAAATCGATCCGAAATCTATCGGCGTGGGCCAGTATCAGCACGACGTAAGCCAGACGCAGCTGGCGCGTAAGCTGGATGCGGTAGTGGAAGACTGCGTAAACGCCGTCGGCGTGGATCTGAACACCGCCTCCGTACCGCTGCTGGCCCGCGTGGCGGGCCTGACGCGCATGATGGCGCAGAACATCGTGGCCTGGCGTGACGAGAACGGCCAGTTCCAGAACCGTCAGCAACTGCTCAAAGTCAGCCGTCTGGGCCCTAAAGCCTTTGAACAGTGCGCGGGCTTCTTGCGTATCAATCACGGCGATAATCCGCTGGATGCCTCCACCGTTCACCCGGAAGCCTATCCGATTGTGGAACGCATTCTGGCCGCCACCGAGCAATCGCTGCGCGATCTGATGGGCAACAGCAGCGAACTGCGCAATCTGAAAGCCGCCGATTTTACTGACGAGCGCTTCGGGGTACCGACCGTCACCGACATCATCAAAGAGCTGGAAAAACCGGGTCGCGACCCGCGTCCTGAATTCAAAACCGCACAGTTTGCTGATGGCGTAGAAACCATGAACGATCTGCAACCGGGGATGATTCTGGAAGGGGCCGTCACCAACGTCACCAACTTCGGCGCGTTTGTCGATATCGGCGTACACCAGGACGGTCTGGTGCATATCTCTTCACTGTCGAATAAGTTCGTCGAAGATCCCCACACCGTGGTGAAAGCGGGCGACATTGTGAAAGTGAAAGTGCTGGAAGTAGACCTGCAGCGTAAGCGTATCGCGCTGACTATGCGTCTGGATGAGCAGCCAGGTGAAACCAACGCGCGTCGCAGTGGTGGAAATAACGATCGTACTCAGGGCAATCGCCCGGCCCCAAAAGCCGCGAAACCTCGTGGCCGTGACGCTCAGCCTGCGGGCAACAGCGCCATGATGGATGCGCTGGCAGCGGCAATGGGTAAAAAGCGCTAAGTTTAAACCATGTGCCGGATAGCGGTGTAAATACCGTATCCGGCATATTTACTATATTATCTTCTCTCTTCCTCATTATATTTATCACTTCATTAACAGATGAAACCTTAATTAAACATTAAGGATTTCAATAATTGCTAGCGCGAATCATTCGTCCCCAACCAGAATAAATATTGAGGAATATCAAAATTGGCTCAAATTATTATCTAATTGTACATTCCGTCACACTTATTCTATTGATGATAGAAACCATTCTCATTATCATTGGTTTGTTGATTATTTACTCTTTCCTTACGTTGGCTAATCATCTGGTCTCATGCCGCCCTGTCGCCCCATGAGGTAATCACCCAGTTAGCGAGATATAAGTAGGTCCCTATGCAATTCACTCCTGACAGTGCGTGGAAAATTACCGGTTTTGCCCGTGAAATCAGCCCGGCTTATCGTCAGAAACTGTTGTCACTTGGCATGCTACCCGGCTCATCCTTCAACGTGGTTCGCGTCGCCCCGCTCGGCGATCCTATCCATATTGAAACGCGTCGCGTAAGTCTGGTATTGCGTAAAAAGGATTTGGCGTTATTAGAAGTGGAAGCGGTGTCCTGTTAATACAGTGAGTCTATAAAAATGAAAAAACTAACCATTGGTTTAATTGGTAATCCTAATTCCGGCAAGACAACCTTATTCAACCAGCTCACTGGCGCGCGTCAGCGTGTAGGCAACTGGGCTGGCGTTACCGTTGAGCGTAAAGAAGGTCATTTCGCCACGACGGACCATCAGGTCACGCTGGTCGACTTACCCGGCACCTATTCACTGACGACAATCTCGTCGCAGACCTCTCTTGATGAGCAAATCGCCTGCCACTACATTTTAAGCGGCGACGCGGATCTGTTGATCAACGTGGTCGATGCCTCAAACCTTGAGCGCAACCTCTACCTGACGTTGCAACTGCTTGAGCTGGGCATTCCCTGTATCGTCGCTCTGAACATGCTGGATATTGCTGAGAAACAGCAAATCCGTATCGATATCGACGCCCTCTCCGCCCGTCTTGGCTGCCCAGTGGTTCCGCTGGTCTCCACCCGCGCCCGCGGCATTGAAGCGTTGAAGCTGGCGATCGATCGCTACAAGGAAAACGACACCGTCGAACTGGTGCATTATGCCCAGCCGTTGTTGCAGGAAGCGGATTCCCTCGCCGATGCGATGGCCAAAGATATGCCGCTTAAACAACGCCGCTGGCTGGGCCTGCAGATGTTGGAAGGCGATATCTACAGCCGTGCCTACGCCGGTGAGGCCGCGCAAAACCTCGATGCCGCCATTGCGCGTCTGAGTGAAACAATGGACGATCCCGCGCTGCATATCGCCGATGCGCGTTACCAATGCATCGCCGCAATCTGCGATACCGTCAGTAATACCCTGACGGCAGAGCCGAGCCGTTTCACCACCGCGGTGGATAAAATCGTCCTTAACCGCTTTCTCGGGCTGCCGATTTTCCTGTTCGTGATGTACCTGATGTTCCTGCTCGCCATTAACATTGGCGGCGCACTGCAGCCGTTATTCGATGTGGGTTCCGTGGCGCTGTTTATTCATGGTATTCAATGGATTGGCTATACGCTGCACTTCCCGGACTGGCTCACTATCTTCCTGGCGCAAGGTCTTGGCGGCGGGATTAACACCGTGCTGCCGTTGGTGCCGCAAATCGGCATGATGTACCTGTTCCTCTCCTTCCTTGAAGACTCCGGTTACATGGCGCGCGCTGCGTTTGTAATGGACCGCCTGATGCAGGCGCTGGGACTGCCGGGTAAATCGTTTGTCCCGCTGATCGTCGGCTTTGGCTGCAACGTACCGTCGGTGATGGGCGCCCGTACGCTGGATGCACCACGTGAACGTCTGATGACCATCATGATGGCACCGTTTATGTCCTGCGGCGCACGTCTGGCGATTTTCGCCGTCTTTGCCGCAGCTTTCTTTGGTCAGAACGGTGCGCTGGCGGTCTTCTCGTTATACGTACTGGGTATCATCATGGCGGTGCTGACCGGTCTGATGCTCAAACACACCATCATGCGTGGCGAAGCAACACCGTTCGTCATGGAGCTGCCGGTGTACCATGTGCCGCATATCAAGAGCCTGATTATTCAGACCTGGCAACGTCTGAAAGGCTTCGTGCTGCGTGCCGGTAAAGTGATTATCATCGTCAGTATTTTCCTCAGCGCCTTTAACAGCTTCTCGCTGAGCGGGAAAATCGTCGATAACATCAACGACTCTGCTCTGGCTTCCGTCAGCCGCGTCATCACCCCAGTCTTCAAGCCGATTGGCGTCCACGAAGATAACTGGCAGGCAACCGTCGGTCTGTTCACCGGTGCGATGGCAAAAGAGGTGGTTGTCGGAACGCTGAACACGCTTTACACCGCAGAAAACATTCAGGAAGAAGAATTCAATCCGGCAGATTTCCACCTCGGTGACGAGCTGTTCAGTGCGGTGGATGAAACCTGGCAAAGCCTGAAAGACACCTTCAGCCTGAGCGTTCTGGCCAACCCTATTGAAGCCAGCAAAGGCGACGGCGAGATGGCTACAGGCGCGATGGGCGTGATGGGCGAGAAATTCGGCAGCGCCGCCGCCGCGTACAGCTACCTGATTTTCGTGCTGCTGTATGTCCCGTGCATTTCCGTGATGGGGGCTATCGCACGTGAATCCAGCCGTGGCTGGATGGGCTTCTCCATCCTGTGGGGCCTGAACATCGCCTATTCACTGTCAACGCTGTTTTATCAGACCGTCAGCTACAAAGCGCATCCGACTTACAGTCTGGTCTGCATCTTAGCCGTCATTCTGTTTAACATCGTGTTGCTGGGTCTGCTGCGCCGTGCCCGCAGCCGGGTGGATCTCTCACTGCTGTCAACCAACAGAACGGCTAGCTCCTGCTGTTCCAGTACCACTGGCGATTGCCATTAAGGCTGAAAACGATGGCATCGCTTATTCAGGTTCGTGATTTACTGGCGCTGCGGGGGCGTTTGGAGGCAAAGCAAATTAGCCACACGCTGCATACCCCGCAGCCAATGATTGACGCCATGTTGAATCAGTTAGAAAAGATGGGCAAAGCGGTGCGGATTCAGGAAGATGCCGATGGGTGTCTGTCCGGAAGCTGCAAGAGTTGCCCCGAAGGTAAAGCCTGCCTGCGCGAGTGGTGGGCTTTGCGCTAGTTTGCCGCTCCTGCCGGATGGCGCTACGCTTATCCGGCCTACAAATGGCAGCAAACATCCAGGCCATATTTTGGCTGCGGGCCATAAGAAACTACCGTTGGTGATCCCCATACTTTTTTATCATGGCACCGTCAGCCCATATCCATATTCACTCTGCTGGCTGGGCGAATTTGACGACCCGGAGGCAGCCAGACCACTTTATGCCACAGCATTTCCATTGGTCGATATCACCGTTGTGCCCGATGACGAGATCATGCAGCACCGCCGGATGGCGCTATTGGAGCTCATCCAAAAACATATTCGTAAACGCGATTTGATAGGGTTAGTTGAAAAACTCGTCATCCTGCTTGTTAAAGGACATGCTAATGACAACCAGTTGAAAGCCCTGTTTAATTACCTGATGCAGGCCGGGGACACCGCACGTTTTAGCGAATTTATTCACCAGGTCGCCGAACGTTTACCTCAATACAAGGAAAAGTTGATGACTATTGCCGAAAGATTACGTCAGGAAGGGCACCTTAATGGTCTTCAGGAAGGTCACAGGAAAGGGTTACGACAGGGTTTGCAACAAGGCAAACAAGAGGAAGCTCTGCGCATTGCAACAACCATGTTGGCAGATGGCACAGACCCGCTGACCATCTGCAGAATCACCGGCCTGACCGCTGAGGATCTGGCTACGTGCAGCCATTAATCACCAGCCCGGCAGTATGATTCCACCGGGCAAAACAGCGGATTTATAGCCGCTGTTTTAACGCCACCAGCGCTGAGCAGAACTCCATCGGATGTGAGATAAACGGCGCATGCGCCGCTTTGGCAAACACCAACGACTCGCTTTGCGGCCACAAGGTATCCAGCATCGGGACGACTTTGCGCGGAACCAAACCATCAAGATAACCGTACATCCGCAGGAAAGGTATATCCACAGAACATAACGGCTCACGCAGATCGACCGTTTTCAGAATCTCCAGCCCGCCGTTGAGCACATCGACGTCCGGCATGGGTAATGACAGCACCGTTTTCTTCAGCGCTCGCGCATCCTGACGCGCGGTTTCCGTACCCATCGTTTGCAAGGCCAGAAAACGCTCCACCGTCCGCTGGAAATCTTCGCTCAATTGTTGCTGGAAACCGGCCAGTACTTCCGGCTTAATGCCCGGCCATTCGTCGCGCGCGCTAAAACAAGGTGAGGATGCCACGGTAACCAGCGCCTGAACACGCTCAGGATGCGTTAACGCCACCTGACTGGCGACCAGCCCCCCGAGACTCCAGCCGAGCCAGATGGCTTTCTCCGGCGCCTGTTTTAATACCCGCCCGGCCATCTCTTCCAGCGACATTGCGCCGAACCCCTGGCTGCGACCAAATCCCGGCAAGTCGACAAGATGCAGCGTGAAATGCGAGCTCAGTTCCTCACTTATGCAATGCCATACTTCCGCGTTCAGTCCCCATCCGTGCAGCAGCACAAGATGGCAATTTCCCGAACCCTGGGTCTGCCACCAGATGTCATTCATCAGTTATTGTTCTCTTTTAGCCTGAAAGGATGCATCTATGCTAACAGTACCAGGATTGTGCTGGCTATGCCGAATGCCGTTGACGTTGGGGCACTGGGGGATCTGTTCGGTTTGCACGCGGGCAACGCGTCAGCCTCTCTGCCGGTGTCCTCAATGTGGACTACCCGCCGCACATCCTTCGCTTCCCTGCGGTCGTTGCCTGCAAAAACCCCCGCCGTGGCAGCGTCTGATCGCCGTCAGCGACTATATTCCTCCGCTGAGCGGACTTATCCACCAGTTTAAGTTTTCACGCCGCAGCGAAATGGCCAGTGCTCTTTCACGTTTACTGTTGCTGGAGGTATTACAGGCCCGGCGCGTCAGCGCTCTTCCTCTGCCGGACATGATCGTTAGCGTCCCGCTCTGGCAACGCCGACACTGGCGCAGAGGATTTAATCAGAGTGATTTACTGTGTCGCCCTTTGGCGCGCTGGCTTGGATGCGACTGGGACAGGCAGGCCATCACACGGGTTCGGGCCACCGCCACACAACACTATCTCAGCGCCAGATTACGCAAACGTAACCTGAAAAATGCCTTTCGCCTTGAATTGCCGGTGCAGGGACTCCATATGGTTATTGTGGATGATGTCGTCACTACCGGAAGTACCGTCGCGGAAATCGCGCAGCTGCTTTTACGCAACGGCGCGGCGACTGTCCAGGTATGGTGCCTGTGTCGAACCTTGTAGAGCCTCGATGATGGGCGTATTATAACCAAGTAAAATAGTCAACTATTAGGCCATTACTATGATCCATATTTCCGATGCTGCACAAGCGCACTTTGCCAAACTGCTGGCAAATCAGGAAGAAGGGACACAAATTCGCGTATTTGTGATTAATCCCGGCACGCCTAACGCTGAATGCGGCGTTTCTTATTGCCCGCCCGACGCCGTGGAAGCAACCGACACCGCCATTAAATTTGACCTGCTGACCGCATATGTTGATGAACTGAGCGCACCGTATCTGGAAGATGCAGAAATCGATTTCGTTACCGACCAGTTAGGCTCCCAGCTGACGCTGAAAGCGCCAAACGCCAAAATGCGTAAAGTTGCCGATGATGCGCCGCTGATGGAACGCGTAGAGTACATGCTGCAATCGCAGATCAACCCACAGCTGGCAGGCCATGGCGGCCGCGTCTCTCTGATGGAGATCACCGATGAAGGCTACGCCATTCTGCAATTTGGCGGCGGCTGTAACGGCTGTTCAATGGTAGATGTAACGCTGAAAGAAGGTATCGAGAAACAGCTGCTGGCTGAATTCCCTGAACTGAAAGGCGTTCGCGATTTAACCGAACACCAGCGCGGTGAGCACTCTTACTACTAACGACCAGACCTGCAAGGCCCGATCAGGCGCATCCGCGTCGCCATCGGGCATTGATGCCGGATGGCAGCATAAACGCTTTATCCGGCCTGCATCCTTACATTTCTCTGCATGTCCCCTGCAACAACACCGCTATAATTTGACCCGCCTCTCATAATTTAAATTTTGCCTGCTCAGGTGATTTTCAAGCGCCGCATGTTACCCGTATCATTCATATCAGCACCTAACACACCCATAACAACCAGCTAAACTAATTAGTTTTGACGGTAATCAGCATTGGTGCTGTGAATACTCGGTTCCCGGTCGGGACAATCGGAATTTGTCATCTAAACACTGACGTTACCCATAACAAAGTAAAGGCCAGGTAAATCATGCCATTAGTCATCGTTGCTATCGGTGTAATCTTGTTACTTCTCCTGATGATCCGTTTCAAAATGAACGGCTTCATCGCTCTCGTCCTGGTGGCGCTTGCTGTCGGATTGATGCAAGGGATGCCGCTGGATAAAGTCATCGGTTCTATTAAGGCCGGCGTCGGCGGAACCCTTGGCAGCCTCGCCCTGATTATGGGTTTTGGCGCCATGTTGGGCAAAATGCTGGCGGACTGCGGCGGCGCACAGCGCATCGCCACCACGCTGATTGCTAAATTCGGCAAAAAACACATTCAGTGGGCGGTAGTATTAACCGGTTTCACCGTCGGTTTTGCCCTGTTCTACGAAGTCGGCTTCGTACTGATGCTGCCGCTGGTGTTCACGATTGCCGCGGCGGCAAACATCCCGCTGCTGTACGTTGGTGTCCCGATGGCTGCTGCGCTGTCCGTCACGCACGGTTTCCTGCCGCCTCACCCGGGTCCGACTGCTATCGCCACCATTTTCCACGCAGATATGGGTAAAACCCTGCTGTTTGGTACGATTCTGGCCATCCCGACCGTTATTCTCGCCGGTCCGGTGTACGCGCGCTTCCTGAAAGGCATCGATAAGCCAATCCCGGAAGGTTTGTACAGCGCAAAAACCTTCACCGAAGAAGAGATGCCAGGCTTTGGCGTCAGCGTCTGGACCTCTTTGGTTCCGGTTATCCTGATGGCAATGCGCGCCGTCGCGGAGATGATTCTGCCTAAAGGTCATGCTTTCCTGACAGTTGCAGAATTCCTTGGCGACCCGGTCATGGCTACGCTTATCGCGGTGCTGATTGCGATGTTCACGTTTGGTCTGAACCGTGGACGTTCGATGGATCAGATTAACGACACGCTGGTGTCCTCAATCAAAATCATCGCGATGATGCTGTTGATCATCGGTGGTGGCGGTGCCTTCAAACAGGTTCTGGTTGATAGCGGCGTGGACAAATACATCGCTTCAATGATGCACGGTTCGAACGTTTCTCCGCTGCTGATGGCATGGTCTATCGCTGCGGTACTGCGTATCGCGCTGGGTTCCGCAACCGTTGCAGCTATCACCGCAGGTGGGATAGTGGCGCCGCTGATTGCGACGACCGGCGTAAGCCCTGAGCTGATGGTTATTGCAGTCGGTTCCGGCTCCGTCATTTTCTCCCACGTGAACGATCCTGGCTTCTGGCTGTTCAAGGAGTATTTCAACCTGACTATCGGTGAGACCATCAAGTCATGGTCAATGCTGGAGACCATTATCTCCGTCTGCGGTCTGGTAGGTTGTCTGCTGCTGGGCATGGTGGTTTAATCCCTACATATCCCAAACAAAAAAGCCGGGGAAATCCCCGGCTTTTTTACTTCTTCTTCGCAGCGGCTTTGCGGCGCTTATCCAAATCCTTAATCAGCTTGTTCACCCCGTCATCGGCAAACATCTGCTCCAACGTAGCGGTGAGCTTACGCCGCCAGTTTTTGTACTGGTCGCTGGTCCCCGGGATGTTGACCGGATCCGCCATTCCTAACCAGTCCTCCGGTTGCAGACCCAGCAGCGCACTGTTGCTGTCAGCGATGTAGCGTTGCATGCCACGATTAAGCATCGGCGTCATCGACATCAGCGAGGCCTTGTGGCCCGCGCGTTTTGGCAGACAGCCATATTTGTGCAGCGCGTCCAGCAGCCCTTGTTTCGCCAACTCCCGGTCCTGATATAACCCTCGTAGCACAACCTCATCCGGGTACAGACCCAGCGCTCTACCCAGCGTCAGATCGCCACTATCCCAATAACCTTTAAGCGTAGGAAGGTCATGCGTCGCCGCGACTGCCATTGATTGTTCCGGGTACGCTTTCGGCGCACGGAAGTTTTTCTCATGGTCATTCTCAAAATAAAGCACTTTATAGGAGTACACGCCGCTATCGCGCAGCTTGCTGACGATCTCTACCGGCACAGTACCCAGATCTTCACCAATCACCATGCAGTGATGACGTTTACTTTCCAGCGCCAGAATTGAAAGCAGGTCGTCGACCGGATAATGCACGTAGGCGCCGTGATCGGCCGTTTCACCGTAAGGGATCCACCACAGACGCAGCATCGACATAACATGATCGATACGCAATGCGCCGCAGTTCTGCATATTGGCGCGCAGCAGCTCGATAAAAGGTTCGTAAGCGCGGGCTGTGATGATGTGCGGATCCATCGGCGGCAGCCCCCAGTTCTGACCCAGCGGACCGAGAATATCCGGCGGCGCGCCAACCGAGGCTTTCAGGCAGTACAGCTCACGGTCGCACCAGGTTTCCGCCCCCCCTTCTGCCACGCCGACCGCCAGATCGCGATACAGCCCGACAGGCATCGCAAAACCCTGACTCGTTTCCCAGCAGTCAGCGAACTGGGTATACGCCAGCCACTGAAGCCACAGGTAGAAGTCCACGTCATCACGATGCGCTTCGCAGAACTGTTTGACCTCTGGCGAGTCCACCGACTGGAAAGCCTCTGGCCACACCGGCCAGCCCCAGCGCAATGCGTCTTCTTTCACCTGATGCGCATGCAGGGCGTCAAAGGCCGCCTGCCAGTACAGGCTATCGCCTTCCTGAGCCACAAACTGGCGAAATGCCGCCATCTGCTCATCATCACGCGCAGAGAAGCTTTTCCACGCCATACGTAGAGCCGTCATCTTCAGTGCGGTAACGGTAGAGTAATCCACCCATACGGCATCTCGCGCCTTTTGCAGGGCTTGCTGAGTCGTGGGTTTCTGCCACCAGGCCTGTGCCTCTTTACTGTGGTGGAAATCGTCTACTGCGTTGACATCAATATAAATAATATTCAGCCAGCGACGTGACGACGGGCTGTATGGACTTGCACTTTCCGGGTTCGCCGGATACAGCGCATGAATAGGATTCAGGCCGATAAACGCGCCGCCGCGTTGTGCCACATCCACCAACATGGCGCGGAGATCGCCAAAGTCGCCAATCCCCCAGTTTTTTTCTGAACGTAGGGTGTAAAGCTGAACGCATGCCCCCCACAACTTCTGCCCGGCCAACAACGCCTGCGGTTCGTAACAGCGCTTCGGCGCCACGATGATACGGCAATGCGTACGCAACTCCCCCTGGGTCAGGGTAAGCGTGTGATATCCCTCCGGCAGTTTCGCCGGCAGATTGAAAGATTTACCGCCAACGGCATGCCCTTTGTACTGCACACCCTCTTCGGTGGTTAGCAGCCAGGTAAACTCTCCACTTCCCTCAACCGCCAACGGCATTTTTTTGCCCGCGGTATAAACCATGACGTTCGGCACCGGGGTCACCGCCACCTTCGTGGCGGCGGTGGTGCGATGCATGGCGTCAAGCAAACGCCGCTTGGTTTCGGCACCAATAGACTGCGGTTTACCGTGGGCATTAATGTAATGTGGGCTGATCCCCGCCGCCAGCGCGGCATTATCCAGACGTTTGCTTTCCATCGCGCTTCCTTAACGTTTCGCCTGCCAGATACGAGCTTGATAATCGCGAATGGAGCGATCCGAACTGAACATGCCGCAACGTGCGGTATTCAGAATCGCCGCCCGGGTCCAGGCGTCCTGGTCACGGTACAACACGTCAACCTGCTTCTGGGCTGCAACGTAGGCCGCGAAGTCCGCCATGACCAGATACGGATCACCGCCCTGCTTACCAATACTGTGCAGCATCTGGTCAAAGGCATGTTTATCGCCGTCGCTGAATTTTCCGCTTTCCAACTCCTTCAGAACAGCATCCAGCACCTTATCTTTCTTACGCCATTTCACCGGGTCATAGCCTTTCGCTTTCAGGGCTTTCACCTCTTCCACGGTATGACCAAAGATAAAGATATTTTCGTCGCCCACCTTCTCGGCGATTTCGACGTTGGCGCCATCCAGCGTACCGACGGTTAACGCGCCGTTCAGCGCCAGTTTCATGTTACCGGTGCCGGAAGCCTCTTTGCCCGCGGTTGAGATCTGCTCAGAGATATCCGCCGCCGGAATCAGCATTTCCGCCGCCGAGACACAATAATCCGGCAGGAAGACGACTTTCAGCTTGTCGCCGATTTTCGGGTCGTTATTGATGGTTTCCGCCACCTTGTTGATAGCGAAGATAATATTTTTCGCCAGGTAGTAACCCGGGGCGGCTTTCGCGCCAAACAGGAAGACGCGCGGCACGCGATCCGCCTGCGGGTTTTCACGAATTTCTTTGTACAGCGCCAGAATATGCAGCAAGTTCAGATGCTGACGCTTGTACTCATGCAGACGTTTGATCTGAATATCAAAGATTGCCTGCGGATTGATTTCAATACCTGTCCGTACCTTCACAAACTCTGCCAGGCGCTTTTTATTCGCCAGCTTAATGTCACGATAAGTCTGACGGAACTTCGCGTCGTCGGCGTATTTTTCCAGGCTAATCAACTGGTCGAGGTCGTTGGCCCACTCTTTTTTCAGCGATTTATCCAGCAGCGCGGCAAGCGCCGGGTTGCACTGTTTGATCCAGCGACGCGGGGTAATCCCGTTGGTGACGTTATGGAATTTGTTAGGCCAGAGCTGGTGATATTCCGGGAACAGATCTTTCACCACCAGATCGGAGTGCAGCGCCGCCACGCCGTTAACTGCAAAACCGCTGACCACGCACATATTGGCCATACGTACCTGTTTATTATGCACCACCGCCAGTTTCGCCCACACTTCAGCATTACCCGGCCAGGTTTTATCGACCAGTTTCTTAAAGCGGTCGTTAATCTCTTTGATGATTTGCATATGGCGCGGCAGTAGCGCTTTCACCAACTTCTCATCCCAGCACTCCAGCGCCTCCGGCATCAGGGTATGGTTGGTGTACGCAAAGGTTTTGCTGGTAATGGCCCACGCATCGTCCCAGCTCATCTGGTGCTCATCAATCAGCACACGCAGCAGCTCAGGGATCGCGATGGTCGGGTGAGTATCGTTCAGTTGAATCACTTCGAAATCGGCCAGCTCATGCAGTTTACGCCCTGCCAGATGATGGCGGCGCAGAATGTCGGCTACGGAGCAGGCGCACTGGAAGTACTGCTGCATCAGGCGCAGCTTTTTACCCGCGGTGTGGTTGTCGTTCGGGTACAGCACTTTGGTCAGTTTTTCGGCGTCGATGCCCTGCTGCTCTGCGCGCAGGAAATCGCCGTCATTAAATTTGGTCAGGTTAAACGGATGCGCGTGGCTGGCCTGCCACAGACGCAGCGGTTGCGCCACGCCGTTACGGTAGCCGAGAACCGGCAGATCCCAGGCCTGACCGGTGATGATAAATCCCGGCTCCCAGTGTCCCTCTTTGGTGACTTTACCGCCAATGCCGACCTGCACATCTAACGCCTCGTTGTGACGGAACCACGGATAGCTACCGCGATGCCAGTCATCCGGGGCTTCCATCTGCTGACCGTCGGCAAAAGACTGGCGGAACAGGCCGTACTGGTAGTTGAGACCATAGCCCGTCGCCGACTGGCCGACCGTCGCCATCGAATCCAGGAAGCAGG
The DNA here is from genome assembly GCF_030334645.1 of Citrobacter sp. Cc139. Lineage (NCBI taxonomy): Bacteria > Pseudomonadati > Pseudomonadota > Gammaproteobacteria > Enterobacterales > Enterobacteriaceae > Citrobacter > Citrobacter sp. Cc139. Next base: position 78,857 of record NZ_JAOWDM010000069.1, read on the forward strand.
CCGCCAGACGCCCCAATCCACCGTTACCTAACGCCGGATCGATCTCTTCTTCCAGCAGATCGGTCAGGTTGACGTCGTGCGCTTTCAGTTCATCGCTCACCGCCTGATACCAGCCCAGATTGAGTAAGTTGTTGCCGGTCAGACGACCAATCAAAAATTCCATCGAGATGTAGTTAACATGGCGCTGATTTTTTGCCGGTTTCACCGCTGGCTGGGCGCTGAGTAACTCAGCCAACGCCCCACTCACTGCCTGCCACCACTGGCGCGACGTCATTTCGTGAGCCGACAGTAAACCGAAACGCTGCCACTGACGCGTCAGGGCTGCCTGAAATTGATCTTTGTTGAAGGTTGGCTGTGACATAGGGATTCCAGGTCCTTAGGTAATAAAACAACGTTATCGCTAGTTTGCCAGGCTCGTTGTTGACCTTCCTCATCCTGGCACGGATTAGGGAGGGAGGAGGAGCGGGGATGAGCATAAAAGTGTGATCGCCGCCACTTAAAGCAGAGAGGCATTGCCGGTCAATACGTAGGTTTCCCCCGTATCCCCCTGAAATGCATCACGGTTTCGCATTAACCTAAAGAGATTAGCCAGACAATATCAAACAGTAAGATGATATTTAGAAAAAATATGTAAACAGAGAAATAGTTTCTCACCTGAAATACGCATTCTGCTTGAGTTATTTCACATGAAAGTTTTAAGTCGAGCACAAAACTCATCGTCTTTTTATTAAACGTTACAGTAACAACATAAAAAAGTGGAATCTTTCCGCTGGGTGAAAGTCACGCTGGAACCAGTCGCCACGCCTGTTGCGACTCTTTAAAGAAATTATTGCAATAGATGTATAGATTTGTGACATAGTGCAAAATCAGACACACAAAAAGCCCGCTTAGCTTGCATAAAATACCAATCTGGCCGACCTTATATCTATTAATTACGAAGCGCAAAAAAAATCATTCTTCCCCATTTTCACACAGTGAAGTGACTAACTTATGTTGATTCCGTCTAAATTAAGTCGTCCGGTTCGTCTCGACCATACGGTGGTTCGTGAGCGCCTGTTGGCTAAACTTTCCGGCGCGAACAATTTCAGGCTCGCCCTGATCACAAGTCCTGCTGGTTATGGAAAAACAACGCTTATTTCACAATGGGCGGCGGGGAAGACCGAGTTAGGCTGGTACTCTCTGGATGAAGGCGATAACCAGCAGGAGCGTTTTGCCAGCTATCTGATTGCCGCGATCCAGCAGGCGACCAGTGGGCATTGCACCACCAGCGAAGCGCTGGTGCAAAAACGCCAGTATGCCAGCCTGACGTCACTGTTTGCGCAGCTTTTTATTGAACTGGCCGAGTGGCATCGTCCACTCTACCTGGTGGTGGATGATTATCATCTAATCTCCAATCCGGCCATTCACGAAGCAATGCGCTTTTTCCTGCGTCATCAGCCTGAAAATCTCACACTGGTCGTGCTGTCGCGTAATCTGCCGCAGTTGGGCATTGCCAACCTGCGGGTGCGCGATCAGTTGCTGGAAATCGGCAGCCAACAACTGGCCTTTAACCATCAGGAAGCGAAACAATTTTTCGATCGGCGTTTATCCTCCCCGATTGAAGCGGCTGAAAGCAGCCGGATGTGCGATGACGTTGCTGGCTGGGCCACAGCGTTACAACTGATTGCCCTTTCCGCCCGCCAGAACAATAACTCTGCGCACCAGTCGGCACGACGCCTCGCTGGGATCAACGCCAGCCATTTATCCGACTACCTGGTGGATGAAGTACTGGATAGCGTTGACCTCGGCACCCGTCACTTTCTGCTCAAAAGCGCCATCCTGCGTTCGATGAACGATGCGCTGATCGTTCGGGTCACCGGCGAAGAAAACGGGCAAATGCGACTTGAGGAAATTGAGCGTCAGGGGTTATTTCTGCAGCGAATGGATGACGTCGGCGAGTGGTTCAGCTATCACCCGCTGTTTGGCAGCTTTTTACGCCAGCGTTGTCAGTGGGAACTGGCGAGCGAGCTGCCTGAAATACACCGCGCGGCCGCAGAAAGCTGGATGGCGCAGGGTTTCCCTAGCGAAGCTATCCACCACGCTCTGGCGGCAGGCGACGCCCATATGCTGCGCGATATCCTACTTAATCATGCGTGGGGCCTGTTTAACCACAGCGAACTGGCGCTATTGGAAGAGTCGCTGAAAGCCCTGCCGTGGGAAAGCCTACTGGAAAATCCGCGTCTGGTTCTGCTGCAAGCCTGGCTGATGCAAAGCCAGCACCGCTACAGCGAGGTTAATACCCTGCTGGCCCGTGCGGAACAAGAGATGAAAGGCGACATGGAGCCGACGCTGCACGCTGAATTTAACGCGCTGCGTGCGCAGGTAGCGATTAACGACGGTAACCCTGACGAAGCAGAACGTCTGGCAAAACTGGCGCTGGATGAATTACCCATCGCCTGGTTCTATAGCCGTATCGTTGCCACCTCGGTGCATGGTGAAGTCCTGCATTGTAAGGGGGATCTTACGCGTTCACTGGCGTTGATGCAGCAAACCGAGCAGATGGCGCGCCATCATGATGTCTGGCATTACGCGCTGTGGAGTCTGATCCAGCAAAGCGAAATTTTATTTGCCCAGGGCTTTTTGCAGGCCGCCTGGGAGACGCAGGAAAAAGCGTTCCAGCTGATCAAAGAGCAGCACCTGGAACAGCTGCCGATGCATGAGTTCCTGGTACGTATCCGCGCGCAGTTACTGTGGGCATGGGCACGTCTGGACGAAGCTGAAGCGTCTGCCCGCATGGGCATTGAGTTGCTTTCCACATTCCAGCCACAGCAACAGCTACAGTGCCTGGCGCTGCTGATTCAGTGTTCGCTGGCCCGGGGCGATTTAGACAACGCGCGTAGCCTGCTCAACCGTCTGGAAAACTTATTGGGCAACGGTCGCTATCACAGCGACTGGATCTCAAACGCCGATAAAGTCCGGGTGATTTACTGGCAAATGGTGGGTGACAAAAACTCGGCCGCCAACTGGCTACGCCACACGCCGAAGCCGGAGTTCGCTAATAACCACTTCCTGCAAAGTCAGTGGCGCAACATCGCCCGCGCGCAGATCCTGCTGGGTGAGTTTGAACCGGCGGAAATCGTACTGGAAGAGTTAAATGAAAATGCGCGTAACCTGCGCCTGATGAGCGATCTGAACCGTAACCTGTTGCTGCTTAATCAGTTGTACTGGCAGGCAGGACGCAAAAATGACGCGCAGCGCGTCTTACTCGAAGCGCTGCAACTGGCGAACCGTACCGGATTTATCAGCCACTTTGTTATCGAAGGTGAGGCGATGGCGCAGCAGTTGCGCCAACTGATTCAGCTCAATACGCTGCCAGAACTCGACCAGCACCGCGCCCAGCGCGTTTTGCGGGAGATTAACCAGCACCACCGCCACAAATTCGCCCACTTTGATGAAGGATTCGTTGAGCGACTGCTTACCCATCCGGAAGTGCCGGAGCTTATCCGCACCAGCCCGCTGACCCAGCGCGAATGGCAGGTTCTGGGACTGATTTATTCAGGTTACAGCAACGAGCAGATCGCCGGTGAGCTGGCCGTTGCAGCCACGACCATTAAGACGCACATCCGCAATTTGTACCAAAAACTCGGCGTCGCCCACCGCCAGGATGCGGTGCAGCATGCGCAGAAACTGCTGAAGATGATGGGCTATGGGGTATAGTTAATGCCTGATGCGCTACGCTTATCAGGCCTGGAGTTAACTTAACACAGCTCTAATTGAATATGGTGGTCGGCAATAACCTGCATCACGCCAGCTGGCGGCAGCGTGTCGGTATAAACCGCATCCACCATGCTAATGCTGCCCATATTCACCATCGCGTTACGTCCGAACTTCGAGTGATCCACTACCAGCATGACGTGACGTGAATTCTCAATGATCGCGCGTTTGGTGCGCACTTCGTGGTAATCAAACTCCAGCAGAGAGCCATCGCTGTCGATACCGCTGATCCCCAGGATGCCGAAGTCCAGACGGAACTGGGAAATAAAGTCGAGGGTCGCTTCGCCCATAATGCCGCCGTCACGGCTACGCAGTTCGCCCCCGGCCAGAATAATGCGGAAATCCTCTTTCGCCATCAGCGTGTTTGCCACATTGAGATTATTGGTCACAATGCGTAAGTTGCTGTGATTAAGCAGCGCATGCGCCACCGCTTCCGGTGTGGTGCCGATATCAATAAACAGCGTTGAACCGTTAGGGATCTGCGTGGCAACTTTGCGCGCAATGCGCTCTTTTTCCGCCGTCTGCGTCGCTTTACGGTCATGCCATGGTGTATTGACCGAGCTGGATGGCAACGCCGCGCCGCCGTGGTGACGCAAAATCATATTTTGATCGGCCAGGTCATTCAGATCCCGGCGAATCGTCTGCGGGCTGACGGAGAAATGCTCCACCAGCTCCTCGGTACTGACGTATCCCTGTTTTTTTACCAGCTCAATGATCGCGTCATGTCGTTGTGTTTGCTTCATTATTGTTCCCTGGAATTTTGCCGGATGCGCTGACGCTTATCCGGCCTACAAATTGGTCCAAACGCACACCGCCTTCCGGCACCACAAAACTTGAGTCAAGTTCGTTTTCGCACATGAATAGTATCGGCAAACGCCATTGCCAGACCCACGGCCAGCCCGGCGATATGTGCGCCGTTCGCCATCGACATGCCGAACAGATCAAACCAGCCGGCAACAATCCAGATCAAGGCAAAGATAATCAAACCACGCTGCAGGAAAATACCGCTTTGCGGATCGCGCTCGCCGCGCAACCACACGTAGCCCATCAGCGCATATACCACGCCAGACAGCCCGCCAAACCACGGGCCGCTAAATTTCTGCTGAACATAACCGCTCAGCAAGGCGCTGATCACAGTAATGACAATCAGCTTTCCGCTGCCCAGGCGCTTTTCAACCGCGCCGCCGAGATACCACCACCACAGCAGGTTGAACAAAATGTGCATGAGCGAGAAATGCATAAACGCGTGGGTGAAATAACGCCAAAACTCAAATTTCAGCGAAGGATCGAACGGCCAGGCCAGCCAGAGCATTACCGCCTGGTCGCCCAGCACATTCATCGCGATAAACACCAACACACACGCCGCCATTACCGCCCAGGTCACCGGGCCGGCACGTTCGCGCAATGTAGCCAGAAACGGATAACGTTGATAGCGCAGACCGCTGTCGGTATGACCTGACTGCCAACTGGCCGCGAGGTAACGCGGATCGCCCGGGTTATCGAGAAATCGCGCCAGTTCAGCACGCACGCGTTCAGCCTGGGACTCATCCGCCAGCCAGACATCCGTTTGCTGATGTTGTTGAATCGTCAGAATAACGCCCTGCGTCGCCATATAATCAACAAATGCCTGCGCCACGCGGGGGTTAGCAAAAGAGGTAATCATCAACATTATTGCTGTCGCTTATTCCACACAAAAGAGGACAGTATATATATCCTGTCCGTTTCAGGCTGCATCTTTGTTAGCTTACGAACCGTATGTCACTTCTGCAGGAAAATGTCGATGCCAGGCGTCGAAGCCGCCGTCAACGCTGTAAACCGCATCATAGCCCTGCTGAAGAAGATACTGCGCCGCGCCTTTACTGCTGTTGCCGTGGTAACACATCACCATCACGGCAGTATCAAAATCATGCTCACGCATAAACGTCCCCAACGTGTCGTTCGTCAGATGAAAGGCCTGCGGCGCGTGGCCCATCGCATAGCTTTGCGGATCGCGGATGTCCACCAGCACCGCCATTCCGTGCAGGAGTTTCTGATGGGCTTCTTCGACATTAATACACTCAAACTGATCCATGGCGTTCTCTTGTTAAGTTCTACTTATATTCTGGCAGGTAACCAATATTACCCTCCAGTGTACGTTGCCTGCGCAGGTAAACGCCATAATGTTATATGTATCACTGTAAATTGTTTATCCAATGTTACCAATGGCGCAATTCTTTGCTATTATGCTCGATAACGAACATTAATGAGCTATAACGAAAGTGCGAGAGGCCAGCATGGAAACCAAAGATCTGATTGTGATAGGTGGAGGCATCAACGGTGCCGGTATCGCGGCAGATGCCGCTGGACGCGGTTTATCCGTGCTGATGCTGGAGGCGCAGGATTTAGCCTGCGCCACCTCCTCCGCCAGCTCCAAACTCATCCACGGTGGCCTGCGCTACCTGGAACACTACGAATTCCGCCTGGTGAGCGAGGCGCTGGCAGAACGTGAAGTGCTGTTGAAAATGGCACCGCATATCGCCTTCCCGATGCGCTTTCGTCTGCCCCATCGCCCGCATCTGCGTCCGGCATGGATGATCCGTATTGGTTTGTTTATGTACGATCATCTGGGCAAACGCACCAGTTTGCCGGGTTCTACTGGTTTGCGTTTTGGCGCGGATTCCGTAATGAAACCTGAGATTGTGCGCGGTTTCGAATATTCTGACTGCTGGGTAGACGATGCACGTCTGGTTTTGGCAAACGCCCAAATGGTCGTGCGCAAAGGCGGAGAAGTATTAACCCGCACCCGCGCCACCTCCGCTCGCCGTGAAAACGGCCTGTGGATCGTTGAAGCCGAAGATATCGATACCGGCAAAAAACATACCTGGCAGGCGCGCGGTCTGGTCAATGCCACCGGTCCGTGGGTGAAAGAGTTCTTTGATGACGGCATGCATCTGCCTTCGCCGTACGGTATTCGTCTGATTAAAGGTAGCCACATCGTGGTGCCGCGCGTACATACCCAGAAGCAAGCGTATATTCTGCAAAATGAAGATAAACGTATTGTGTTTGTTATCCCATGGATGGACGAATTCTCGATCATCGGGACGACTGACGTCGAATACAAAGGCGACCCGAAAGCAGTGAAAATTGATGAGAGCGAAATCAATTACCTGTTGAAGGTCTACAACGCGCACTTTAAGAAACAGCTTGGCCGTGACGATATCGTCTGGACTTACTCGGGCGTGCGTCCGCTGTGCGATGACGAGTCCGACTCGCCGCAGGCTATTACCCGTGATTACACGCTGGATATCCACGACGAAAACGGCAAAGCGCCGCTGCTGTCGGTCTTTGGCGGTAAGCTGACAACCTACCGTAAGCTGGCCGAGCACGCGATGGAAAAACTGTCGTCGTACTATCAGGGCATTGGCCCGGCATGGACCAAAGAGTGCATCCTGCCTGGCGGTGATATTGGCGGCGATCGCGAAGATTACGCGGCAAAACTGCGCCGTCGCTATCCGTTCCTGACCGAATCGCTGGCGCGCCACTATTCGCGTACCTATGGCAGCAATACTGAATGGATTATCGGCGACGCCACGTCAATCGCCGAGTTAGGCGAAGACTTCGGCCATGAGTTCTATGAGGCCGAGCTGAAGTATCTGGTTGAGCATGAGTGGGTGCGTCGCGCAGAAGATGCGCTGTGGCGTCGTACGAAAGAAGGCATGTGGCTGAATGCCGAACAGCAGTCCCGCATGACCCAATGGCTGACGGAGTATGTCGAGAAGCACCAGCTGTCGCTGGCCTCCTGATAAAAATGCCGGATGGCGGCTAACGCCTTATCCGGCCTGCAAGAGTGCATAAACATAGGCCGGGCAAGCGAAGCGCCCCCGGCCTCGGATGTTACAACCGCACCGAATCAATATGCCAGATGTTCTCGGCATACTCTTTGATCGTCCTGTCCGAAGAGAAGTACCCCATATTGGCGATGTTTATCATCGACTTCGTGGTCCACTCTTCCGGATGGCGATACAGCTCATCAACCTTATCCTGGCAATCGACATAGCTGCGATAATCCGCCAGCACCTGATAGTGGTCGCCAAAGTTAATCAGCGAATCGACCAGATCACGATAACGTCCAGGCTCCTCAGGGCTGAACACGCCGCTGCCAATCTGCGTCAGCACCTGATGCAACTCTTCATCTTTCTCGTAATACTCACGCGGCTTGTAGCCCTGAATGCGTAAAGCCTCAACCTCTTCCGCCGTATTACCAAAGATAAAGATATTCTCCGCACCCACATGTTCCAGCATCTCAACGTTGGCGCCATCCAGCGTCCCGATGGTCAGCGCACCGTTGAGCGCAAATTTCATATTACTGGTTCCGGAGGCTTCGGTCCCGGCCAGAGAAATCTGCTCAGACAAGTCGGCAGCAGGAATAATCACCTGCGCCAGACTGACGCTGTAGTTGGGGATAAACACGACCTTCAATTTATCGCCAATCTGCGGATCGTTGTTGATCACCTTCGCGACATCGTTGATCAAATGAATGATGTGCTTCGCCATGTAATAGGCTGAAGCCGCTTTACCCGCGAAGATATTCACGCGCGGCACCCACTCGGCGTCTGGATCGGCTTTGATGCGGTTGTAGCGGGTGATCACATGCAGCACATTCATTAGCTGACGTTTGTACTCGTGAATACGCTTGATCTGCACATCAAACAGCGATTTCGGGTTCACTACCACGTTCAACTGCTGGGCGATGAGCGTTGCCAGTCGCTTTTTGTTCTCCAGCTTCGCACGACGCACAGCCTGATTCACTAACGGGAAATCACAGTGCTGCTCAAGCTCGCTGAGCTGGCTGAGATCGGTACGCCAGGTGCGGCCAATGTTCTCATCCAGTACGTCAGAAAGCGATGGGTTCGCCAGCGCCAGCCAGCGACGCGGCGTCACACCGTTGGTCACGTTGCAGAAGCGGGTCGGGAAAATCTTCGCAAAGTCAGCAAACAACGACTGCACCATCAGGTTGGAGTGCAGTTCAGACACGCCATTAACCTTGTGGCTCACCACCACCGCCAGCCATGCCATACGCACACGACGACCGTTAGATTCATCGATAATCGACGTCCGTCCCAGCAGAGCGGTATCGTTCGGATACTGCTCCTGCAGCGTCTTCAGGAAGTAGTCGTTAATCTCAAAAATGATTTGCAAATGGCGCGGCAGGATTTTGCCCAGCATATCCACCGGCCAGGTCTCCAGCGCTTCGCTCATCAAGGTGTGGTTGGTATACGAGAAGACCTGACAGCACACCTCAAACGCGTCGTCCCAACTGAACTTGTGTTCATCGATCAGCAGACGCATCAGCTCAGGGATCGACAGCACCGGGTGGGTGTCGTTAAGGTGAATAGCAATTTTATCGGCCAGGTTGTCGTAGGTTTTATGCAGTTGATAATGGCGGTTCAGGATGTCCTGCACCGTTGAGGAGACGAGGAAATACTCCTGGCGCAACCGCAGCTCGCGTCCCGAATAGGTAGAGTCATCCGGATACAGTACGCGGGAGACGTTCTCGGAGTGGTTTTTATCTTCCACCGCCGCAAAGTAGTCGCCCTGGTTAAATTTACCGAGGTTGATTTCGCTACTGGCCTGGGCATTCCACAGGCGCAGCGTGTTGGTAGCGTCAGTGTCATAACCGGGGATAATCTGGTCGTAGGCCACTGCGAGGATCTCTTCGGTCTCAATCCAACGCGTTTTCTTGCCTTCCATCTGCACGCGGCCGCCGAAGCGCACTTTGTAGCGCGTGTTGTGGCGTTTGAATTCCCACGGGTTACCGTATTCCAGCCAATAGTCCGGGGACTCTTTTTGTCGACCATCGACAATGTTCTGTTTAAACATGCCATAGTCATAACGGATACCGTAGCCACGTCCGGGCAGACCCAGCGTTGCCAGTGAGTCGAGGAAGCAGGCTGCCAGGCGTCCGAGGCCACCGTTACCGAGACCGGGGTCATTCTCTTCGTCGATCAGATCTTCCAGATCTAATCCCATACCTTCCAGCGCACTTTTAACATCGTCGTAAATCCCCAACGATAACAGCGCATTGGAAAGCGTGCGCCCAATCAGAAACTCCATTGACAGATAATAAACCTGACGGGTTTCCTGGGATAATTGCGCACGGTTAGAACGCAGCCAGCGCTCCACGAGACGATCGCGCACCGCGAATAACGTGGCGTTCAGCCACTCATGTTTGTTGGCAATGACCGGGTCCTTACCAATCGTGAACATCAGTTTGTAGGCAATAGAATGCTTAAGTGCCTCGACGCTGAGTGTGGGCGATGCATAAGTAAATGGAGCGTTCATATAGGTGATTCCTGGATATCTATTTCAAGCGGTAGTAAAGCTCGCGGTAAGACTTCGCCGCGACTTGCCAGCTAAAATCCATGGTCATGGCCTGGCGTTGTACAAACCGCCAAAGCGAAGGCCGGGACCACAATACGAAAGCACGCCGGATCGCGCGTAGCAGCGACCAGGCATTACTGTCTTCAAAGACAAACCCACTGGCGATACCGTCCGCCAGGTTTTCCAGCGAACTGTCAGAGACTGTATCCGCCAGCCCACCGGTACGCCGCACCAGCGGCAGCGTGCCATACTTCAGCCCATACAACTGCGTTAAGCCGCACGGTTCAAAACGGCTGGGTACCAGAATGACGTCGGCCCCGCCCATGATGCGGTGCGAGAAGGCTTCGTGATAACCAATTTGCACCCCTACCTGTCCGGGATGTTCCGCCGCAGCGGCCAGGAAGCCTTCCTGTAATACTGGGTCGCCCGCGCCAAGCAGCGCCAGTTGCCCCCCCTGCTCTAACAGACCCGGCAGAGCCTCCAACACCAGATCCAGCCCTTTCTGACTGGTCAGACGGCTCACGACAGCAAACAGCGGCACTTTATCGTTAACCTTAAGTCCCATCGCAATTTGTAGCTGACGTTTGTTCTCCGCCTTCTCATCCAGCGTGTCGCGCGTATAGCGCGAGGCCAGTAGCAGATCGGTTTCCGGGCTCCATATTTTTTCATCCACGCCGTTCAGCACGCCGGAAAGTCGCCCTTCCCGATGACGCTGTTGCAACAGACCTTCCATGCCGTAGGCAAACTGCGGCTCGGTAATCTCCTGCGCGTAGGTCGGACTCACCGCCGTGATGTGGTCGGCGTAGTACAACCCGGCCTTCAGGAACGAAATCTGCCCGTTAAACTCCAGCCCGTGCACATTAAAGAACGACCATGGCAATTGGATGTCATCCATATGCTTTGCATAAAACATGCCTTGATACGCCAGGTTGTGGACGGTGAACACCGATTTCGCCGGATGGCCGCGGGCCGCCAGATACGCCGGGGCCAGACCGGCATGCCAGTCGTGCGCATGCACCACATCCGGGCGCCAGAATGGGTCAAGCCCGCAGGCCATTTCACAACCGGCCCAGCCGAGCAACGCAAAACGCAGGACGTTATCGGTATAAGCGAACAGGTTGGTGTCGTGATACGGACTACCCGGACGGTCATAGAGATGCGGCGCGTCCACGAGGTAAATGCCGACGCCGTTGTAATGCCCGAACAGCAGCGTAATTCTGCCTGCAAAGGTATCGCGACGCGTCACCACCTGAGCATCAGGAATGCCGCGACGGATATCCGGAAACGCCGGGAGCAGCACGCGGGCATCTACACCGTCGGCAATTTGCGCGGCCGGTAACGCCCCAAGAACATCCGCCAGTCCCCCGGTTTTTAGCAGGGGGAACATCTCTGAACATACGTGTAAAACCTGCATTATCGCTCCTGTTTGATTTGCAGTTTGCGCAGCATTTCACGCGTGACCAGCACAATGCCTTCTTCTGAGCGGTAGAAGCGACGAGCATCCTCTTCCGCATTTTCACCAATCACCATGCCTTCAGGGATAACGCAGGCACGGTCAATGATGCAACGACGTAACCGGCATGAACGTCCTACCCATACTTCAGGCAACAACACTGCCGAATCAATGTTACAGAATGAATTCACCCGCACTCGCGGGAACAGAACGGACTGCACCACCACCGAACCAGAAATAATACAGCCGCCGGAGACCAGCGAGTTCAGCGTCATTCCGTGGCTACCGGAACGGTCCTGCACAAATTTCGCCGGCGGCAGAGATTCCATATGCGTACGGATTGGCCAGTCCTGGTCGTACATATCCAGTTCAGGCGTCACCGAGGCCAGATCGAGGTTGGCCTTCCAGTAAGCTTCCAGCGTTCCCACATCGCGCCAGTACGGCTCGGATTCCGGGTCAGACTGTACGCAGGACAACGGGAAGGGATGTGCATACGCCATGCCAGCTTCGGTGATTTTTGGGATGATGTCTTTACCGAAATCGTGACTGGAGTTTTCATCGAGGTCATCTTCCGCCAGTAACTCATACAGGTAATCGGCGTTAAAAACGTAGATCCCCATGCTGGCAAGAGATTTGGTCGGGTCACCCGGCATGGATGGCGGGTTGGCAGGTTTTTCAACGAACTCGATAATTTTGTCGCTGTCGTCCACGTCCATCACACCAAACGCGCTGGCCTCTTCGATAGGCACCGGCATACAGGCCACGGTGCAACGCGCGCCCTTCTCGACATGGTCGATCAGCATACGCGAGTAGTCCTGCTTATAAATATGATCGCCTGCGAGGATCACTACATATTCCGCTTTGTAGCGGCGAATGATGTCCAGGTTTTGGGTTACCGCATCCGCCGTGCCGCGATACCAGTTTTCACCCTGCATTCTCTGCTGCGCAGGCAGCAGATCGACAAACTCGTTCATCTCTTCGCTAAAGAACGACCAGCCGCGCTGAATATGCTGTACCAGCGTGTGCGACTGGTATTGCGTGATCACGCCGATACGGCGGATGCCGGAGTTAATACAGTTGGATAAAGCAAAATCGATAATGCGGAATTTACCGCCAAAGTGCACGGCCGGCTTGGCACGTTTATTGGTCAAATCTTTCAGGCGGGTACCGCGGCCACCGGCCAGGATCAGGGCAACAGATTTTAATGGCAGCTGGCGCGCCAACATAACACGATCGTTCTTCTCTAAACTCACCATGACTAACTCCTTTTTTATCCTCTATGGAACACACACAATCCGTGCGCAGGTCCCTGCCAGACAGCCGTAAGCACCGGATTGTCCTCTCCGGCAAATGGGGGAATAGCTCGCCATTCCCCTTCAGGTAAAACGATATCTGTCACCTCAAGCGTGGCGTTTATTGCAATCAGGAAACGGTCAGAAAGCAGGATTTGCATCTGCCTCGGGCCGTTTTGCCACTCATCCGCACTTAAGGGTTGTGCGTACTTATTCAGCCAATGAACATTGCCATCGCCCTCTTCCCACCAGCAATCGCCCGTTAATGCGGGGATTTGCTGGCGAAGATGAATCAACGCGGCGGTAAAGGTGGTTAGTCCACCGTTTGCCTGCTGCCAGTCCAGCCAGGTTAAGGCGTTATCCTGACAGTAAGCGTTATTGTTGCCGTGCTGGCTATGGCCATGCTCGTCGCCGGCCAGCAGCATCGGCGTCCCTTGAGAGAGCAACAGCGTACTCAACAGCGCATGAATGCTGTCGCGCCGCCGTTCAATCAGGTCCAGCGAGCCGCCTAACCCTTCTTTACCATGATTATCACTGTAGTTATTGCTAGTGCCGTCGCGATTTTCCTCACCATTCGCTTCATTGTGCTTATTTGTGAAGCACACACAGTCACGTAGGGTAAAACCGTCGTGCGCGGTCACCAGATTGACCGTGGCGCTGGGTTTGCGGCCATTGCGTTTAAACACGTCGCTGGATGCGGCAAAACGCCCGGCGAATTCTCCTAAAGAGAGATTACGCTGGAGCCAGAAACGTCGCGCCGCATCGCGAAAATGGTCATTCCACTCGGCAAACGGCGGTGGAAAGTTCCCCACCTGATACCCGCCTTCACCGATATCCCACGGTTCCGCAATCAGTTTGATGCGTGAGAGCAGCGGACAGTTTTGGATTGCAGTGAACAACGGCGCATCCTGACGAAACGTAGGCGTACGTCCCATAACCGACGCTAAATCAAAACGAAAACCATCCACGTGGCAAGTTTCAACCCAGTAACGCAGGCATTCACACGCATACTCGACCACGCCGGGATGGCTCAGATTGAGGGTGTTCCCACAACCGGTCCAGTTGTAGTAATCGCCATCATCCCTGATCCAATAATAGCTACGGTTATCGATTCCGCGCAGTGAGAAGACGGGTCCTTCAAGATCCAGCTCGGCGCTGTGGTTCAAAACGATGTCGAGAATGACCTCAATCCCCGCTTTGTGCAGCGCTTTCACCGCATCACGGAACTCATCCAACGCGCTCTCCGGCGAGCAGGCGTAAGCCGGATGCAACGCGAACATAGCGACCGGGTTGTAGCCCCAGTAGTTCGACAAGCCCAGCCGCTGCAGACGCGGTTCGCTGGCGAAATGCGCCACCGGTAGCAGCTCAAGCGCAGTAATGCCCAGGCGTTTGAAATAGTCGATCATCACCGGATGACCCAGCGCTTTATAGGTTCCGCGAAGCTCTTCCGGCAGCTCAGGATGCAGATACGTCAGTCCTTTCACATGCGCTTCGTAAATCACGGTATTGCCCCACGGCGTGCGCGGCGGGGCATCGTCTTCCCAGTCATAATGGTCGGACACCACCACGCCCTTCAGCGCGATGGCGGCATTATCATGATGATCAGGTTCATTTAGCCCGCCGTGCAGCAGCGGGTTATCTTTTAACTCGCCATCCACCCGGCGCGCATAAGGATCGAGCAACAGTTTCGCCGGGTTAAACCGGTGGCCTTGCTCTGGTTGCCACGGACCATGTACGCGATAGCCATAGCGCAGGCCCGGACGGGCGTTGGCCAGATAACCGTGCCAAATATCGCCGCTACGCCCCGGCAGGTCATAGCGGAGTTCACAGCCTTGCTCATCGAAAACGCATAATTCAACGCGTTCGGCGTGGGCCGAGAAAAGCGTGAAATTGACGCCATGGCCGTCATACGTTGCACCATGCGGGGTGGCGTTGCCGGTTGCCAGATGCGTCATTCCCCCTCCCGAACCAGCCAGATCGTCGCCAACGGCGGCAACGTCAGGCTCAGTGAGTGCTGGCGGCCATGACTGGCGATTTCATCGCTATGCACCGCGCCGCCGTTACCGGTATTGCTACCGTGGTAATGCATCGAATCGGTATTGAGGATTTCACGCCATTTGCCCGGCTGATTGATACCGAAGCGATAGCCGTGGCGAGGTACTGGCGTAAAATTGCTGATAACGATAATTTCGTTGCCGGCCTTGTCACGACGAACAAAAATCAGCACCGAACGTTCTTTATCGTCAACCACCAGCCATTCAAAACCATAGCTGTCAAAGTCGAGCTCATGCAGCGCCTTGTGATGGCGATAAGTATGGTTCAGGTCACGCACCAGACGTTGCACCCCGTGGTGCCAGTTATCGCCGCCTTCCAGTAAGTGCCAGTCCAGACTGACGTCGTGATTCCATTCACGCCCCTGAGCAAACTCGTTGCCCATAAACAGCAGTTTCTTACCCGGGAAGGCCCACATCCAGCCGTAGTAAGCGCGCAGGTTGGCAAACTTCTGCCATGCGTCTCCCGGCATGCGGTCGAGAATGGATTTTTTACCGTGCACCACTTCATCGTGCGACAGCGGCAGAACAAAGTTTTCGGTGTAGTTGTACAGCATGCCGAAGGTCAGCTTGTCGTGATGATACTGACGATAAACCGGATCCAGTTTCATGTAGTCCAGCGTGTCGTGCATCCAGCCGAGGTTCCACTTATACCAGAACCCTAAACCGCCCATGTCCTGCGGTCTTGATACGCCGGCAAAGTCGGTTGACTCTTCCGCCATGCTCACGGCGCCGGGCACCTGTTCGCCAAGAATACGGTTGGTATTGCGTAAAAATTCAATCGCTTCGAGGTTTTCACGACCACCAAATTCGTTCGGGACCCATTCCCCTTCTTTGCGGCTGTAGTCGCGATAAATCATCGACGCCACGGCATCCACGCGCAGCGCGTCAATACCAAAACGTTCAATCCAGTACAGGACGTTACCCACCAGATAGTTGCTGACCTCACGGCGGCCGTAGTTGTAGATCAGCGTATTCCAGTCCTGGTGATACCCTTCACGCGGGTCACTGTGCTCATACAACCTGGTGCCATCAAACTCTGCCAGACCAAAATCATCCGACGGGAAATGGCCCGGAACCCAGTCCAGAATGACGTTCAGCCCCGCCTGATGCGCGGCATTCACAAAATAGCGGAAATCATCACGCGTCCCGAAACGACGGGTCGGCGCATACATGCCGGTTGGCTGGTAGCCCCAACTGCCGTCGAACGGATGCTCGTTAATCGGCAACAGCTCGAGATGAGTAAAGCCCATCCACTTGGCGTAAGGAATCAGTTGATCCGCCAGTTCGCGGTAGCTCAGCCAGAAGTTGTTATCAGTATGACGACGCCATGAACCCAGGTGCACCTCGTAGATAGAGATCGGCGCATCAAACTGGTTGGCTTTTTTGCGCTCCTCGCTTTGCACCACTTTTTCGGGCAGGCCGCAGATAAGCGACGCGGTCTCCGGGCGCATCTGCGCTTCGAAGGCGTAAGGGTCAGCTTTAATGCGCAACTTACCGTTAGCATCGATCATCTCGTACTTATACAGCTGACCATGCTGTGCGCCGGGGATAAACAGCTCCCAGATACCGCTCTCTTTACGCAGACGCATCGGGTGGCGACGGCCATCCCAGTAGTTGAACTGCCCGACCACCGAAACACGTTGGGCGTTGGGCGCCCAGACTGAGAAACGCGTACCGGTTACGCCATCCATGGTATCCGCATGCGCGCCCAGCGTTTCGTAAGGACGCAGGTGCGTACCTTCAGATAACAGCCAGGCATCCATATCCTGGATTAGCGGACCAAAACGATAAGGGTCATCAATAAGATTCTGCTGGCCATGCCAGACAACGGCTAACTGATAACGAAAGAAATTTTTACGGCGGGGAAGTACAGCACAGAAAAAACCGCGAGAGTCGAGGCAGTCCAGCTTGCCGACTTTACGTCCGGTTTTGGGTTCGATCACCCACACTTCTGTGGCGTCTGGAAGTAAGGCGCGGACTTCAAGTCCCGCGTCAGTTTGATGCATACCGAGTACGGAAAAAGGATCCGCAAAATGGCCTGCAATTAGCGCATTAATCACGTCTCTATCGATACGAACGGACATGGTTGTCATCCTGTTTTATGGTGTCACGCCTTCCAACTGATTTTCGACATCAGGTAGTGACACTTTTTTTGACCTGAACGGCGCAGCACAATTGTGCATCCTCTCTGCGTCGTCCCACCTTCAGGCAACAACTTAATACCTCCGGTACTAAGTCACCCTTAAAGAATAGCCAATGCTTTATCTTACTCCTGGTAAAAAATGAAACATCTGCGCTTACTCCTGTATTACGCAAAAAAAGGGGTGATTCCTCACCCCTTGATCGTTAACAAATTATTACGCCAACTGGCGCAGCATACGGCGCAATGGCTCCGCAGCCCCCCACAGCAACTGATCGCCCACGGTAAAGGCTGACAGGAACTCCGGTCCCATATTCAGCTTACGCAGACGGCCTACTGGCGTGGTCAGCGTACCGGTAACGGCCGCCGGGGTTAACTCACGCATGGTGATCTCCCGATCGTTTGGCACCACTTTGGCCCACGGATTGTGCGCCGCCAGCAGCTCTTCCACGGTCGGAATAGACACATCTTTTTTCAGTTTAATGGTGAACGCCTGGCTGTGGCAGCGCAGTGCGCCGACACGCACACACAGGCCATCTACCGGGATCACAGCAGAGGTGTTGAGAATTTTGTTGGTTTCCGCCTGTCCCTTCCACTCTTCACGGCTCTGGCCGTTATCGAGCTGTTTGTCGATCCACGGAATCAGGCTCCCGGCCAGCGGTACGCCAAAGTTATCAACCGGCAGTTCGCCGCTGCGAGACAGGGTCGTCACTTTACGTTCGATATCGAGAATAGCAGAAGAAGGGGTTGCCAGTTCATCGGCCACATGGCCATAGAGATGGCCCATCTGGGACAGCAGTTCACGCATGTGGCGCGCGCCGCCGCCGGAAGCCGCCTGATAGGTCGCCACGGAAACCCAGTCGACCAGGTCATTGGCAAACAGGCCGCCGAGGGACATCAGCATCAGGCTAACGGTACAGTTACCGCCGACAAAAGTCTTAATACCTTTGTTCAGACCGTCGGTAATCACATCCTGGTTAACCGGATCGAGAATGATGATGGCATCGTCTTTCATGCGCAGCGAGGAGGCCGCGTCAATCCAGTAACCCTGCCAACCGCTTTCACGAAGCTTTGGATAGATTTCGTTGGTATAATCGCCGCCCTGACAGGTCACGATGATATCGAGCGCCTTCAGCGCGTCCAGATCAAAAGCGTCCTGAAGCGTGCCGGTCGCGGTTCCACCGAACGTCGGTGCCGCCTGCCCGAGCTGGGAAGTAGAAAAGAAAACAGGGCGAATGGCGTCGAAGTCACGCTCCTCAACCATGCGTTGCATGAGAACAGAGCCGACCATACCGCGCCAGCCGATAAAACCAACATTTTTCATAGCGTTTTTTTCCTGCGAAGATGTGTGCTGTGTATGTATGCCAGTGTCCTGGTGGCATATCCTTCACCATACAAAATGCAGCCAAAGTCGCAAGTGAAATTAATCAATGATAGCGAAGCCATCAGTAATGCGACTTATCCCGCTGCGCAAGCAAGCAGAAAGTCCGCGGTAATTATCAGGGAATTTGAGTTATGAATGAAATCATTTCAGCGGCAGTTTTATTGATCCTGATTATGGATCCGCTCGGAAATCTGCCCATTTTCATGTCCGTATTGAAACATACCGAACCAAAACGCCGCCGCGCGATTATGATTCGCGAGCTGTTCATTGCGCTGTTGGTGATGCTGATATTCCTGTTTGCGGGCGAGAAAATTCTGGCATTTCTTAACCTGCGTGCAGAAACCGTCTCGATCTCCGGGGGCATCATTTTGTTCCTGATCGCCATTAAGATGATTTTCCCCAGCGCCACCGGCAACAGCACCGGCCTTCCGGCAGGCGAAGAGCCATTTATCGTACCGCTGGCAATCCCGCTGGTGGCCGGGCCGACAATACTGGCCTCATTGATGCTGTTATCACATCAGTACCCAAATCAGATGGGGCATCTGGTGATTGCGCTGCTGATCGCCTGGGGCGGGACATTTGTGATTTTGCTGCAGTCGTCGCTGTTTTTACGCCTGCTGGGCGAGAAAGGGGTGAATGCGCTGGAGCGTCTGATGGGATTGATTCTGGTGATGATGGCGACCCAGATGTTCCTCGATGGCGTACGGATGTGGATGAAGGGGTGACCGTTTTGAAGCTGGAGAGCATGGCATTTCAGAGAACGATTCCGTTCACGTTATGTTCATTGCTTCTCTGTGATCTCGTCACCAGTGAACGTGCAAGGGAGGCGGCGGTGAGCCTCCCTTGCACGTTCACGGGCATCAGCGCTTCAGAGAAATGACACCACTGAGGTGAACGGAACCCTGAGCAATAATCACATGTTCACCCTACATGCTTAACTGAACGGCATTGCACTGTAATACCAGGTATTCCTTATGCTTTTAAACCGCTGAGAAAACGTATTTTCATTTCTGCGAAGCGCCTTCCGGAATACCCTCTTGTCAGCATCGCGGATAAGCATTATCTTCTCGCTGCACCTGCAAAATCAGGTGCCAGGATTGGTCCCCTGATTACCTCATTCGCGATAAAATTCACTTTTGTCGTGCGACCAGCTACACCTCAATGGTGGGCTGGACGGTGGCGTCACAAGACGCACCGGTATCCAATGAGGCCGGTAGGACCAACTCCGTTCAGCCCGCCACCCAAAGGTTGGTCCCTTCGGTGGTGGTAAATTTCACTCATTGGAGGCTGCCCTATGGCGACTACCCCTCTCTTTTCACACTCTTTATTTACCCTGCCCTTTAGCCATGCCACGGACTTCACCGAACTGGCGGATAACTGCGAGCGTTTTGTCGAAGGGCTGGTTGAATGTCATGACCCGGTTGAAAAACTGGCGATTTGTGCACGTCTGTCGGCCTGTCTCGCGTTATTGCAACCGACCTTAACGGAGCCTGTACCGCAGCATCTACAGGCCAGTCTGACGGTAGAAACATTCCCGACCCGTTTTCCCCTTTTCGAGCCTGAGCCAGATCAGATGGGGCATTACTGCCAGCTTTTAACGCATTTGCTGATGAGCAAAACGCTTTCTGATGATATGGAGCGGGTGGCGGGTGATTTGCTGCAGGATTTGGTGGGGTATTTCGCCGACACACTGAAAGCGCCGCGTTGGTTGAAAACCGAGGATGGTGTGATGGTGCTGTAAAAAAGCCGGGTGGCGGCTTCGCCTGACCCGGCCTACGATGTGGATATGTGCTCGTTTCCAGGCCCGGTAAGCGCAGCGCCGCCGGGCAACAAGACTCAGCTCAACAGCTGGAAGGCAATCATACCAACAATCGCGCCGACCGTACCGAGGATGGTTTCCATCATCGTCCAGGTCTTCAGCGTTTGCGCTTCGGTCGCGCCGGTGAATTTCCCGAACAGCCAGAAACCAGCGTCGTTAACGTGGCTGACGACGATTGAGCCGCCTGCGATACAGATAGACAGCGCCGCCATCTGCGCGCCGGAGTAGTTCAGTTGCTCAATCACCGGCATGACCAGACCGACCGCCGTTAAGCAGGCCACGGTCGCGGACCCCTGAATGATACGTACCGCCGCCGCCAGCACGAAGCAGGTAATGGCAATAGGCAGCCCCATACCGGTTAACGCTTCACCCAGGGCCGGGCCAACGCCGGAATCAACCAGCACCTGCTTGAACACGCCGCCCGCACCAATCACCAGCAGAATAATCCCCGCCGGTTGCAGCGCGTGACCACAAATCTCCATCACCCGATCTTTTGCCATGCCCTGGCGCACTGCCAGGCCGTAAATCGCCACCAGACAGGCAACCAGAATCGCGGTAAATGGGTGACCGATAAACTCGAACCATTCATAGGTTGAAGAACCGACCGGCACAAAGCGCGCGGCGATGGTTTTCAGGCCAACCAGTACTAACGGCAGCAGGATCAGCGCCAGACTGAAGCCAAAGGAGGGCATTTTGCCTTCGCCCAGATGCGGCTCGGTAATGTCTTCTGGTACATGCAGTTCAACGTAACGGCTGATGAAATTGCCCCACAGCGGCCCGGCAATAATCATGCCCGGAATGGCTGCGCACAGGCCAATCAGGATCATCCAGCCAAAGTCAGCGTGCATTTGGGATGCCAGCAGCATCGGCGCAGGTCCCGGCAGCAGGAACGCCGCAGCGGCCGCCACCCCCGCAAACAGCGGAATAACCAGCTTCACCAGGTTCGTTCCGGTGTGACGCGCCATTGAGAACGCCACGCTTATCAGCAGCACAATCGCCACTTCAAAGAACAGCGGTAGCGCGCAAATCAGGCCGGCCAGGCCAATCGCATAATGCGCGCGGCTGTGACCGAAAGATTTCAGCATCTTGACGGCAATCTGATCGACCGCGCCGGTCTCGTGCAAAATCTTGCCAAACATCGCTCCCAGCGCCACCACAATCGCCAGGAAGCCGAGCGTGCCTCCCATCCCTTTTTCCATGGTCGCCGCGATTTTATCAAGCGGCATACCGGAAAAGAGACCTGCACCAATAGACACCACCATCAAAGCAACAAAGGCATGCATACGCGCCTTCATCACCAAAAACAGCAGTAATAAAACAGACCCTACTGCTGTTAAAACAAGCGTTAATGTAGTCACTACTTACTGCCCTGGTTAATCACTTCAATGGTGCTAGCTACCACACCGTCCAGCGGCTGATCGATATCAACCACCAGAACATCTTTTTCATTCGCATCCGGTTCTTCCAGCGCTTCGAACTGGGTTACCAGCATTTGCGTTTTGAAGAAGTGCCCTTTACGTGCCTTCAGGCGACTTTCGATTACGTCAAAATCGCCCTTCAGGTAAATGAATGAGAGGTTCGGGTTACCGTCACGCAGCTGATCGCGATAGACTTTTTTTAGCGCAGAACAGACGATCAGCGACACCTTATTGGTACGCTGCATCGCAAAAGCGGCGTCATTCAGCGCCTGTAACCACGGTTTACGGTCGTCATCGTTGAGTGGCTCACCGGAAGCCATTTTCATGATGTTGCTGCGCGGATGGAGAAAATCGCCATCAAGAAACGCGGCCT
The DNA here is from genome assembly GCF_030334645.1 of Citrobacter sp. Cc139. Classification (NCBI taxonomy): domain Bacteria; kingdom Pseudomonadati; phylum Pseudomonadota; class Gammaproteobacteria; order Enterobacterales; family Enterobacteriaceae; genus Citrobacter; species Citrobacter sp. Cc139. The sequence continues at coordinate 100,903 of NZ_JAOWDM010000069.1, forward strand.
GCAGTTGATGCGCCACTTCACTTGCGACAGCAGATTTACCGCTGCCTGATACGCCCATCAGAACGTAAACGTGGTGATCATGATTAGTCGTGCTCAAAGCGTTGCCCCCACTGGTACAAGAATCAGGAAATTGTTACGGGTAACTGTTATCGGTAACATTGTCCAGCCGGATAAATAGAGAAGCAATATCCATTCGTGCCCGAAGTGTATAAGTGTGAGCTACTTCAAAGTTGTTGGCTTAAATAGATCCACCCGGTGACAAGGTGAAACCTAAATCTAACATTTTAGGTGTGACTGCTTCACCTCGGATGCGCGCCAGCAGGCGTTCTGCGCCAATGCTGCCCATTCGTTCACGCGGCGTGAGCACACTCGCCAGACGCGGCTCCATTACCTGACCGATATCATGGCCGTGGAAACCGGCAATCGCCATATCGTCAGGGATTCTCAGCCCTAAACGCTGACATTCAAAGGCCGCCCCTACCGCCAGGTCATCGTTGGTACAGAACACACCATCCAGTTGCGGATATTCACGCCGCGCCTGACGGATAAGTTCAATACCGGATGAGTAAGATGAAGACTGCTCCACCATCACGCTGTACGGCACCAGATTGGCATCGCGCATAGCCTGTTCGTAGCCCCTCTGTTTGATGATAGTACGTTCATCAAGACGCGCGCCAAGATAAGCAACATGACGGTGTCCACGGGCGATGATAGCGGCGGTCATCTGACGTGCGGCCTCGAAGTTATCAAAACCGACGGCGATATCCAGACACGGGGACTGACTGTCCATCAGCTCGACGACCGGGATACCCGCGACTTCGATCATTTTCAGCGTACGGGGTGTATGGCTACGTTCAGTGAGGATCAGACCATCGATATTCCACGACAGCATCGACTCCAGACGCTCTTGCTCCATTTCGGGCTTATAGCCGTAGTGCGCCAGCATGGTTTGATAACCATGCGCGTCGGTGACGGCCTCAATGCCGCGTAACACTTCCGCAAAAACCTGGTTGGTGAGAGACGGTAACAGCACGCCGATAGCGCGACTGGTGGCGTTAGACAGGATATCAGGTGCGCGATTGGGAATATAACCCAGCTCATCAAGTGCAGCGGCAATTTTGCCCCGCAGCGCCACGGAGACCTGCTCCGGGTTACGCAAAAAGCGACTGACCGTCATTTTGGTCACGCCCACGCGGTCGGCTACATCCTGAAGTACGGGTCTTTTCTTTTTCATCGTCCTGAAGCGTTAAAAAGGGATAGATTTCCCCAGTTTACCACGGACGCACGGAATTAATGACAAACGATGAAAAGCCGGATGTCGACGCTTTCGCGTCTTATCCGGCCTACAAAGGGCTACAGCACGTTAGACTGGCGGCAGGTCAAACAGTAACACTTCGCTGTCGCTATCGGCATGAATCGAAATTGCCTGCTCATCCCAGATTGCCAGACCATCGCTGGTGGTGGCTTTAGTTCCGTTAATGGTGACATTGCCTTTTACCACCTGGATCCAGACGCGGCGCTCGACGGCAATCTGATGCACCGACTGCTCATCTTTGAGCAGCGCCCAGCGGTACAACTCCATATCCTGGTACACTTTCAGCGAACCATCGCGGGCATCCGGCGACAGCACCAGCTGTTTGCCCTGCACCGCATCGAAACGGCGCTGTTCATAGCGTGGCGTAATCCCGTTTTCCTGGGGCATGATCCAGATTTGATACAGGTGTAGTTTCTCAGTATTGCTCGGGTTGTACTCCGAGTGACGGATCCCCGTCCCGGCGCTCATAATCTGGAATTCACCGGCCGGAACCTGCTCTTTGTTGCCCATGCTGTCCTGATGCTCCACCACGCCTTCCAGTACGTAGGTCAGGATTTCCATGTCTTTATGGGGGTGAGTGCCAAAGCCCTGACCTGCGTCGATCACGTCATCGTTAATCACGCGCAGTGCCGAGAATCCCATAAAGTTCGGGTCATAGTAGTTGGCAAAAGAAAAGGTATGCCAGGAATCGAGCCAGCCATGATTCGCATGACCACGGTCGTTCGCTTTGCGTAAATAGATCATTATGTTCACCCCCAGATGTTTTCGATGGAGTAAGTGTGGACCCAATCCGTCTGGGATCATAGAGGGTGAAAATTGACTCCTCTGTTCAAAAAATATGAACAAACTCAGAGGAGTCGGTAAGGGCTATTTGGCGAGGGTTATCGTCGCGGGAGACGCCTGTTCAAAGGCCCGTTCGAGGATTTCCAGGTTGGTAAGAACTTCAGATTCCTTGACGTAATTAGGCGTACCGACGGTCAGCGTCTGGTACAGCGCATCATAGACGCGACCGTAGTCCCCCACTTCCGGTTTCACCTCTTCTTTCACCGTAACGCCATCATCATTGACATACTCCAGCACACCAACAGAATCGTCAGCGGCGAAACCGGGTTCGCCGGGCATAATATTGGCCTTCAGGCTGGTTTCCTGCTGGTCGATACCGTACTTCACAAACGAGCCTTTGGTGCCGTGAACAATAAACTTCGGATAGTCGATTTTCACCAGATGGCTGGTTTTCACAATGGCTTTCAGGTCACCGTAGAACAACTGCGCTTCAAAGGTATCATCCGGGTTCGCCTTGTTGCGCAGACTGCGAATGTCATAGGCTACATGGTCGGGACGCCCGAACAGCGAGATAATCTGATCCATGGTGTGTACGCCCAAACCATAGAATGCGCCGTCCTGCGGCAGGCCCGGTTTGGTTTCTGCCACGGGTCGGTAGTAGTCAAAATGGCTTTCAACTTCCACTATTTCACCCAGTTTGCCGCTCTCAATCGCGTTTTTAGCCGTGAGAAAACAGGAATCAAAACGACGATTCTGATACGGCGTGACGGTCAGTCCTTTGCTTCGCGCCAGTTCGAACAACACTTTTGCTTCCGCCAGCGTCGGCGTGAACGGTTTCTCAACCAGCACGTTTTTACCCGCTTCCAGCGCGCGTTTGGCGTATTCAAAATGGCTATCAGCATGCGTACAGACGATCACCAGTTTTACCTGTGGATCGCCCAGCACCTCATCCAGATCGCTGGTGAAGTGAATGTGGGAATAGATCGGCGCCTGCTCTTCCGGTTTAGCGTGACGACGGAAAATATGCGCGACATGCCAGGTATCTTTACGATTCAGAACGTAAGGGAGATGGTAACGGGTGGTGCTTTTACCGAATCCAATAAATGCGCAGTGTAAGGTCATGAGACGATCCTTTTGAAGGTGATTATTTACACCATAGCGCAAAGCGTGAGGAGACTGAATGTTGGATTCTTTGCCGGGGACAAAATGGCAAGTAAGCCAGGCTGAAACAAAACCCTAAAAAAAAGCCAGCAAAAGCTGGCTAAAATAATACTGGAAGCAATGTGAGCAATGTCGTGCTTTCAGGTTCTCCGTAGGGGTTCCCCTGAACGCAGAGCAATAATAATCATTCTCATTCGCACTTGTCTACTTCTTTTTGCAAAAAAATGCAGTTGACGGAATTTTCTTTCTCAGCGAGTGTAATTGCTCAATTAACCCTGCAGGAGATAAGGAATGAGTGAGATAGTGATACGCCACGCTGAACCGAAAGATTACGACGCCATTCGTCAGATTCACGCCCAGCCGGAGGTGTACCACAACACGCTACAGGTTCCTCATCCTTCCATGGAGATGTGGCAAACGCGACTTGCCGATCAGCCGGGGATCAAACAGTTGGTGGCCTGCATCGATGATATCGTCGTGGGACATCTTTCCATTGCAGTTGCCCAGCGCCCGCGCCGCAGCCACGTCGCTGATTTCGGTATTTGCGTTGACGCTCGTTGGCAAAACCGCGGCGTCGCCAGCGCGCTGATCCGCACCATGATCGATATGTGCGACAACTGGCTGCGCGTTGACCGCATTGAGCTAACGGTATTTGTTGATAATGAGCCCGCCGTGGCGGTCTATAAGAAGTACGGCTTTGAAATCGAAGGCACCGGTAAGAGATACGGCCTGCGCAACGGTGAGTATGTTGATGCGTACTTTATGGCGCGCGTGAAATAAAACTTCCCCGCCCCACTTTGTGGGGCGAAACGTCCCAAACCTTCAGATCATTCCAGTTATTGTGATCTACTTCTCCTCTATCAGAACAATAACCACCTGAGTTTTATGGTTATTATCACTTTAATCTTTATCACCGATTTTTCCGTAATTTTAGCAATATTAATATTACATTTTTGTTTTTTTTTGGTTTCTGCCGTCACTTTATGGTGACAATCACAACAATATACTCCTCCCGGGACTAACTTAACCACGGTGAGGTAAAAAATGAAATTTGAACGCCATCATAGAATATTGAAGGAACTCAGTATTTCGGGAGCTGTAAAAGTTTCAAATCTGGCGAAATGTCTCAAGGTAACAAAGGAAACTATTCGTTCAGATCTCAATGAACTTGCCGGACAGGGATATCTTACTCGCTGTCATGGTGGTGCATTTATTACCCTTGATTCTCTTGATAACGTCGCAAAAAATGAAATTGCTTATGTGCTGGAAAAATATGAATCAGCACAGAAAATAAAAAAAGGTCTCTCTGCCATGAAAAATAATGTATGTGTTATTGGCTCGTTCAATGTTGATATTATCAGTTATCTACCGAGATTACCCTCAACGGGAGAATCATTGCTTGCCGATAAATTTATTTTTTCACCCGGCGGTAAGGGATGTAATCAGGCATTAGCCGCGAGCTATGCCGATTCTGATGTGCACTTTATTACTAAAGTAGGTTCAGACCATTTTAGTGATTACGCCATTAATTTTATAAACTCATCAAAAATCCATAAAAGTGTTATCTACCAGACCAAAGAAACACAAACAGGTACAGCAACCATCATGGTGAATGGAGATACCGGAGATAACGTCATCGCTATCTACCCTGGCGCCAACATGACAATTTCCCCTGATGAAATCACCATTCAGAAAGAAGCCATTGTTCATTCAGATATTGTTCTTGTACAACTGGAGACGAATTACGAAGCACTGCAGCAAACAATTCGCCTCGCACAAAAAAATGACATACCAGTCATTATCAATCCAGCGCCATACAATGACATGGTTAACACCATCATTGATAACATTGACTATATTACGCCGAATGAAACGGAAGCGGGCCTGCTGGCCAATATGGCGGTTAATGATATCGAATCAGCCAAATGCGCAGCCAAAATTATTCATCAGAAAGGCGTCAAAAATACCATTATTACGTTAGGTAGCAAAGGTTCTCTCGCTTATGACGGAACACAATTCATCTATTCCCCGGCATTTCCGGCAGTAGTAAAAAACACCGCTGGCGCTGGCGACGCTTTCAATGGTGCTCTCGCCTCTGGGCTTGCTAAAGGAAAATCACTGGCATCCGCATTGTGCTACGCCAGCGCATTTGCCTCGCTTGCGGTTGAAACACCGAATGCGTCTGATATGCCGGAAAACGAATCCGTTCTTCATCGCATTCAGGGTTCACATTACAAACAAACTATCTCTACTCACTAAATCAAGGGGCAGACTATGAACAATACGCAGAAAAAACTAAATGTGCTCTTTATTGGAGAATCCTGGCATATTCACATGATTCATTCAAAAGGTTATGACAGCTTCACTTCCAGTAAATATGAAGAAGGCGCCACATGGTTACTGGAATGCTTGAGGAAAGGCGGCGTTGAAATTGATTACATGCCTGCCCACACGGTACAAATTGCATTTCCAGAGAGCATTGATGAGTTAAACCGTTACGATGTTATTGTTATTAGCGACATTGGTAGCAATACCTTCCTGTTGCAAAATGAGACATTTTATCAGCTAAAAATAAAGCCAAATGCCCTGGAATCAATTAAAGAGTACGTCAAAAATGGCGGTGGACTACTCATGATTGGCGGCTATCTGTCATTTATGGGTATTGAGGCAAAAGCCAATTATAAGAACACCGTTCTTGCTGAGGTTCTGCCAGTTATTATGCTTGATGGCGATGACCGGGTAGAAAAGCCAGAGGGTATCTATGCTGAGGCTGCCTCACCTGAACATCCTGTTGTTAACGGATTCTCAGATTATCCGGTATTTCTGGGATATAACCAGGTCGTCGCCAGAGACGATGCCGATGTTGTCTTAACAATAAATAATGACCCATTGTTAGTGTTCGGTGAATACCAACAGGGTAAAACCGCCTGCTTTATGAGTGACTGCTCCCCACACTGGGGAACCCAGCAGTTTATGTCATGGCCATTTTATACCGACCTGTGGGTCAACACGCTTCAATTCATCGCCAGAAAATAAAAAACAATGGAGTAACGAAAGTTACTCCTTTTATAAAATATAAGGATTGATGTATGAACAAGAATAAGTACTCAACCCCCTTACTGATGCTTGCCACCATCTTAGCCGGTATGCTTTCCCCGATGCAGTCTGCCGTTAATGGACAGTTAGGACACTGGTTACAAGACGGTAATGCTTGCGCAGTAATCTCGTTTGCCAGCGGTCTGGTCGTCATGTTTTTTATTATTATTGCGCGCAAAGAAACACGCCAGCAATTCGCCTCAATACCCACTCTGATTAAAAAGAGAAAAATCCCGCTATGGAATTGGTTTGCAGGATTATGCGGGGCGATGGTCGTATTTTCTGAAGGCGCATCCGCCAGCGCGCTGGGCGTTGCCACCTTTCAAACGGCATTAATTTCCGCCCTGCTCCTTTCCGGCCTGCTGTGCGACCGTTTTGGCGTCGGTGTGGATGAGAAGAAATATTTTACGCCATGGCGCATTACTGGCGCATTGTTCGCAGTTATCGCCACAGTTTTTGTCGTGTCGCCACAGTGGCACTCAACCTCGTTTATCCTGCTCGCTATCCTTCCCTTTTTGGCAGGGTTACTCGCTGGGTGGCAGCCTGCGGGGAATGCTAAAGTCGCCGAGGCAACAGGCTCCATGCTGGTGTCCATTACATGGAACTTCATTGTCGGCTTTTGTGTCCTGGGCGCGGCGCTGGCGATCCGTATCGCATTAGGCCATGTCACCGTCCAGTTACCCGATACATGGTGGATGTATCTCGGTGGTCCTCTGGGTCTGCTGTCCATCGGGTTAATGGCGATTCTGGTGAGAGGCTTAGGGCTACTGATGCTGGGCGTAGCGTCAACAGCGGGCCAACTGCTTGGCTCTGTGCTAATTGATGAATTGATCCCTTCATTAGGCAATACGGTCTACCTGGTCACCATCATCGGTACGCTGTTCGCGTTAGTCGGTGCGATTGTTACCACCATACCTGAATACAGAGCATCCAAAATGGCGCAAAAAATGGAGGTGTCAGGATGAAAGGTTTCCTGCAAACCGTAACTGGCCCGGTGGCGAATACTGATATGGGTCTGACGCTACCGCATGAACATCTGTTTAACGATCTGTCATCGGTCGTTGACGAGCCACATTATGCTTTTTCACAACAACTGGTGGGAAAGAAAGTCAGTGCTGACCTGCAGTGGGGGCTGAAACACGACCCCTACTGCTGCGCCGATAACATGGACCGAAAAGAGATTGATGATGTTATCTTTGAAATCAATAACTTTATGTCCCTGGGCGGCAGGACGATTGTCGACGCCACGGGATCAGAATCCATTGGGCGGGACGCCTCAGCGCTACGAGAAGTTGCCTTAAAAACGGGTTTGAATATCGTTGCGTCATCGGGGCCTTATCTGGAGAAATTTGAAAGCACCCGGATCCATAAACCTGTCGAGCTGTTAGCCTCACTCATTGATAAAGAACTGAATCAGGGTATTGGCGAGACGGATATTCGTGCTGGCATGATCGGTGAAATCGGCGTATCACCTGCTTTTACCCAAGCGGAGCGTAACAGCCTGCGAGCGGCTTCTCTGGCACAATGTAACAACCCCCACACGGCGATGAATATCCATATGCCGGGGTGGCTGAGACTGGGGGATGAGGTGCTGGATATTGTGCTGGAAGAAATGAACGTCTCTCCGGCAAAAGTCTCGCTGGCGCATTCGGACCCTTCAGGAAAAGATGTCGTCTATCAACGTAAAATGCTCGACCGCGGCGTATGGCTTGAATTTGACATGATTGGTCTGGACATTACCTTCCCAAAAGAAGGTGTCGCGCCGGGCGTTCAGGAGACAGCTGATGCGGTAGCACATCTGATTGAGTTAGGTTACGCCGACCAAATCGTTTTAAGCCATGACGTTTTTCTCAAACAGATGTGGGCGAAAAATGGCGGAAATGGCTGGGGGTTTGTACCGAATGTCTTCCTCGCCTATCTGGCTGCCCGTGGAGTAGACAAAGATACTCTTCGCAAACTCTGTATTGATAATCCAGCCCGATTACTCACGGCATAATCTGCAAATAGCCCGGTGCCTGACACCGGGCCTGGTAGTAAAAATCAGTATCCCGCCGTTAAGTCATCCACGGAACGCGGATCGGACGCGCCATACAGGGCGCCATCCGGCCCAACCATAATACTTTGTGTGCTGCCCATCGCCTCTTTCAGCGCCACTTTCTGTCCTTTTTGCTCCAGCAACTTGAGCGTGTCCGGGCTGAAGCCCTTCTCGACGCGAAGCTCATCCGGCAACCACTGATGATGGAAGCGCGGCGCGTTGGTCGCTTCGGCGACGTTCATTCCGAAATCAATGCTGTTCACTACCATTTGCAGCACAGTAGTGATGATTCGACTCCCGCCAGGGCTGCCGGTCACCAGCCAGGTTTTCCCGTCTTTTACCACGATAGTCGGCGACATCGACGACAGCGGACGCTTCTTCGGCCCGACCGCGTTGGCATCGCCGCCCACCAGTCCGTATACGTTCGGTACGCCCGGCTTGGCAGAGAAATCGTCCATTTCATTATTGAGCAGAATACCGGTATTACCCGCCACAATCCCGGTGCCGAAGGTTGTATTCAAGGTATAGGTCACCGCCACGGCATTGCCGTCTTTATCCACCACCGAGAAGTGGGTGGTCTGGTTGCTTTCATACGGGGCGAGCTTGCCCGGTTTTATCTGGCTGGAAGGTTTGGCCTTGTTGATATCAATTTGATCGGCCAGCGTTTTCGCATAGGCTTTGTTGGTCAGCGCCTGCCACGGCACTTTCACAAAGTCCGGGTCACCCAGATACTCTGAACGGTCGGCATAGGCGTATTTTTCCGCTTCCGCCATGATTTGCATGGCATCGGCGCTGCCAAAGCCGTACTTCTTCATGTCGAAGTTTTCAAGAATATTGAGAATTTGCACGATGTGAATACCGCCCGAGGATGGCGGCGGCATGGAGAAGACCTGATACCCGCGATAGTCACCACTGATGGGCGTACGCTCAACGGCTTTATAGCTGGCTAAATCCTCTTTGGTCATCAGACCGCCGTTCTTCTGCATTTCGCCGGCAATCTGGTCGGCAATCGCCCCTTTATAAAACGCATCCGGGCCGTTTTCGGCAATCATTTCCAGGCTTTTCGCCAGATCCTTCTGGACCAGCTTATCGCCCTTCTTCAGCGGCTCGCCGTCTTTCCAGAAAATGGCTTTGCTGTTCTCATGATTAGGGATCACTTCGCTGCCGTAAGTTTTTAAGTCGTCGGCCAGCGCATCGTTAACCACAAAACCCTCTTCCGCCAGCTTCATCGCCGGACGCACTACTTTATTCAGCGGCATCGTGCCGTATTTCTCCAGCGCCAGCGAGAAACCCGCCACGGTACCCGGCGTACCGGATGCCAGATGCGACGTCAGCGACTTTTTCGCATCGGCGTTACCCTGATCGTCGAGGAACATATCACGGGTCGCGGCAGCAGGCGCCATTTCACGAAAATCAATCGCCGTAGTGTTACCGTCTTTGGTGCGCAGCAGCATAAAACCACCGCCGCCCAGGTTCCCCGCCTGTGGATGCGTCACCGCCAGCGCGTAACCAACGGCGACGGCGGCATCAACGGCATTGCCCCCCTGTCTGAGGATATCCACCCCGACCTGGGTGGCTAACGCATCCACCGAGGCCACCATTCCCTGCTGCGCACGCACGGGATGGAACACATCTTCCTCGACACCGTAGGATACCGGCGGTGGCGCTGCCGGCGCGGCAGCAACGCTAAAACAACTTCCTGAGAGCAGAGCAGCAATGGCTACCCGGCGTAAAAACGTCGGTTTTATCATCGTTATTCTCCAGATGTATGGGGTCGGCCCCCACTAAGCCTGGTGCATAACTCTGAAATAATCATCGTAACGGCGAGAAAGGAGTAAACTTAAGCGATCCCCGAGAGGAGAAAAGCGATGAAACGACTCTTACTTTTAGCCATGCTATTGCCGTTTGCAGGCTTTGCACAGCCCATCAACACCATGAATAACCCGAATCAACCGGGTTACCAGATCCCGAGCCAGCAGCGTATGCAAACCCAAATGCAAACGCAGCAAATTCAGCAAAAAGGGATGCTCAACCAGCAGTTGCAAACGCAAACCCGCATGCAGCAACAGCATATGGAAAACCAAATCAACACCAATTCCCAGCGAGTCCTTCAGTCCCAGCCTGGAGAGTTGAATTCGGGTCAACAGCAGATGCTGCCCAACAGCAACGGTGGCATGTTGAACGGAACCCGCAACCCGGACAGTTCGCTGAATAAACAGCAACATATGCTGTCGGAGAAAAAGAACGGCGACATGCTGAAGCCCTCCAGCACGCCGCAGCCTAACGTTCCGTTAAAAACGATTGGGCCTTAATAGGGTTGAAAATCCGGTCCTATGGTATCAATCGCATCGGTACAGATGCAGTCCACTCCCCAGCGCAGCAGCTCTGCCGCGCGCTGGGGTCGGTTGACGGTATAAACCAAAATACGTAGCCCCGCGTCGCGCAACGCATCCACGCGCGTTTCATCCAGCAACTTATGATTAAGATGAATCGAGACGCAGCCGAGCCGGGTAGTGAGTTCGCGCCAGTCGTCACGCCATTCATCAAGCAGTAAACCGCGCGGCAGTTCTGGAACCGCCTGCTGCGCAGCTTCAAGCGCGTCAATTTCAAAAGACGACAACAGCGGCGGCGTCATTCCCGCCCACAGTTCACGCGCGGCCAGCGCCACGACTTTGCCGGTTAGCGTTCCGGTGCCGGTAGTGGGTTTAATTTCAATATTCGCCATCATGCCGTGCTGACGGCAGCGCGCGGCCACTTGCGAGAGCAGCGGCAGCGGTTCGCCTTTAAACTCGCCGCTAAACCAACCGCCTGCGTCCACGCGTAATAGATCCTGCCAGTTCAGTTCACCCGCCACGCCCCAGCCGTTACTGGTCCGTTCGAGATTGTCGTCGTGCAGCAAAAAGATCTCGCCGTCTTTCGACAACTTAGCGTCAAACTCAATCATGGTATGCCCGTATCGCGCCCCCACGTCGATCGCCGCCAGGGTGTTTTCCGGAGCCAGCTTACCGCCGCCGCGATGGGCGACAATGTGGGGATAAGGCCAGTTACTCATACGCGTTGTCCTGTTTCGCCATCAAAAAGATGCAAATGATTTTCTGGCAGATGCAGCCACAGCGTGCTGCCTGCCGTCGGGCGATGCTGATGCGCCAGTCGCACCACCAGCTTTTGCTCGCCCCAGCGCCCGTGCGCCAGGTTATCCGCGCCCAGCATTTCCAGCGTGTCGACAACCAACGGCACACCGCCATCGGCCTGCGAGCTTAACGCAATATGCTCCGGGCGGATACCCAGCGTCATGTTACGCCCAATACACTCCCGGACGCTCCTGGCGATGGGCAAGGCCATGCCGTCATCCAGTTCAAAATGCGTACCCGAAGCGCTAATACGCCCATCCAGCAGGTTCATCGCCGGGCTGCCGATAAAGCTCGCCACAAAGCGGCTGGCAGGTTTCTCGTACACTTCAACCGGCGTACCGATCTGCTCGGCAATGCCTTTGTTCATCACCATCACCCGCTGGGCGAGGGTCATCGCTTCAACCTGATCGTGCGTCACATACAGCGAGGTGGTTTTCAGTCGGCGATGCAGATGTTGTAACTCCAGACGCATCTGGACGCGCAGCTTGGCATCGAGGTTAGAAAGCGGCTCATCGAACAGGAATACCGCCGGATCGCGAACAATCGCCCGTCCCATCGCCACGCGCTGACGCTGGCCGCCGGAAAGTTCGCGTGGGCGACGTTTGAGCAGTTCACCCAGTTCGAGAATACGTGCCGCCTCTTTCACCCGCTCGGCAATATGCTCCTTACCCATTCCACGGATCTTCAGCCCCCAGGCCATGTTTTCTTCTACGCTCATATGCGGGTAGAGGGCATAGTTCTGGAACACCATCGCAATGCCGCGATCTTTCGGCTCCATCTCGGTGACGCGCTTATTATCGATCCAGATATCGCCGCCGCTGACCCGCTCCAGCCCGGCCACCATCCGCAGCAACGTAGACTTGCCGCAGCCGGATGGCCCGACCATCACGATAAACTCCCCGTCCGCAACGTCCAGCGTCAGCGGTTTAATCACCTGGGTTTTGCCATCCCAGCTTTTGGTTACTGCCTGTAGTTTTAAACCAGCCATTTTTATTTCTCACTATCGACCAGGCCACGCACAAAGGCACGCTGCATGGATAACACGATGATTACCGGAGGGATGAGCGTCAGCAGCATGGCTGCCATCACCTGATTCCATTGGGTGGTACCTTCGCCGGTGGCGATCATGCCTTTGATGCCCGCTACCGCAGTGCCCAGGTTGACATCGGTAATAATTAACAACGGCCACAAATACTGGTTCCAGCCGTAAATAAAGGTGATCACGAACAGCGCCGCCAGATTGGTTTTTGACAGCGGTAGCACGATATCGCGGAAAAAACGCATCGGTGACGCGCCGTCAATACGCGCCGCTTCAACCAGCTCATCCGGCAGGGTCATAAAGAACTGACGGAACAGGAAGGTCGCGGTAGCCGACGCCATCAGCGGCAGCGTCAGGCCCGCGTAGCTGTCGAGCATTTTCAGGTTAGCGATCACTTCTACCGTCGGGAAAATACGCACCTCAACCGGCAGCATCAGGGTGATAAAAATCATCCAGAAGAACAGATTGCGCAGCGGAAAGCGAAACCAGACGATGGCGAATGCGGAGAGCATAGAGACGGTGATTTTCCCCACCGTAATACTGAACGCCATGATGAAACTGTTGAGCATCATCAGCCAGAACGGCGCGCTGTTGACGCCCACGCCGTTGACCCAGATGTATTTCATGTTTTCCAGCAACTGCGTGCCGGGAATCAGCGTCATCGGCGTTTCAAATACCGCTTTGTTGTCCAGCGTCGCCGCGACAAACGCGACGTACAACGGGAACAGGATCACCATGATTCCCAGCATCAGCATGGTATGGCTGAATATTGTCAGCCCACGACGATTCTCAATCATTGGTAACGCACCTTACTTTCCACATAGCGGAACTGCACCACCGTCAAAATAATGACCAGGAACATCAGCACCACCGACTGCGCGGCTGACGCAGAAAGATCCAGGCCGACAAAACCTTCACGATAGATCTTATAAATCAACGTCGTGGTCGCCTGTACCGGCCCACCTGCCGTGGCGGCGTCGATCACCGGGAAGGTATCAAAGAAGGCATACACCAGATTCACCACCAGCAAAAAGAAACTGACCGGCGCAATCAGCGGTAGCGCCAGTTTAAAGAAACGGCGAATCGGCCCTGCGCCATCAATCGCGGCGGCTTCAATCAACGACCGGGGAATAGATTGCAGTGCGGCAAAGAAGAACAGGAAGTTGTAACTAATCTGCTTCCAGACCGACGCGAACACCACCAGAAACATGGCCTGACCGCTGTTTTGCGCGTGGTTCCAGTCATAGCCAAACTCAGCGAGCAAATGGGTGATCAGCCCGCGACCCGGGTTAAACAGGAAGATCCACAGTACGGCGGCAACGGCGGGCGCAACAGCGTAGGGCAACAGCATCAACGTCTGGTAAAAACGGCTACCGCGCACGACATAATTCACCAGCGCAGCAAAAAACAGCGACACCAGCAGGCCGCTTACCGTAACCAACGTACTGAACTTTATCGTCGTCCAGAACGAATCAAGGTAGTACGGGTCATGGAACAGCGCGACAAAGTTTTCCAGTCCGACAAACTGGCTGGAAAGGCCAAAAGGATCAACGCTTTGTAGCGAGTACCACAGCGCTTCACCGGCGGGCCAGATAAAGAAAATAACGGTGATAACCAACTGCGGGGCCACCAGTAAATAGGGAAGCCAGCGCGAGCGAAACACCGGACGGGATGAGGACATTGAGGTTTGATTCCTGAACAGCGCCGGATGGCGCTACGCTTATCCGGCCTACGCGCATTTGTAGGCCGGGTAAGGCGCAGCCGCCACCCGGCATTTCACATTACGATTTGGTCGATTGCTCAAAGCGGCGCAGTAACTGATTGCCACGCTCAACCGCGGCATCCAACGCCTGCTGTGGGGTTTTCTTTCCGGTCCACACGCTTTCCAGCTCTTCATCCACGATGGTACGGATCTGCGGCATGTTGCCCAGACGCAGCCCTTTAGTGAACGGTAACGGCGGTTTGTTCAGCATCTGACGGGTGGCGATATCGGCCCCGGGGTTCTTATCATAGAAGCCCTGCTCGCGAGTCAGATCGTACGCGGCGGTGGTGATCGGCAGATAGCCGGTTTTCTGGTGCCATTCGGCAGCAATCTCTGGTTTCGCGAGGAAGTTAAGGAATTGCGCCACGCCTTCGTAGGTGGCTTTGTCTTTGCCCTGCATCACCCACAGACTGGCTCCACCGATAATCGCGTTCTGCGGTGCGCCCTTCACATCGGCATCGTACGGCATCATGCCGACGCCATAGTTGAATTTGGCGTAGTGGCGGATGTCGGCCAGAGAACCTGAAGAAGCGGTGGTAATGGCGCAATCCCCGTTGTAGAACTTCTCGGTGGATTCATCTTTACGTCCAAAGTAGCTGAAGTCGCCCTTTTTATTCAGCTCTTCCAGTAGTGCAATGTGTTTCACCTGCTCCGGTTTATTGAACTCCAGCACCGCATCAGTACCGTCAAAACCGTTGTTTTTGGTGGCGACCGGCAGGCCGTTCCAGGCGCTGAAGTTTTCAATCTGGATCCAGCCCTGCCAACCGCTGGCATAGCCACACTTCATACCTGCGGCTTTGAGCTTCGCGGTGTATTCCGCCAGATCCTGCCAGGTTTTTGGCGGCTGCTCAGGATCTAAACCGGCTTTTTTGAAGGCGTCTTTGTTGTAATACAGCACCGGCGTGGAGCTGTTAAACGGCTGGGAGAGTAAATGTCCGCTTTTCGAGTCAGTGTAATAACCGGAAACCGTCGGCACGAACTGAGATTCATCAAAGTTAATACCGGCCTCTTTGAATACTTCATAGACCGGTTTAATGGCTTTCGAGGCCATCATCGTTGCCGTCCCCACTTCATAAACCTGCAGCAGCGCAGGCGCGTTTCCGGTACGGAAGGCGGCAATACCTGCGCTCAGGCTTTGCTCATAGTTGCCTTTATACTGTGGAACAATTTTGTAGTCGGGATTGGCGGCATTAAAACGTTGCGCCAGTGAATCAACTTCTTTACCCAGTTCGCCTTCCATTGAGTGCCAGAACGGGATGGTGGTGACTGCCAGCGCCTGACCTGCAAATGCCAGGCTAAGTGCCAGTCCTAAAGCTGTATGTCGTAACGATATCATCGGTTATCTCTCTTGTTGTGCCGGATGCGCGATATCACGCGTTTTATGCTCGCGGGGGTAACATGACATGCTCGAATGACAGAAAAATAACTTTTTTATTACAAAAAAAAGATAGTAAGGCGACAAACAGATGGCAAGGCGGTGAAAGCGGAGTGACAGGAAAATGCGGGGTGGAGCACAACAAAGCCGGGGAGGTGCCTTACCCGGCCCATAAAAAGATTTGCCGTACAGATGAGATCACTCAGGCTGTGCGAACGTAAACTCCAGCGCCAGACCCAGGACCTGCATACCGTGGATATTATCTTCCGGCGATATCGCCACCAGACTTTCCAGAAACTTGAGCCGTCGCGACTGGGCGTTAATGATGAGCTTTCCTCGTAACGCAGGAAGCTTCAGCGAAGTGATGGGATAAACCACACGGCCAACGACTTCAACCGGCAGCTTGCGTAAGTCGACCTGCTGCAGCACACCAACAGAAGAGTACAGCAATGCAACAGGCGTAACGGCAAGCAACGGCGCGCTACTGATACTCACGAAATCCAGAAGTAGCTCGGGGCGCAGATAGTGCAGTCCATTAAAAGAGACCGTGACACCGTCTATTGCGGGCATGGGCAGCACGTCAGTTTGACGCGGTAAATCATTCATTCAATTACCATTGACTCAAGATATACATCAAGCCGTTGATTATGCAGCAAATAACCTATACTTGCTGGGACAAGGCTCGCAATACCTGCAGATTTAGCTAGCGACGTTACCTGACACGCTGCCCATTTACTCCGGTAACGTTAATCCCGACGCCAGCGTCGCTCAAATTCATTCTGTAAACGCTGCTGTTCCCGCCGCTCACGTTCACGTTGGATATCTGATTTTTCATCTTCCCAGCCAGGGCATACCGAGCTGGTGAATACTTCGCAGGGCGAGCTGGATTGTGCCAACGGGTTGGCCGGTTTCTCTTCCCAGATAGATGGATCGCGCGGGTCAAACGTTTGCGGTTCCAGTGCCTGAACACCAGATGCAAACGCCAATAACAGAGTTCCAATCATCATGCAGGTACCTGAACGTATCATCCTTTCTCCATGTTCATGTTATTATTGATAACCATTCTCAATAATAACATAACGCGATAAAAAGGGGCCATCAGGCCCCTTAGCTCTTAAGAGAAATCTTAACCGCCCAGATAAGCGCTACGCACCGCTTCATTCGCCAGTAGCGCATCGCCGGTGTCTTCCAGTACCACATGACCGTTTTCCAGCACGTAGCCGCGGTCGGCGAGTTTCAGCGCCTGGTTGGCGTTCTGCTCGACGAGGAAGATGGTCATCCCCTGCTCGCGCAACTGCTCGATGGTGTTAAAGATCTGCTGGATGATAATCGGCGCCAGACCCAGCGACGGCTCATCAAGCAACAATAGCCGGGGCTGGCTCATCAGCGCACGGCCTATCGCCAGCATCTGCTGTTCACCGCCGGACATGGTACCCGCACGCTGAATGCGACGCTCATGCAGGCGCGGAAACAGGTCATACACCCATTTGATACGTTCCTGAAACTGGTCCTTCTCGGCAAAGAAACCGCCCATCGCCAGGTTCTCTTCCACCGTCATGCGCGAAAACACACGACGCCCTTCCGGGACGATCGCCACCGCTTCACGCATGATTTTAGCCGTTTGCCAGTCGGTAATGTCTTTACCATCAAAGACAATGCGTCCGCTGGTCGCGCGTGGGTCGCCGCATAACGTACCGAGCAGGGTGGTTTTCCCCGCGCCGTTGGCACCGATAAGCGTTACGATCTCACCCTGATTGATATACAGGCTAACCTCGTGCAGCGCCTGAATTTTGCCGTAGTGGGCACTGACTTTATCGAACGATAACATCGCCTTATCCATAGTATGCCTCGCCACCATTATGCTTCACCTAAATAGGCGCGGATCACGTCCGGGTTATTACGAATCTGTTCCGGCGTCCCGTTCGCCAGCGGCGTGCCCTGGTTTACCACGTAAATACGGTCGGAAATGCCCATCACCAGTTTCATATCGTGCTCAATCAACAGAATGGTAGTGTTGTGATGATTGCGCAGCTCGGCAATCAGCTCGTCCAGCTCTTTGGTCTCTTTCGGGTTGAGGCCAGCGGCAGGCTCGTCAAGCATCAGGATCTCCGGTTGCGTCACCATGCAGCGGGCGATCTCCAGACGACGCTGGTCACCGTAGGCGAGGTTACTGGCCTGGCGGTTGGCATGCTCCAGCAAACCAATACGCGCAAGCCAGGTAGCGGCGCGATCCAGGGCTTCACTTTGCGCGCGACGGAACGACGGCGTTTTTAACAGACCGGAAAAGACACCGGTTTTCAATTGCTGATGTTGCGCCACCAGCAAGTTTTCAATCACCGTCATTTCGCGAAACAGGCGTACGTGCTGGAAAGTACGCACCACGCCCATACGCGCGATTTGCTGACCCGGCAGCCCTTCCAGATGCTGGTCACGCAGCTTAATCGTCCCACCCGTCGGTTTATAAAAACCGGTCAGGCAGTTAAAGACCGTGGTTTTTCCCGCGCCGTTCGGCCCGATTAACGAGACGATTTCCTGCGGTCTCAGTTCCAGCTCAACGTTGTTCACCGCCAGCAGACCGCCGAAGCGCATCATCAGGCCGTTAACGGATAATAATGGCTGACTCATGCCTGCTCTCCTTTTGCTTCCCCGTTTTTCAGCTTCAACTGCGGACGGGTCATCGGTAACAAGCCCTGCGGACGCCAGATCATCATCAGTACCATCAAACCACCCAGCATTAACATGCTGTATTCATTGAAATCACGCATCAGTTCGCGTGACACCACCAGCAGGATAGCTGCGAGAATGACCGCAAACTGCGAGCCCATTCCACCCAGTACCACAATCGCCAACACAAAGGCCGACTCGGCAAAGGTGAACGATTCCGGGCTGACAAAACCCTGCCGCGCGGCAAACAGCGTGCCGGCAAAACCCGCGAACGCGGCGCTGATGGTAAAGGCGGTCAGCTTGATGCGTGTAGGATTTAAGCCCAGCGAACGGCAGGCGATTTCATCTTCACGCAGCGCTTCCCACGCACGTCCCAGCGGCATGCGCAGCAGACGGTTGATGACAAACAGCGAGAACACCACCAGCAGCAGCGCCACCAGATAGAGGAAAATCACGCGATCGGACGGGTCATACTTCACGTTAAAGAAGTTGCTGAAGGTATCCCAGCCGCCTTCACGCGCGCTGCGGCTGAACTCAAGACCGAAAAAAGTAGGTTTCGGGATCTGGCTAATACCGTTCGGGCCGCCGGTGATTTCGGTGTTGTTGAGCAGCAGGATACGGACGATTTCGCCGAAGCCTAAGGTCACAATAGCCAGATAATCACCGCGCAGACGCAGGACCGGGAAGCCGAGCAGGAACCCCGCAGCGGCAGAAACCAGCCCCGCCAGCGGCAGACAGGTCCAGAAACCGAGGCCGTAATAGTGGTTCAGCAGCGCAAAGGTGTAAGCGCCGATGGCATAGAAGCCGCCGTAGCCCAGCACCAGCAGGCCGGAAAGCCCCACCACCACGTTTAAGCCGAGGCCGAGGATGATATAAATCATCGTCAGCGTGGCGATATCGACCGTGCCGCGCGAGACCATAAACGGCCATGCCACGGCAATCACCAGCAGCGCCACCAGAAACAGTTTCTGTTTAACAGTGGAGCCGTCAATCGCTGGCAGAATAAACTTCGGCCCGGAGACGCTCTTCAGACCTTTCTGGAACGCCGGACGCAACAGTTGGAAAAGAAACACGACGCCAGTGCCGATAAACACCCACTGCCAGCGGATATCCGCAGCGGTGTCCACCACCAGTTTGGTGCCGTCCAGCTCTAACTGGACGCCCATGAAGACGCCCGCCAGGATGAAGAACATGGCGGCAGAGAGCAGCGCCATTGCAAAATGCATCGGTTTCATACTTTCTCTACCTCCGGACGACCCAGGATACCGGTCGGCATCACCAGCAGTACCAGAATCAGCAACGCGAACGACACCACGTCTTTGTATTCCGTACTCAGATAAGCAGAGGAAAGCGCTTCGGCAACGCCCAAAATCAGGCCGCCAATCATCGCGCCAGGAATGCTGCCAATGCCGCCCAGTACCGCCGCGGTAAAGGCTTTCATCCCGGCCATAAAGCCGATGTAAGGGTTAATTACGCCATAGAACTGACCGAGCAGCACGCCCGCAACCGCCGCCATTGCCGCACCGATCACAAAGGTCAGCGCAATCACACGGTCAGTGTTAATGCCGAGCAGGCTGGCCATTTTCAGGTCTTCCGCACAGGCGCGGCAGGCGCGTCCCATACGCGAATAGCGAATAAACAGCGTCAGCGCCAGCATCGCGAGGAAGGTTACAATCCAGATAACCAACTGCATAGTGGTGATAGATGCAGAGAAGTTATCACTACTGCCGACAGTCCACTGGCCGTTAAACAGGCTGGGCAGCGCCACGTCGCGCGAACCTTCCGTCAGGCTGACGTAGTTTTGCAGGAAGATGGACATCCCGATAGCGGAAATTAGCGCGATCAGGCGCTTGGAGCTGCGCACGGGCCGATACGCCACCCGTTCAATACTCCAGCCGTAGGCGCTGGCAATCACAATCGCGCCGACGAAACCCGCCGCGACCAGTAGCCAACTGGAATCAATCCCCATCATCATTAGCGCAGCGATGATCATAAAGGAGACATAGCTGCCGATCATATACACCTCGCCATGGGCGAAGTTGATCATGCCAATAATGCCGTACACCATCGTATAACCGATGGCGATCAGCGCGTAGGTGCTTCCCAGCGTGACGCCGTTAAACATCTGCTGCAAGAAATAGAGGAACTGCTCGGACATAAGGTAACCTTTCTTAACCCGCCCGTTTTGCACGGGCGGTGGGATAACTCGTCTTCAGGTATTACTTCGCGACGGTTGATGAACCATCTGCGTGCCACTGAAAGACACCAAACTCAAATCCCTTCAAATCGCCTTTTTCGTCCCATTTCAGCGGCCCAATCACGGTATCAGCCCCGTGTGCTTTCAGATCTTTCACCAGATCCAGCGGCTCTTTGCTTCCGCTGCGATCCATTGCGCTCGCCAGTGACTGGACGGCTGCATAAGTGATCCACACGTATGGTCCACTTGGATCTTTCTTGTCAGCTTTAAGCGCATCGACAATTGCTTTATTCGCCGGATCCTGGTCATAACGTTTTGGCATCGTCACCAGCATGCCTTCTGCGGCATCACCGGCGATGTTAGACAGAGAGGCATTACCCACACCCTCTGGCCCCATAAACTGCGTTTTCAGGCCAACGGATCGCGCCTGGCGCAGCATTTGCCCCATTTCCGGGTAGTAGCCGCCGTAATAGACGAAGTCGATATTTTCTTTCTTCAGACGGGCAATCAGCGCAGAGAAATCTTTTTCCCCGGCGGTGATCCCATCAAAGAAGACGATGTTGGCTTTGCCCGCTTTCAGGCTGTCCTGCACCGAACGCGCCAGGCCTTCGCCGTATTGCTGTTTATCATGGATGATGGCGATGCGCTGCGGCTTCACCTTCTCCAGAATGTATTTCGCGGCGGTTGGTCCCTGAGAGGAGTCCAGACCCGCAGTACGCATAATGTGTGCGTAACCGCGCTGGGTCAGTTCCGGGTTAGTGGCGCCCGGGGAAATCATCAGGATCCCTTCGTCTTCATAGATGTCTGACGCTGGCTGAGTCGAAGATGAGCACAGGTGGCCAATAACATACTGAATACCGTCATTGACGATTTTGTTTGCTACGGCAACGGCCTGTTTTGGATCGCAAGCATCGTCATATTCCACGGCCACCAGCTTGTCGCCTTTGATCCCGCCTTTGGCATTGATATCTTTAATGGCCTGACGTGCGCCATTAAATTCCATATCACCCCACTGCGCGACCGGACCCGACATCGCCCCGACAACAGCCACCTTGATATCTTCTGCCATGACAGCATGCGACATTGCCAGTGCTATCACCCCTGTGATGATTGTTTTCGCATTCCGTTTCATTAACTGAATCCCCATTCGTGACGTAATTAATATTTTGTATTTATGTGGTTAAAAAGCAGACTGTGCTTTTTTTGAACTGCACTATTTTTACCAGTCTCATTAATGGGTTAGCGCAGTTTTTTAAGCAAAATCAGACTAAAATCTCTATATTTCAGTCGATTAAGAAAAGATAATATTCTGCTTTTCACTATAGATAAACAAAAAAAAGCACGTTTGTCAGCATAAAATAACGGTACAAAGAGCGGAATAAAATGCTGCATTCCAGGGTATTATCCTGCCTGTTTTTCAATCTCTAATGTTTCAAACTGTCATTACCGTTGTCGCAAAACTATTAACCTGGTTAATCGCATAAAAAAGAGAAAGCATCCGGGCGAATTATTTCGGTACACTGATCTCATCTTTTGTGATTTGGACATGCTGCTAATGAAGCTGACCATCGTTCGTTTAAACAACTTTAGCGCCCAGGATCTGATTGATCTGGGCAAAATCTGGCCGGAATATTCCGCCTCATCATTAAGCGTAGATGAAACGCACCGGATCTACGCCGCGCGTTTTAACGAGCGTCTGTTAGGCGCAGTACGTGTCACCCTGAGCGGCACACAAGGTGCTCTGGATTCGTTGCGCGTACGTGAAATCACCCGTCGTCGCGGCGTCGGGCAGTATTTGATCGAAGAGGTGATCCGTGAAAACCCAAGTGTGAGTTCATGGTGGATGGCAGATGTAGGCGTTGAAGACCGCAGCGTGATGGCCGCGTTTATGCAGGCGTTAGGCTTTACAGCCCAGGCAGATGGCTGGGAAAAAAGATAAAAAAGCCGGATGGCGCTGACGCTTATCCGGCCTACATGCTGGGAGCAAAAAATAAAAAACCTCCTCACAATTTTCCAAGAATTTCACGTTGCAGGAAGGCGGCAAGTTATGAAGTCCCCGGGAGCTTACATAAGTAAGTGACCGGGGTTGAATAACGCAGCCAACGCATCTGCAGCGCGAAAGGCGCCAGGAAAATTACTTGGCGTCTGTCGCCGTCCCATTAGCATGCCAGTCAAACACGCCGAATTCGAAGCCTTTCAGATCGCCCTTCTCGTCCCAGGACAGCGGCCCCATTACGGTTTCTACTGAGTTTGCTTTCAGGTACTTGGCAATTTCAGCCGGATCGTCAGACTGGTTCAGACCGGCCTGCAAGGATTGCAGCGCGGCGTAAGTGGTCCACACGAATGCGCCACTCGGATCCTGTTTCTTGGCCTTGATAGCATCCACAATCGGTTTGTTCGCTGGCACCTGGTCGTAGTTCTTCGGCTTGGTTACCAGTAAGCCTTCCGCAGACTCACCCGCGATGTTAGACAGCGACACGTTCGCTACCCCTTCCGGACCCATAAACTGGGTTTTCAGACCTGCGGCACGAGACTGACGCAGGATCTGCCCCATTTCCGGGTGATAACCACCGTAGTAAACGAAATCGATATTCTCTTTCTTCAGGCGCGCTACCAGCGTCGAGAAGTCTTTTTCACCGGCGGTAATCCCGTCAAAGAACACCACGTTAGCATTGCCTTTCTTCAGGCCGTCCTGCACCGCACGCGCCAGACCTTCACCGTACTGCTGCTTATCGTGAATGATGGCAATGCGTTGCGGCTTCACTTTTTCCAGAATGTATTTGGCGGCAGTTGGCCCCTGATCGGAATCCAGGCCGGTGGTACGCATCACCAGCTTATAACCACGCGCGGTCAGCTCCGGCGCCGTCGCTGCCGGGGTAATCATCAGAATGCCTTCATCTTCATAGATATCTGACGCGGGCTGGGTAGAAGATGAGCACAGATGGCCGATAACGTATTTAATCCCGTCGTTGACCACTTTGTTCGCGACCGCTACCGCTTGTTTCGGGTCACAGGCATCGTCATATTTCACCACGACCAGTTTGTCACCTTTTACCCCGCCCTTGGCGTTGATATCCGCAATCGCCTGCTCTGCGCCAGTAAACTCCTGATCGCCATACTGCGCTACCGGACCGGACATTGCGCCGACAACGGCC
This sequence comes from Citrobacter sp. Cc139, assembly GCF_030334645.1. Classification (NCBI taxonomy): domain Bacteria; kingdom Pseudomonadati; phylum Pseudomonadota; class Gammaproteobacteria; order Enterobacterales; family Enterobacteriaceae; genus Citrobacter; species Citrobacter sp. Cc139. Next base: position 124,616 of record NZ_JAOWDM010000069.1, read on the forward strand.
ACTTTAATATCCTTAGCAAACGCCATATTGCTCAAAGACAGGGCGATACATCCTGCCAATAACGCTTTACCCTTCATATTCATCCTGACAATCCCCATTATTGTGGTTATTACGTGTGTTGTGATGTTGTTGTTCAGCACTTTATTTCGATTATTGGATAGCCACCCGTGCTTTAGCAGCATACTCTGCTAAAACATACCCGATTTTTATTATTTTGGAATAGCTAAATTTGACATGCAGATAACAACTTGATGACAAAAAGCATAAACGTCAGGAGATAGAGGGAGAGATAAAAACAAAAAACCCCGGATTTTCATCCAGGGTTTATCAGCATTTCCAGGTTTACTGGAAGATTACGCTTCGATCGCCGCGCGCAGTTTTTTCATGGCGTTCTTTTCAAGCTGACGAACACGTTCAGCGGAAACGCCGTAGCGATCGGCCAGTTCCTGCAACGTTGACTTGTTGTCTTCGTCCAGCCAACGGGCGCGGATGATATCCTGGCTACGTTCGTCCAGACCTTCCATTGCGTGAGTCAGTTTGTTCGCGGCCTGATCTTCCCAGTTATCTTCTTCAATGCCATCGGCAAAGTTAGAGGATTTATCCTGCAGATACAGAACCGGCGCCATCGGCTGGCTGTCAGACTCGTCGTCTGAAGACATATCAAACGTCATGTCCTGCGCCGCCATACGGGATTCCATTTCGCGCACGTCTTTGCTGGAAACACCCAGCTCACGAGCCACCATTTCAACTTCGTCCTGGTTGAACCAACCCAGACGCTGCTTGGTTTTACGCAGGTTAAAGAACAGCTTACGCTGTGCTTTAGTGGTCGCGACTTTCACGATACGCCAGTTACGCAGAACGTATTCATGGATCTCAGCTTTGATCCAGTGCACGGCGAAAGAAACCAGGCGCACACCCACTTCCGGGTTGAAACGGCGCACGGCTTTCATCAGGCCGATATTACCTTCCTGAATCAGATCCGCCTGCGGCAGGCCATAGCCCGCGTAGTTACGAGCAATATGAACAACAAAGCGCAGGTGAGACAGGATCAGCGTTTTAGCTGCTTCCAGATCGCCCTGGTAATGCAGCTTTTCAGCCAGCGCCCGCTCCTCGTCAGCCGACAACATCGGCCACGCGTTCGCAGCCCGGATGTAAGACTCCAGGTTACCAACAGGGGCTAAAGCTAAATTTTGCATTTCTTTGGTCATTCAAATCCTCTCAATCTTTTCATCTGGCGCGTTGGCAAAAACTAATTAACAAAAACCAGTAGCAACAACCATGCCAGAGCTTATGAGCAACGAGAATATCATTCAATCTTTTATCAGACAGTGATTTTATCCACAAGTTCCATGTCGTAATGTGTATAGATTACGCACAAAATGTGACATCACAATGAATACGCCGGGAAGAGATAACAGGGACTCTTTCCCTGCAGAGCGAACTACTCAGTGCAGGGAAAGATTATACCAGAGATTTTTTAATCGGGGGTAAAGTGGCGTAAATGTTGAACCGTGGCAAGCCAGGCTGCCACCCAGCCGATCATTGAGCACACCAGCAGTAACAACAGGCACTCGTCGAATGATAAGCCATTGATATCAAACTTAGTTCCAAAGACCTGCGCCACTTCAGTCACCGCTGACGACAGACGCATCACCAAAATTTCTGACAAAATCAGTGAAAGAAATGCGCCGGAAAAACCGAGCAGCGCGCCGCCGTAAAGGAATGGGCGCAGGATAAATCCGTCGGTTGCGCCAATCAGCTTCTGCACGTTAATGGTATCGCGACGCGCAAAAATACTCAGGCGCACGCTGTTACCAATGACGAGGAAGACCGCCGCCACCATCAGCACGCCAATCATCGCGGATACGCGCCCCACGAGTCCCGTCAGCGCCGCCAGACGAGCAAACCAGCTGTCATCCATTCGCACTTCATCAATACCGTTGATTTGTGCAATACGGTCGCGCAGGGTGTTCAGCGACTCCGTACCCTGGAAGTCCAGTTTCGGGATAACCACCGCTACGGCAGGAAGCGGGTTCTCTTCCAGCATGTCCAGCGCGCCGCCAAAACCGGACCAGTTACGGAATTCGCCCAGCGCATCTTCGCGGGAAAGATAATTTACTTTCTCAACGCCCTGTTCGGCCTGCAACTGACCAACCACCCGCGCCGCCGCGTCATCATCCAGCGTTTTTTGCAGATAGACGGTGATTTGCGGCGAAGGATAATACTGGCTTGCCGCCTGGTTTACGTTTTTATAAACCATGTAGCACACGCTTGGCAGCGTCAGGGAGATGGCGATCACCATTACCGTGAGGAAGGTCGCCAACGGCTTACTTTTCAAGTCCTGCAACGCGCCATGGAACGCATAGCGCACCTGCTCGTTAAAAACGTTGGTTTTACGTGAGTTCGGTTTTGGCGCGGCTTTCGCTCGTTTTGGCGCATTGCGACCACCGTCACCCGGCGCGCCGCCTGATTTACGAAAACGATCCAGTCGGCCACCGAACTGTTTGATTTGATTGATAGCGTCACGTCTATTCATGCGCCAGGCCTCCATGCAGGTGTCCATCACTCAGGACCAGCTGGCGGTAGGAGCGACGGGAGATCAGTCCAATGTCATGCGTGGCCATTAATACCGTGACCCCGACGCGGTTAAACTCTTCGAACAGGCGAAGGATCCCTTCCGACAGCGCGTCATCCAGGTTCCCCGTCGGTTCATCCGCCAGCAGTACCGCAGGTTTATTCACCACCGCGCGGGCGATACCCACGCGCTGTTGTTCACCGCCAGAGAGCTGAATCGGGAAGTTTTTCGCTTTGTCCAACAGCCCGACCTTATCCAGTGCCGCTGACACGCGACGACGAATATCGTCCCCGCTGGCGCCCGCGATGATCAGCGGGATTGCCACGTTGTCAAATACGGTTCTGTCCATCAACAGGTGGTGATCCTGAAAAATCATGCCAATCTGACGACGCAGAAACGGCACTTCACGGTTTTTCAAACGGCTGATGTCATGCCCGCTGAAGTAGATTTTCCCGGCGCTGGGCCGTTCAATTCCACAGATCAGCTTTAGCAGGGTACTTTTACCCGCACCAGAGTGGCCGGTCAGAAACGCCATCTCGCCAGGCTGCATATGGAAGGTCACTCCCTGCAGCGCTTGTCTCCCACCGAGATAGGCCTTGCTGACATGTTCAAAGCGAATCATTGTTAATCCTCTCGGGCAAAAAGTGCCTCTATAAAATCGTCCGCTTTAAACGGACGTAAATCCTCGATACGTTCGCCCACACCAATATAGCGGATAGGGATGCCAAACTGATCGGCAACCGAGAAGATGACCCCACCCTTCGCCGTACCGTCCAGCTTGGTCAGGGTGATACCGGTTAAGCCCACCGCTTCATGGAACAGTTTGGCCTGGCTTATCGCATTCTGCCCGGTACTGGCGTCGATAGTCAGCATAACTTCATGCGGTGCCTCTTCGTCGAGCTTCTTCATGACGCGAACGATTTTTTTCAGTTCTTCCATCAGGTGCGATTTGTTCTGCAAACGGCCTGCGGTATCAGCGATCAGCACGTCTACGTTACGTGCCTTCGCGGCCTGGATGGCATCAAAGATAACGGAGGCGGAATCCGCACCGGTATGCTGCGCAATCACCGGAATATTGTTACGCTGACCCCAGACCTGCAACTGCTCTACCGCTGCCGCACGGAAGGTATCGCCCGCCGCCAGCATCACCGTTTTACCCTGCTGCTCAAACTGACGCGCCAGCTTACCAATGGTAGTCGTTTTACCCACGCCGTTTACGCCAACCATTAAGATAACAAATGGCGTTTTACCCTCGACGTTCAGCGGCTCATCAACCTTCGCCAGGATCTCGCCCATCTCATCTTTCAGCAGGCCATACAGCGCTTCTGCATCTTTGAGCTGCTTGCGGCTGGCGCCTTCCGTCAGATTCGCAATAATCTTACGGGTCGTTTCTACGCCCACATCCGCAATCAGCAACTGCTCTTCCAGCTCTTCAAACAGATCATCGTCGATCTTTTTACCGCGAAACAGACTGATAAATCCGGAACCGAGGTTTTCTTTTGTTTTCAGCAGACTGCGTTTCAGACGCGCAAAGAAACCTTCTTTAGTTGGTTTTTCCTGCTCCTGGACCGCCTCTTCTTCTACCGGTTTTTCAACGGCAGGTTCTTCAACCGGCACCACCATGACGGCTTCTTCCGCCGCCTCGGCAGCCAGGGCCTGCGCTTCCAGTTCTTCGTCTGTCAGTTGCGGTTCGTTTTCGGCTTCTTCTTCAACCGCCTCGACGATTTCGACAGTTTCCGCTTCAGCCTGCCACTCTTCGGCAGAAACATCTGCGGTTTTCACTTCTTCCGGCAGCGGCAATTCTTCGCGTTCGATAACCGCCGCCGCAGGGGTTTCCACTTCAGGTTCAACAGTGGATTCAGCAACCGCCTCAGCCTCCGGCTGCAGTTGCCCGGCAACAGGCGCTGCTTCCGGCTGCAGTTTTTCGATTTCAGCAACTTGTTCCGTGACTTCAACAACTTCAGCAGCAAAGGCTTGTGTTTGTGCCTCGCTACCGGTTTCCTCGGCGCGCGGCTGTTCGTCAACGACGGTAGTTTCTTCAGCAACCGGTTGTTGTTCTTCGTTTTTTAGTTCTGTCTCGTTTTCCGGTGCCTGCTCTTTTTGACCAAAGCCCAGCCAGGAAAAAAAGCCACGTTTTTTCTCTTTCGCCATTTGCGACTACACTCCCCCGCTGTTGCTTCATGGCACAGCGTCAACGCTATGTACATAGCAGCTAAAAAAATGATGAAATAGTCTATCACTTATACCCAATGAATTTCGAGTTACGTCAAGGCGGCAAGCGCACGAATCCCGATGAGCTTACTTTTAGTAAGTGATTCGGGTGAGTAAGTGCAGCCAACGAAGAGGTAACTTGAAAGGCGAAGGGTTAACTTAACTCACATCACCGCCTGGCATGACATGCTATAGGCGGATTGAGCAATAATAGAAATGAAAAAACCGAATCACTCTGGTAGCGGCCAGATCCGCATTATTGGCGGGCAATGGCGTGGCCGTAAACTCCCGGTTCCGGACAGCCCCGGCCTGCGCCCGACCACTGACCGCGTACGCGAAACCTTATTTAACTGGTTGGCCCCGGTAATGGTCGATGCACATTGCCTGGACTGCTTCGCCGGCAGCGGCGCGTTGGGGCTGGAAGCGCTCTCTCGCTATGCGGCAAATGCGACGCTTCTGGAGATGGATCGCGCGGTATCGCAGCAGTTGCAAAAGAATCTTGCTACGCTGAAGGCAAATCATGCCCGCGTCGTCAACACCAATACGCTGGCGTTTCTGGCCCAACCCGGTACGCCGCATAACGTGGTGTTCGTTGATCCGCCGTTTCGCAAAGGATTACTGGAAGAAACTTTAACGCTTCTGGAAACCCATGGTTGGCTGGCAGATGAAGCGTATATTTACGTTGAGAGCGAAGTCGAAAACGGCCTGCCGCCGGTTCCGGTAAACTGGTCGCTATACCGTGAAAAAGTGGCAGGACAGGTCGCCTACCGCCTGTATCAACGTGAAGCACAAGGAGAGCACGATGCTAATTAATCTGGGACGTCTGTTGATGCTGTGCGTCTGGGCATTTTTATTACTGAATATTTTCCAACCCTTCCCACGCCCGCTTAACATCTTCGTTAACGTCGCGCTGATCTTTATGGTGCTGATGCACGGCATGCAATTGGCGCTGCTAAAAAGCACCATGCCAAAAGATGGCCCGCAGATGACCAGCGGGGAGAAAATCCGCATTTTCCTGTTCGGCGTCTTTGAACTGCTGGTCTGGCAGAAGAAGATTAAGGACCAGTTGAAGAAGTAACTGGGATGTTTTCGCCCGGCGGCGCGTTGCGAGCCGGGGCGATAAAATTTGTAGGCCGGATAAGGCGTAACCGCCATCCGGCATCAGTCAGATGAAACCTTAGCGTTCAGCCGTAAAATCAATAAAACGCGAACCTTTATAACTCAGCGTGCCCTTGTCTCCGACCGTTAGCGCATGGTACTGCCGGGCATCCAGGCGAAACGTCTGCTCCAGACCGCCGCTTTGCGGCTTAAAGCTGGCTTCATAGCGCATGCTGGTTCCTGCCGGGCTCACTTCCTGTTGACGGGATCGCCGATCGTTAAGTGGTTTTTCCCGCTTATTACTCACTACCACCTGCTTTTGCACCAGCGGTGCTGCATCGTTATCCGCTTTTTCACGCCGCTGCTGGACAAAGCGAAACGACGCGGCGACAACAATTAAGACAATGATAACAATGAAAAAAAGTGGCGGTTTGCTCATAGTATTAACCCATCAGAAAATGCGGAAATAAGCATACATTGCCTGTTATGGTGTTGTCATCTGGCAGTGTCGACCTCTACACTGAACAATAGAGCCGTAAGCACCCCGCTTACGAAAAAATAACGAATTCAAGGAACTAAGATGCTTTGGTCGTTTATCGCTGTCTGCCTTTCCGCATGGTTGTTCGTGGATGCTTCCTATCGTGGGCCCGCCTGGCAACGCTGGGTCTTTAAACCCCTCACTTTACTCCTGCTGGCGCTGCTGGCCTGGCAGGCGCCAATGTTTAACGCCATCAGCTATCTGGTGCTGGCAGGGCTGCTTGCCTCACTGCTGGGCGATGCGCTGACGCTGTTGCCGCGCCAACGTCTGCTCTACGCCGTGGGGGCGTTTTTCCTCTCGCACCTGCTGTATACCATCTACTTCGCCAGCCAAATGACGCTGTCGTTCTTCTGGCCTTTGCCATTGGTATTGGTAGTGCTGGGGGCGTTGCTGATCGCCATCATCTGGACACGGCTGGAAGAGCTGCGTTTAGCGATCTGTACTTTTATCGGCATCACGCTGATGATGGTCTGGATGGCGGGAGAACTGTGGTTCTTCCGTCCCACTGGCCCCGCGCTGTCGGCATTCCTCGGTGCCTCATTATTGTTCATCGGCAATTTTGTCTGGCTGGGTAGCCATTATCGCCGCCGCTTCCGCGCCGATAACGCCATTGGCGCCGCCTGCTACTTCGCCGGACATTTCCTGATTGTTCGTTCGTTGTATCTCTAATATCGCTTGACTCTGGAGTCGACTCCAGAGTGTATCCTTCGGTTAATACGAAATGATTATTAACCGGAGGATGCCATGTCGACGCCCGATGCCCCTGGCAAAAAAGCCCCACAATTTTCTTCTTTCAAGCCAGTGCCAGCCCCACAAAAGGCGGACGACTGCTGCTGCGAAGGAAGTTGCTCCACCCCAACCACCGTATCCGAAAGCGTAATGGGCACCCGTTATTCCTGGAAAGTGGCAGGAATGGACTGTGCCGCCTGCGCCCGAAAAGTGGAAAATGCGGTCCGCCAGGTGAGCGGCGTCAACCAGGTCCAGGTGCTGTTCGCCACCGAAAAACTGGTCGTCGACGCGGGTTATGATATCCGTCAGCAAGTTGAAAGCGCGGTACAAAAGGCAGGTTATACCCTGCGCGATGAACAAGCGCCGGAAGCCGCCCCCGAATCACGTCTGAAAGAGAACCTGCCGCTGATTTCGCTGATAATCATGATGGCGATTAGCTGGGGGCTGGAACAGTTCAATCATCCTTTCGGTCAGATAGCGTTTATCGCCACCACGCTGGTGGGCTTGTATCCCATTGCCCGCCAGGCCCTGCGTCTGATGAAAACCGGCAGCTACTTCGCCATTGAAACGTTGATGAGCGTGGCCGCGATTGGCGCACTGTTTATCGGCGCGACGGCGGAAGCCGCCATGGTGCTACTGCTGTTTTTAATTGGCGAGCGCCTGGAAGGGTGGGCCGCCAGCCGCGCCCGCAAAGGTGTTAGCGCATTGATGGCACTCAAGCCAGAAACCGCCACGCGCCTGCGTAATGGCGAACGTGAAGAGGTCGCAATCAATACCCTCCAGCCTGGCGATGTTATCGAAGTTGCCGCAGGTGGGCGTTTACCTGCCGACGGTAAGCTGCTCTCCGGTTTCGCCAGCTTTGATGAAAGCGCCCTGACCGGCGAATCGATCCCGGTTGAACGCGCCACCGGCGAGAAAGTCCCGGCGGGCGCCACCAGCGTGGATCGTCTGGTTACGCTGGAAGTGCTCTCCGAGCCGGGCGCCAGCGCTATCGATCGCATTCTGAAGCTGATTGAAGAAGCGGAAGAACGCCGCGCCCCCATTGAGCGCTTTATTGACCGTTTCAGCCGAATTTATACCCCCGCTATTATGGCGGTTGCGCTGCTGGTTACCCTCGTCCCGCCGCTGCTGTTTGCCGGCTCCTGGCAGGAGTGGATTTATAAAGGACTGACGCTGTTACTGATTGGCTGCCCGTGCGCGCTGGTTATCTCAACTCCCGCAGCGATTACCTCTGGTCTTGCCGCCGCGGCGCGTCGTGGCGCATTAATCAAAGGCGGCGCCGCGCTGGAACAGTTGGGCAGAGTCACGCAGGTGGCGTTTGATAAAACCGGCACCCTGACCATCGGTAAACCGCGCGTGACGGCGATTCATCCGGCAAGCGGTATAAATGAGGCTGAACTGCTGGCGCTGGCAGCGGCGGTAGAGCAAGGCGCGACGCACCCACTGGCGCAGGCGATTGTTCGGGAAGCGCAAACGCGCGAGCTGACTATTCCTGTCGCGAAAGAACAGCGGGCGCTGGTTGGCTCCGGAATAGAAGCACTGGTCAACGGCGAGCGCGTGCTGATTTGCGCCGCCGGTAAGCAGCCTGCCGATGCCTTTGCCGGACAGATAAGCGAGCTGGAAAGCGCGGGCCAGACGGTGGTGCTGGTGCTGCGTAACGATACCGTTCTCGGCGTACTGGCCCTACAGGATACGTTGCGCGACGACGCCCGCACTGCCATCAGCGAGCTCAATCAGATCGGCGTGAAAGGGGTGATCCTGACCGGTGATAACCCACGCGCGGCAGCAGCCATTGCCGGGGAGCTGGGTCTGGAATTCAAAGCGGGGTTATTGCCGGAGGATAAGGTGCGAGCCGTTACCTCTCTCAACCAACAGTCGCCGCTGGCAATGGTCGGCGACGGCATCAACGACGCCCCGGCGATGAAAGCGGCGACCATCGGCATTGCCATGGGTAGCGGAACCGACGTCGCCCTGGAAACCGCCGATGCCGCCCTGACCCACAACCGTCTGCGTGGCCTGGTGCAAATGATTCAACTGGCGCGCGCCACCCATGCCAATATTCGCCAGAACATTGCGATTGCGCTGGGTTTGAAGGGGATTTTCCTCGTCACCACGCTGCTCGGGATAACCGGACTGTGGCTGGCGGTGCTGGCTGATACGGGGGCGACGGTGCTGGTGACCGCGAACGCGCTGCGGTTGTTGCGTAAAGGATAATGTGTGTGCCGGATGCGGCGTTGCCTTATCCGGCCTACAGGTTACACCGTCTTTGTAGGCCGGATGGCGCTTCGCTTAATGACCTTTGCGCACTAAATAGCGGTACGGCAGCGAGTCGGTCTCTTTGGCTACCAGTTCATGCTCCATAAAGGTACAGAAGCCGGGAATGTCGCGGGTTGTCGCCGGATCGTCGGCGACAATCAGCAGCGTTTCACCCGCCTGCATACCGCGCACGGTTTTACGCACCATCATTACAGGTTCCGGGCAGCGTAGTCCCTGGGCATCAAGCGTATGGTCGGGAGAGGTAAACAGATCGCTCATCGTAGTCTCATTCATGCAAAAACGGCGTTATTTTACGCTCTGTTGTGGCGTAAGCCAATCAGGTTAACGATTGCGTGAAAAACAACCATTGCAATGTGCTCTTAAAGCAGTATCATGCGACGGTTTTTTATTGGGTTCCCTCACCCCATCCAACAAAAAGGTCACAATATGACTCCGTTTACACAATCTCAGCGCGTAAAAGCGTTGTTTTGGCTATCGCTATTTCATCTGCTGGTGATCACCTCCAGCAACTATCTGGTACAGCTACCGATCTCCATTTTTGGTTTCCATACCACATGGGGCGCTTTTAGCTTTCCGTTTATTTTCCTCGCGACCGACCTGACCGTGCGTATTTTTGGCGCGCCGTTAGCACGACGTATCATCTTTGCGGTGATGATCCCCGCGCTGCTGATCTCCTATGTTGTTTCATCACTGTTCTATATGGGATCGTGGCAGGGATTCGGCGCGCTGCTGCACTTTAACCTGTTTGTCGCCCGTATCGCCGCCGCCAGCTTTATGGCTTACGCGCTGGGACAAATTCTGGATGTGCATGTCTTTAACCGTCTGCGTCAGAGCCGTCGCTGGTGGCTGGCGCCGACGGCTTCCACGCTGTTTGGCAACATCAGCGATACGTTGGCCTTTTTCTTTATCGCTTTCTGGCGCAGCCCGGATGCCTTTATGGCCGAGCACTGGATGGAAATCGCGCTGGTAGACTACTGCTTCAAGGTACTGATCAGCATTATTTTCTTCCTGCCGATGTACGGCGTGCTGCTGAATATGTTACTGAAAAGGTTGGCAGATAAATCTGAAATATCTGCATTGCAGACGAGTTAAAGGTTCATTTTCCGAGTTGTGATAAGATGGTCGAATGAGCCGTTATGGCCGTTTATCGAAAGGAAGAAGTCAATGCGCAATCTGGTTAAATATGTCGGTATTGGCCTGCTGGTTATGGGGCTTGCGGCCTGTGATAATAGCGATACAAAAGCGCCAGCAGAAGGTGCTGCCGCAGAGAGTAGCGCCACCGGACAACCGGTCAGCCTGCTGGACGGCAAACTCAGTTTTTCCCTGCCAGCGGATATGACCGATCAGAGCGGCAAGCTGGGCACCCAGGCAAACAATATGCACGTATATTCTGACGCAACCGGCCAGAAAGCGGTGATTGTGATTGTCGGCGACAATACCAACGAAGATCTTGCCGTACTGGCAAAACGTCTGGAAGATCAGCAGCGTAGCCGCGACCCGCAGTTGCAGGTCGTCACCAATAAATCTATTGAGCTGAAAGGCCACACGCTGCAACAGTTAGACAGCATCATCTCGGCCAAAGGCCAGACCGCTTACTCTTCCGTGGTGCTGGGTAAAGTGGACAACCAACTGCTGACGCTGCAAATTACGCTGCCGGCTGACGATCAGCAAAAAGCGCAAAAGACCGCAGAAAACATCATTAACACGCTGGTTATCCAGTAACGGTTAAGACGATGACTCGGCCTCCGATGACGCCACCTGAGGCCGTTTTTTTAGCCGCCAGGTCAGCAATAACGCCACCGCCACCAGCCCGGCCGCCGCCAGGTAGATAACCGGTACGCCCGCCCACGTCATGACCAGCCCGGCCAGCGGCCCGGTAACGCCCAGCGATAAATCCATAAACACCGTATAGGTCGCCAGCGCGGCGCCCTGATTTTGCTGCGGGACGGCTTTTACCGCCACCACGCCCAGCGCCGGGAAGACCAACGAGAACCCGGCACCTGCCAGCAGAACGCCGATTTTGGCCATCCACGGCATGGAGGCCATGCCCACCAGCAGCAGTCCAACAATCTCGACGCTAAAGCAGATCATCGCGACATTGAGCCCACCTAACCGGTTGATACCATTTGGGAATAGCAAGCGGGTGCCCACAAACGTACAGCTAAAAAGCGTCAGCGCAAAAGCTGCGCCGTCCCAGCCTTTAGCATCATAAAACAGCGTGATAAAGGTGGCTATCACGCCAAATCCGGCGGAGGCCAGCGCCAGCGCCATCCCGTACAACCAAACGCGCCCAAGCACAGCGCGAAACGGTAACGGCTTGCCTTTGCTGGCCTTCACCGCCGGTCGAGGGAGCGCCAAAAGTATCGCCAGCAGCGCCACGCCCATCACGGTCAGCGCCAGTCCCTGTAAGCCACCCCAGGCGTAACACAATACGCCCAGCGGAGCGCCTATCGCCATCGCGCCATAGGTCACGATGCCGTTCCACGAAATCACCCGTCCGATATGCATTGAGCCAACAACCCCTACGCCCCATAGCGTAGAGCCGGTCCCGGCAAAGCTTTGCCCGATGCCCAGAATCACCCGCCCGATGCATAACAGCAACAAACTTACCAGCGGCCAACCTTGGGTTGAGCCTGCCAGCAGGTAACCCAGGCCACTTAAAAAGCAGCCGCACAGTCCGAAGACCACGATTTTTTTCGGCCCCAGCAGATCGGCATAGCGACCGGCATGAGGGCGGCTCAGCAGCGTGGCGAAATACTGCAGGCTGATGACCAGTCCCGCCCAGAAGGCGCTAAATCCCATCACATCATGGACATAGCCGGGCAATACCGCGAGCGGCAGGCCGATGGTCAGATAGCTGGCGAAGTTAAACATCACCACCGAAACAATGCGCAGATTAAGGCGCAAACCGCTTAACGTCGGTTCAGCGACGGGTTCGGGCATGGAAGGTCACCACATTTTCACAACAGTGTTTCATTTCTACCATGTTGCAGACCATAAATCAGCAGCCAGTTTAGGAATAACAGACGCAAGCCAACCGCTACACTTAATGCAAAAACGCAAACAGGAAGAAAACATGACAACCGCTCAGCCCGATAAAACGGGTATGCATATTCTGCTCAAACTGGCCGCTTTGGTGGTGATCCTCGCGGGCATCCATGCCGCGGCGGATATCATTGTGCAACTGTTGCTGGCGCTCTTTTTTGCCATCGTATTGAACCCGCTGGTCACCTGGTTTATTCGCCGAGGGGTGCGTCGCCCGGTAGCCATTACGTTAGTGGTCGTGGTAATGCTGATTGTTCTTACGGCGCTGGTTGGCGTGCTGGCATCGTCGATCACTGAGTTCATGGCCATGCTGCCAAAATACAATAAGGAACTGACGCGCAAAGTTCTGTATCTGCAAGAAATGGTCCCCTTTCTGAACCTGCATATGTCCCCGGAGCGCATGTTGCAGCGTATGGACTCCGACAAACTGATGACCTTCACCACCACGCTAATGACGAGTCTTTCCGGCGCCATGGCCAGCGTCGTCCTGCTGGTAATGACGGTCGTCTTTATGCTGTTTGAAGTGCGCCACGTTCCCTATAAGCTGCGCTTCGCGTTAAACAATCCGCAGATTCATATTGCGGGGCTGCATCGGGCGCTGAAGGGCGTTTCACACTATCTGGCGCTGAAAACGTTGCTCAGCTTATGGACCGGCGCCATTGTCTGGCTGGGGCTGGCGTTGATGGGGATTCAGTTTGCTCTGATGTGGGGCGTGCTGGCATTCCTGCTAAACTACGTGCCCAACATTGGCTCGGTCATTTCCGCCGTCCCGCCCATGATTCAGGCGCTGCTGTTCAACGGCATTTACGAATGCGTGCTGGTTGGCGCGCTGTTTCTGGTCGTGCATATGGTGATTGGTAATATTCTCGAACCCCGTATGATGGGGCACCGCCTGGGATTATCGACGCTGATCGTCTTTCTCTCCCTGTTGGTATGGGGATGGCTGCTCGGCCCGGTCGGCATGTTACTCTCCGTGCCGTTAACCAGCGTGTGTAAAATCTGGATGGAAACCACCAAAGGCGGCAGCAAACTGGCAATTTTGCTGGGTCCAGGCAGGCCCAAAAGTCGATTACCGGGATAAACTTGCAAATGGCACGTGAAGAATGATACACAACCCCATTATTACTAAAGGTTAGTCCTGATATGTATCAGCTCGTTCTTGGGAAAGTTTCTGTTTTAAGCGCTGGCGAACTGCCTGCCGCGATGAAAGAGCAAGCGCCGCAAGGTGCTCGCCGGGCACGCTGGCTGGCAGGCCGTGTGCTGCTTTCCCATGCCCTTTCGCCATTGCCGGACATTGTCTACGGCGAGCAAGGAAAACCCGCCTTTCCCGCTGACACGCCGCTGTGGTTCAATCTCAGCCATAGCGGCGATGACATCGTCCTGCTGCTCAGCGACGAAGGGGAAGTCGGCTGCGATATTGAAGTTATTCGCCCCCGCGATAACTGGCAGTCGCTGGCAAATACGGTATTCAGTCTTGGGGAACATGCTGAAGTTGAAGCCGAACGCCCGGAGCAACAGCTGGCGGCGTTCTGGCGCATCTGGACGCGCAAAGAAGCCATAGTAAAACAGCGTGGCGGCAGCGCCTGGCAAATCGTCAGCGTTGATAGCACCGCGCTGACCTCCTCACTCTCCGTCAGCCAGTGCCAGATCGATACCCTGAGCCTGGCGGTGTGCACCCCCACGCCATTTACCCTGACCGCCGACGCCGTGCAGCGTCTGGAAGCCTTAGCGTAAATTATCCGGGAAGTTTTTCGGCAACTCACTCGCCGCGCAGGCAATCACGTCGTCATTATCTGCCCCGCAGTCGCGCACGAAGGTGATGGTCGCGAACTCATCAATCACCTCGGTTGGATACGCCGGACCCGCATCGCGATACGACATCATCAGCGGAATATGATCATTCTGGAAGCACACCGTTTTTTCCGGATTGTTGATCACCCAGCGCGGGAAAAAGATGGTGCCGTGAAAGAGCTTGTCGCCCAGGTTTACGATCAGGCTGACGTCGGTCCCGGTCGGTTCGGTCCAGGAAATTTTATAAACACTCGCCCCTACCCGCACAATATACGCCCGCTGATCTTTCACCCAACGATTACCCACAATACCGCTGTGGATGCGGTAATCCAGCGTGGTCTCATTTTTTACGTAAATCTCGTAATTCCAGCCATTATCGTAGGTATAGACCAGATGTTTGCCGACAAATCCGCTCAAATCATGTTTATCAAAAGCGCTCATATTCGTTCTCCTCTTACTTGATGCGAGGATCTTAACGCTTCAAAAATTGGATGAATAACGCTATGTTTACATCATATTCATTCAATTTTTAGATAAGTTATGCACAAAACAACCCTTGAGCAATGGGCCCTGTTGGAGAAAGTGGTGGAACTGGGCAGCTTTGCGAAAGCCGCGGAAGAGACCAACCGTAGCCAGTCATCGGTAAGCTACAATCTGGCGCTATTGCAGGAGCGACTCGGCGTGACGCTACTGACGCCGGAAGGCCGCAGGGCGGTGTTGACCCCGGCGGGCGAGCTGTTGCTAGCTCAGGTCAAACCGTTACTGAAGGCCTTTTTATGGGTGGAGACCCGGGCAGCAACGCTGCAAAACGGCACACGAACACGGCTGGATTTGCTGGTAGATAGCATCTTCCCACGCAAACGCCTGTTCGCAATCCTCAAACAGTTTCAGCAGGCGTGGCCGCAAACGCAGGTGCGGCTGACCGAGGTACTGGAAAATGCAGACGACAGGCTGGCAGCGCATGCCGATGCGGACGTAATGGTCCTGACCCGGCGTCAGGATGTGACCGGGCGTGGTGAATGGCTGATGAACATTGACTTCGTGGCTGTTGCCCATCGCGATCACCCACTCTGCACGCTGAATGCGCCGCTGGATGAAGACGCATTACGCGCGTGGCCACTGATTCGCATTGCCGATCGCGACAACCCGCAGCAACCGGTTCGCGATGCCTGGACCTTCTCTACCATTGATGCCGCGATTGATGCAGTGATGTATCAAGTCGGTTACGGCTGGCTGCCTGAGGAGCGTATTCAGACGCAACTGGCCCAGGGGCTTTTACGTCCGCTGCCGTTAAGCCATGGCGCTCGCCGCGCCACGCCGCTGCATCTGATCGTTAAAGATACTCTCGCGCCGCTGGATGAGCAGGTGAGCACGCTACTGCGTTTATTGCGGGAGCATTAACCTTTTCCCCAGAGGCCGAACGTGTGTTACAAAATACGCTAATTCCCGCATTCTCTGTGCGTCAACGCGCCACATGAAAGGTTAATTGCAGATGCAACGAGTCACCATTACCCTCGATGACGATTTACTGGAAACGCTCGACGGCCTGAGCCAGCGCCGTGGCTACAACAACCGTTCCGAAGCGATTCGCGATATTCTGCGCGGGGCGCTGGCGCAAGAAACCACCCAGGAGCACGGCACCCAGGGCTTCGCGGTACTCTCGTATGTTTATGAGCATGAGAAGCGCGACCTGGCGAGCCGTATTGTTTCCACCCAGCACCACCACCATGATTTATCGGTCGCCACATTACATGTGCATATCAACCATGACGACTGCCTGGAAATCGCCGTGCTGAAAGGCGACATGGGCGATGTACAGCATTTTGCCGATGACGTCATTTCCCAGCGCGGCGTGCGCCACGGTCATTTGCAGTGCCTGCCGAAAGAAGAGTGATTGCCTGTTTCGTTGCCGGATGGCGGCTGCGCCTTATCCGGCCTACGTCCGTTACCGTCTGTAGGCCGGGCAAGCGAAGCGCCCCCGGCAATGATGATTACGCCATTGTGCCAATCGTCTTACGAAAACGCAGCAGCGCTATCAGGAAGAACGCACCGCCAATCGCCAGCAGCGTCAGGAACTGCGGCCAGACGATGCTAAACCCGGCCCCGCGATAAAGTATCGCCTGCGCGAGGCTGACAAAGTGGGTGGTCGGCATGGTCAACATAATGTCCTGCACCGCCTGCGGCATGCTTTCACGCGGCGTGGAACCGCCGGAGAGCATCTGTAACGGCAGTAGCACCAGAATCATCAGCAGCCCCAGTTGCGGCATGGAACGCGCCAGCGTACCCATAAAAATGCCGATCGAGGTGGTGGCGAACAGGCTCAGCGCCACGCCCAGCATAAACAGCGGTATCGAGCCTTCAATTGGCACCCCGAGCACGCCTTTTACCATCAGCATCAGCGACAGACCGGAAACCACCAGCACCACCAGTCCCATCGACCAGATTTTCGCCATCATTATCTCAAACGGTGTCACCGGCATCACCAGCAGGTGCTCAATGGTCCCATGTTCGCGCTCGCGGATCAGCGCCGACCCGGTAAGCACAATCGCCAGCATAGTGATGTTGTTGATGATCGCCATTACCGCGCCAAAGCGGGCTGGCTCCAGATTGGGGTTAAAGCGCATGCGCATTTCCAGCGCCACCGGCGGCTCATTATTGTCGCGGTAACGCCCCACAAAACTGTTCACTTCACCGCTAATGATATTCTGGATATAGCTGTTGCCGGTGAAGGCCTGGCTCATCCGCGTGGCATCGACGTTGACCTGGATATCCGGCTGTCGCCCGGCCAGCACATCACGCTGAAAATCAGGCGGAATGTTCACGGCGAAGGTGTAGCGACCGGCATCCAGCCCGGCATCCATCTCATCGGCGGTGATCATCTCCGGCGGCAAAAACCACGGGCGATAAAAGCTGTTCACTATCCGGTTCGACAACTGCGACTGGTCCATATCCGCGATGGCAATCGGCGCCAGATGCAGCGACCCCGGCAGGACAGTTGCGGAGGAGTAAACCGAAATCGTGAAGGCGAAAACGATCAGCGTCAGCATCGCTTTGTCACCCAGCAGACTGCGTAACTCTTTGATGCCAAGGTTATAAATATTGCGTAATCGGCGCATCACCCCTCCTGTTTTTTCAGCAGTAATACGCTCAGACCAACCACTACCGGAATAGCGATTGCCAGCGGGATAAATAGCTGCCAAAGATCCGCCAGATCCAGCGCTTTAGAGAACGTCCCGCGCGCAATGGTCAGAAAATGGCTGGTCGGATAAATTTCACCAATCCAGCGTCCCGGCCCTTCCAACGAGGCCACCGGATCGATCATCCCGGAAAACTGCGTCGCCGGGATCAGCGTAATAATCGCCGTACCAAAAATGGCCGCGATCTGGCTTTTCATAAACGTAGAGATTAACAAGCCCAGCCCGGTAGCAATGGTGACGTACAACAGCGCGGCCAGCGTCAGCGTTAAAAAGCTGCCCTTATGCGGGACGCCGAAGACAAACACCGACAGCGCACATAACAGCAGGAAGTTCAGCATTCCCAGCACGATGTAAGGCAACTGTTTGCCGAGCAAAAACTCGCTGCGGGTGGTGGGCGTAACGTACAGGTTGATAATCGACCCCAGCTCTTTTTCGCGCACCACACTGAGTGCGCTGAGCATGGAGGGAATCATCATCAACAGCAGCGGGATCACCGCCGGAACAATCGCCGGCAGGCTCTTCACATCCGGGTTGTAACGATAGCGCGTCTCGATGGTCATCAGCCCGTTTTGCCCGCTGGCATTGGGCTGACGGGCCATCACATCCTGCAGCCAGGTCTGGTGCATCGCCTGTACATAGCCTCTGACCGTTTCTGCGCGGCTCGGCATCGCCCCATCAACCCAGACGCCAATCTTCACCGGCGTTCCACGCGCGATGTCGCGGCCAAAATTGGGCGGTATTTCAATGGCTACAGCCACCTCGCCCGAACGCATCCGTTTGTCCAGTTCGTCATAACTGGTGAGCGGCGGCTGCTCGATAAAATAGCGCGACCCCGCCAGATTCAACGTCCACGCCTGGCTACTGACGGTCTGGTCACGATCGAGCACCGAAAAACGCAGGTTTTCCACATCCATACTGATGCCGTAGCCCATAATCAGCATCAGGATCACCGTCCCCATCAGCGCCAGCGTGGAGCGCACCGGATCGCGTCGCAGCTCCAGCGCTTCACGCCGGCTGTAGCTGAACAAACGCCGCAGGCTAAAGCCCTGGCGTGGCGGCTGATTATTTTCATGCACCACCGGCGCATCCGCTTGCGAAAGCGTCGTCTCCGGCGCCGGGCCTGCGGCCTCCTGTAACCAGGAGATAAACGCCTCTTCCAGACTGGCGGCACCGCGCTGCTTCACCAGTTCCTGCGGCGTGCCGCTGGCCAGCACTTTTCCGGCGTGCATCAGCGACATGCGATCGCAGCGCTCCGCTTCGTTCATAAAGTGGGTGGAGATAAAAATGGTCACTTTATCCTGCCGCGACAAATCGACCATCAATTGCCAGAACATGTCCCTCGCCACCGGATCGACCCCGGAGGTCGGCTCATCAAGAATGAGCATTTCCGGGCGATGAATCACCGCCACCGCCAGCGACAGGCGTTGACGGATCCCCAACGGCAGCGCGCCGGGCAACGCGTCTTCGACATCGGTCAGGCTAAAGCGCTCGCTCATCTCTTGTACGCGCTCAGGGATTTCTGCCTCAGGGATATGGAACAGCCGCGCGTGTAGTTCGAGGTTTTGCCGCACGGTCAGCTCGCTGTAGAGCGAGAACGCCTGTGACATATAGCCTACCCGGCGGCGGGTATCGATATTCTTCGGATCAACCGCTTGCCCAAACAGCCATGCCTCGCCTTCGCTTGCGGGCAGCAGTCCGGTAAGCATCTTCATGGTGGTAGATTTGCCGCAGCCATTGGAGCCGAGAAAACCGAAGATTTCCCCGCGTGGAATGCGAAAGTTAACGTGGTCAACGGCGACGAACTTGCCGAAGCGCATGGTCAAATCTTTCGCCTCAATGGCAATCTCTTCCCGCTCAGCGTGATACGGCGGGATCACCACCGGTTTGTGCGCCTGACGCTGGGCTTCAGGTAACAGCGCGATAAACGCCTGCTCCAGCGTGTCGCTGGCAGTTTTTTCGCGTAGCTGCTGCGCGCTCCCGGTGGCTAACACTTCCCCGGCGTTCATCGCCACCAGCCAGTCGAAGCGCTCGGCTTCTTCCATGTAGGCGGTCGCAACCAGCACGCTCATGTTGGTCTGGCGCTGGCGAATACTGTCAATCAGATCCCAGAATTGAGCGCGGGACAGGGGATCGACCCCGGTGGTGGGTTCATCGAGAATCAATAGCTCCGGGTCGTGGATCAACGCGCAGCACAACCCCAGTTTTTGTTTCATCCCCCCCGAGAGTTTCCCGGCAGGACGATCGCGAAACGGCGCCAGGCCGGTACTGTTCAGTAGCTCGGTAATCCGCGCTTCGCGCTCCGCTTTATCATGACCAAACAGGCGGGCAAAGAAATCAACGTTCTCATACACCGACAGCGTGTGGTACAGGTTTTTCCCCAGCCCCTGCGGCATCCAGGCAATGCGCGGGCAGACATCCCGGCGGTGCTGCGGGTCGCGCATATCGCCGCCCAGCACCATCACGTTGCCGTGTTCAATGACCCGCGCGCCGGAGATGAGCGACAACAAGCTCGATTTCCCCACGCCATCCGGGCCAATCAACCCCACCATGCAACGGGCAGGAATATCCAGCGTGATATTGTTCAGCGCGACCGTTTTCCCGTAATGCTGACTCACGCCGTCAAGGTGCGCCACGGGAGGAACAGGAACCAGCGCCAGATGCGTCATTGCGGCAACCTCACCATCAGGTCGTCAGGCCAGGCGCGATTTTCATCGACACGCACCCACGCCATGCCCGGCAGACCGGTTTTCACGTACTCGAGATGCTGCTGCAACAGCTCTGGCGGGATACGCGCTTTGACGCGAAACATCAGCTTCAGCCGTTCATCGCTGGTTTCCACCGTTTTCGGCGTGAACTGCGCGACGCTGGCCACAAAGCTGATGGTCGCCGGAATGCGCAGATCCGGCGCGGCATCCAGCACCAGTCGTGCTTCGCCGCCAATCTTCAGTAAACCAGCCTGTTCGGTAGGTAAGAAGAACGTCATGTAGACATCGCTGAGATCGACCATATTCAGCACGCGCCCACCCGCGGAAAGCACCTCGCCTGGTTCGGCTACGCGATACTGTACGCGACCGTCGCGCGGAGCTTTCAGCTCGCTGTCATCAATATCAGCGGCAATGCGACGTTCGGTAGCCTGTGCGGCTTCTACGCGGGTCTGCGCCTGAATGATGCTGGTACGAGCGGCTTCAATCGCCGCTTTGGCCGCAGAGACCTGCGCCTTTGCCGACTCCAGCGCGGCACGTGCGCTTTCTGCCGCGGCCCGATCGTCATCCAGCTGTTGCTCGGACACCGCCCCTCGCTGGGATAGCGAACGGGAACGCACGTGACGTTTAGAGACCGACTGCAGTTCCGCCTCACGCTGTTTTACCACCGACTGCGCGGCGCGCATTTCACTTTGCCGCTGTTCCAGCAACGCCCGCGCCGCCGCCACCGCGCTTTCGGCTTCTTTGATTTGCGCGATCGCCTCCAGCCGCTGTTCCTGCAGCACGCGGGTATCCATTTTCGCCAGCACCTCGCCCTGACGGACAAACTGCCCTTCCGAAACGAGGATGGTATCAATACGCCCGGCAATCTTAGTGGCAATATCCACTTCGGTGGCTTCAATTCTGCCGTTGCTGGCTGCAAACCCCTCCGGTATTCCCGCAGGGCGCAGCGTCCACCAGGCTATCGCGGCCACCACCACAAGAACACCCGCTCCCCACCACATCAGATGACGCTTAAACTTATCCATATTCGACCCGCCGTAATCCCTGTTATCAAACGTTGCGTGTCACAAAGCCCACTGAACAGCTATTCAGCGGGAGATTCCATCCGGGATGAGAAGGAATGAAAAACAATGGCCATTGAGCGAGCAGGCGTTAAAGCAACGCGCGCCGCGAAGGAAGTGAATGACGAAAATGCTGTGAAATCGGGTAGTAATGTTGTCATCATCAGCGTTCCTGGCCGGAAATGAAACACGCATACTCATAACTGCTGTCTATTGAATACTAACACCTGGATTCAAGATGTCTATTCGGTTGTAGTGGGGATATCGCCGCCGACCAAGCATGTCCAGTGATCCGCTCACCGGACACGTTCTGGGTTTAATAAACCTGCTGGTAAAGCAGCAACGCATCATCTTCATTAAGCGTAACGGGATTATTGCCCAGCAAGCGGGTCTGCTGCATGGCATCCTGCGCCAATATCGCCAGACCGTCTGCGGGAACACCAACGTCACGCAGCCTGTTGGGCGCCCCGGTTGCCGCAATAATGCTTACCATCCCGGCAATAAACGACTGGGCATCGATATCCACGTTTCCTGTCACCTGTGCCCCAATGACGGGAGCCAGCTCGGCATAAAGTGGGGCCGTTACCGCCACGTTAAACTGCAGCACCGGAACCAACATTAGCGCATTCGACAAGCCGTGCGGGATATGGTGTCTGGCACCCAAGGGATAAGCCAGCGCATGCACCGCCGCCACCGGAGAGTTAGCGAAAGCCTGTCCCGCCAGCATCGCGCCCAGCAGCACATTTTCTCGCGCTTCACGGTTGTGCCCGTCACGACATGCGGTCACCAGATGGCGACTGATTAAACGTAACGCTTCGCGGGCCAGCGCGTCCGAGAGTGGGTTTTTCTTATGCTTGCCGGTATAGGCCTCAATCGCATGCACCATCGCATCTATCCCGGCGGCGGCAGTATGGACAGGAGGAAGTCCCAGGGTCAGTTGCGCATCCAATAGCACCAAATCGCCATACAGTTGCGGGGAGACAATGCCCATTTTGCTGTCATCGTTGGTCGTCAAAATTGCAATATTGGTAACTTCAGACCCGGTGCCGGCGGTGGTAGGAATGTTAACCAGCGGTAGGCGTTTCCCGGCGACCTTGTCGATGCCGTAAAGCTCCGGCAGGTCTTGTTCAGAGTTGATTAATACAGCCACCAGCTTTGCGACATCGAGCGAGGAACCGCCGCCCAGACCAATAACCATTTCGCAGTTACCATCGCGGGCAACCTGTAAAGCTTCGCGAACGAGGCGCTCGTGTGGATCGGGCTGGACCCGATCATACAGCGTCACCTGAAACCCTGCGTTGCGCAGACTGTGCAGAACCGGCGGCAAAACCCCAGCCTTGACCAGACCGGGATCGGTCACCAGCAATACACGACGTGCGCTAAACCGATGCTGAAGAATTTCCCCTAACAGTGACGCACCCGCCCACTCGACGATGATTTCCGCTACCGTGGTAAACGCAAAATCCTTCATGGCTTTGTTCATTGAGGTATTCCTTGCAGTGAAAATGGACAGCTTTTAGCAATGCGGTTCATCAGGAGGAATGTGAAAGCTTTTCACCTCTTTACGCTCCAACATCGGGGCAATAATGCCAGTGCCAATTCGTTGAAAATGTTCCGTTTTCCGGTGAAGTTCGAGCCCCTCTGCGCAACGATAGGTTTCAAGAATCACAAAGCGATCGCCGTCTTCCGTGGAACGGAAAAACTCATACGATATATTTTCAGGCTCCTGACGCGTTGCCTCTGCCAGCATTCTGAGCGCGTCGTTAACTTTGTGACCCATCGTCGGTTGGGCAAAATAATGTGCAACGACAAACAGCTGCGTGTTTTCCATTTTTGGCTCCCGGTGGTTTAACGTAGCAAATTCACATCCCATAACGCGCTGTCGCTGCTTGATACAGCTATCGCGCCGTGCAACAGCGCCGTCCGGGCATGTTCCTCATTGCAGACAAACCCGGAGGCCACAATCGGCGGCAACACATTACGATCGGCCTGCGGCAGCAACGGCAGCATCTGCGCAGGCATCAGTTGCACATAATCGGGTTCGCTTTGCTCCACGGCTTTCAGGCTGCGTAGCCAGGTAGAGCGGTCGGTGACGAAGATTTTCTGCATGGTGATCAACCCGCATTTTTTCGCGCGCTGTACGGTTTGCAGACGCGTGGAAAGCAACCCCATCGCCCCCGTTTCGGCCACATAATCAATGCCGCCTTTATCCTGGGACAGCCCATTACAACTGTCGATATTCACGATGACGTACTTTCCCGCCTTCGACAGCAGTTCGATCACCGGCTGGAGCTTAATCAGATCGATATTGGCAATGATGCAGACTTCAGCTTTGCTGGACAGTGCGGTTTTCAGTTGCTCAATGCCGTAAATCGCCATGATGACGGGCTGGCGTGCCAGGAGCACGCCAAGGTTTTTTATCATGATTGACCTGCCTGATGTGGGTAAAGCTGAGCGCTTAAGCCCAGCTTGCCCGGGTTAAGGATATTTTGCGGATCCAGCGCTTTTTTAATATCAGCCAGAACCGACAGCGATTCACCTAAAGAAGCCTGCATGTAGGGGGAACGGAGCAGCCCGACGCCATGGTGATGGCTAAGGGAAGTATTGTGTTTAATCAGCACCGCATTTGCCGCGTCCCAGGCCGCACGATACCAGGCCGCACGCTGCTCGACGGGCACATCGCCACGCAGTGAGAAGTAAAGACATGCGCCGTCGACGTAGGCATGGGACTGATGCGCTGACCCCGCCAGCGTGCCCGGTACGGCGTTGATCGCTGCCACCACATCATCATAAACCGCGCTGAGATCGCGCCAACGCCCCACCATTTCCAGCGTATCCGCCACCAGGCCGGGGCTTTTCTTAAAGCCTTCGGCGCTTTTTCCCGTCAGATACCGGGTATCCAGCCAGCGCTCAAAGATAGATTCACCGTCAAGTTCTTCTCCGCTCTGCTGACAAATACGTTCACTGATCGCCAGCACCGCGTCGACAATGTCGGGTTCTCCCTCATCCGCAATCAACAGGACGTTGGTCTCGGGCAGGCCAAACTGCACGCCGCTTTCCAGGTTATCGTACAAGCGCAGTGCCGCTGGATTAGCGCCATGCTGTAAGATTTCGCGACACGCCTCCAGCCCACTGGCGAAGCTGGAAAAACCCCAGGCGATAGCGCGGCCATAATCCGGCAGACGATGTAGCTTCAAACGCACACGTACGATCACGCCCAGCGTACCTTCCGAACCGATAAACATTTGCTGTAAATCAGGTCCGATAGCGCTGCGTGCATAACCGCCAACGGTGATTAAGCGCCCATCGGCCAGCACCACATCCATGCCAAAAACCATATCTTCAATTTTTCCGTAGCGGGTAGAAAGCTGTCCCGCACCGCGACAGGCGACCCAACCGCCGACGGTACTGATCCCAAACGATGACGGCCAGTGCCCCATGGTCATGCCATACTCTTTTTGGATAGTTTGCTCGAAAATATCGCCAAACATGCCGGCTTCTACCTCAACAATCTGGCTTTGTGGATCAAAATCGAGCAATTTGTTGAGTTCGCAAACGTCGAGCACAATCCCCCCGCGCAGCGGCAATGCGGCTCCGGTAACGTTACTTCGCCCGGCAGAAACTGTAACCGGAATAGCGGATTCACTGGCGAGGCGCATTACGTCCTGAATCTGTTCTACGGTAGAAACGCGTACAATCACGCCTTTTGTGGTGGCAGGCGCGCCCTGGGTTTCCGCAATCATTGAACCGGCCCACCAGTCGCGGGTCCAGGTAATCACATCGGACTCCGACGTCAGCACCTCATCAGCAATCACCCGCAGCCGGTCAAACGTCGCTTCGCTAATCGCAACGGGATCTACCTGCATTCCTCTTGCGCCATTGCTGCTGGTGATCTCTGTTGCCCATGCGGGGCGAGTATGTGCGCCAATGGTATAGTTGCCACGGTTATAACCACGTTTAATCGCTTCTTTACTGATCATTCTGATGTCCCCATAAGCATTGATTTTTCATGTTTAATTGCGGCCTGATAGCTGGCTACCTGTTTTGCCACCTGTTCAGGCTGTAACCGGAGTTCTTGTTGCAGTATTTCCCCAACGCGTTCTGCGGCAATGGCTGACGCATCGCGTGCCATCAGGCGCGCGCGAATTCGACGCGACAGCACATCATCAACGGTGCTGGCAAGCTCATGGCGTACGGCATACACCACTTCCGCTTCGGTGTAGGGAAGCCCTTCCACGATAGGTTTAACCCGCGAGGGATCGGCCTGAATAATGTCACTGACAAAATGCGCTTCAGTGCCATAGCGCTCGCCCAGATGCGCAGACAGGCCGCCAGAGGCCAGAATGGCCTGTGGGTCATAGCCAGCCGCGCCCAGCAAATACGCAGTTTTCGTTGAGCAGGCTTTTTTACGGCCCAGTATTTTGCTGGCCGCATCAATGGTTTCTTCCGCCATGTGTCGCGATGTCGTCAGTTTGCCGCCGACAATGGTAATCAGTCCGTCCGCTGCAACCCTGATCTCATGGTTACGCTTCATCTCAACGGTTTTGCCGCCCGCGGTACCGACAAGCGGGCGGCAACCAGCGATACTTCCCACCACATCTTCCGGGCGCAGATCCGTTTTCAGCGCCGAGTTTGCGCCTTCCAGCAGAAAGTCCAGTTCAGTACGATTGCAGTGAACATCGTTCAAATCGCCCTGATAGTCTTCATCCGTAGTGCCCAGATAGGAGACGTTGCCCCAGCGCGTAATGGTCGCGCGCCGACTGCGTCCGGCCACCGGAATGGTCACCGTGCAATCATTGCGAATTTTCATCCACGGGATGGCGACATGAACCCCCTTCGCCGGACGGATATTCAGCGGCGATGATTCCCCTTTTTTCAGCCCACTCCAGTCACGCAACCAGACGCCCGTCGCCATAATGACCACCCGCGCTTTGACCCGGATTTCCCTGCCATCGGCATACACGATGCCCCCATTGACCTTGCCATGCTGGTCGCGTGTGGTTTCGATGACTTCGGCATGGTTTGTTACCGTCGCCCCATGAAACGCCGCCGTCCGCACCAGGGCCAGCGTTAACCTGGCGTCATCAACACGGGCATCGAAATACATAAAGCCGCCGGAGAGTTGCTCTTCTTTCAGCGTTGGGCAGTGCGATAACACTTCCGCCGGAGTTAATTTTTGGTGAAGAATACCTTCCCGCCATCCCCCGGCGAGATCGTAGGTCCAGAGCAGACTTTCAAACGCAGAGGACATGCGTTTATCAAACACGCCATTCTTATCGAGTACCGGAAATAAAAAGGGCAGCCGCTGCACCAGATGGCGAGCATTGCGGCGCATGCGCTGGCGCTCGAGCAAAGAATGACGTACCAGTCCGAGGTTCCCTTGCTCGATGTAACGCAGGCCGCCGTGCACCATTTTTGATGACTTGGATGACGTCCCCGAGGCAAAATCACTCTTCTCAATTAACGCGACCCGATAGCCGCGCAAGCTGGCATCCAGCGCCGCATAGGCCCCCGTCACTCCGCCGCCGACAATCAGAATGTCGTAGGTTTCGCTTTCCAGTCGGTCCAGTTGCTCAGGACGCTGAAGACGCAACGGTTCGGCGCCGTACATATCACTGCGTGTTTTGTTTGGCTTTCGCGAAGGGAAAAACTTCATGAGTCGGCGTGCTCCTGATTAGCGGTAGTGAGGCTGCTGGCGGTTTCCATTTCGAGCGCAATACGCATCTCCCAGCGGTTGATTTTTTGTTCGCGAAGGTCATGACTGATTTTGGGTTCAAACAGACGCGCCGTTTTCAGCGTGGCGCAGGCATCAGACAACGAATCCCACAGCAGCCCATCGGCTCCCGCCAGAAACGCCGCGCCGCGTAAGCTGGCCCTCGCCGTTTCGGCCATCCGCCGTACGGGGATCCCGCTAACATCGGCCTGGATTTGCAATAACGTGTCGCTATTGGACAACCCGCCGCCTACCACCAGTTCTTGTGTTGCGATGCCGGTTGCCGCTTCATTGGCGCGCATACAGGCGGCTACCGAATGCGCAATGCCTTCCAGAATGGCGTAGGCCACCTGCGGACGCGTGGTCGAGATTGAAATACCGTTAAGTGAGGCGCGGGCATGCGGCTGCAAATGAGGAACACGCAGCCCCGTTAATGCTGGAATGAAACTCACGCCGCCAGAATCATTAGCCTGCGCAGCCAGCTCGCTGATTTGCTCGGGTGAGTCGAACCAGCGCAGCTTTTCGCACACCCAGTTCAGGGCCGAACCGGTCGTCGGGACGAATGTTTCTACAGAGAAGTGCGAGCGTCCTTTTTGTCGGCGCGCGGTCATGGTGAGCGTACTTTCACAGCTTTTTTTCAATGTCGGCACCGTCGGCCCCATCATTAAATCAACAAAGCTGCCGGTCCCATGCATACACAACGCCTGCCCGCGCTCAGTGCAACCCAGCCCAATAGCCCCCGCAAACTGATCCCCGGCGCAAGCCCGGATCGGGACGCTGATCCCGAGGATATCTTCACGCGTAGAGCCAAAATCATCGGTATCATCGTGCAATTCAGGCAGCAATGACGTCGGGAACTTCAGGGTCTGCAGCCATGGCAAATGGTACTGATGCTCGTTGAGGCAATACGCGCCCGCGGAGGTGGCGTTGGTGGGGGTAGTGACACATTTTTTTTCTTCCGCCAGATGCCAGAGCAACCAACTGTCAACGGTGCCAAAAACCAGGGTTCCGGCCTGGTGCGCCCTCTTCACTGCCGGTGTATTGGCGATATGGTATGACGCCCAGAGGTAAGGTGAACGTATCCCAACCGGTCGTCCAATTACTGGCAGCAGTTTCGCATCCCATTCGGGGGCAAGTCGCGCCAGCTCATCCGTAAAACGCGCATCCTGCCAGACCATCGCAGGCGCCAGCGCCTTGCCAGTGATTGCATCCCAGAGCACCGCCGTTGAACGTTGCGTCGCAATCGCCAGCGCCACAATACGCATCTTGCTGTGCTGCGCATTGGCAATCGCTGTACGACACACCGCAATAGTGGCCTGCAAAATTTCATCAGCATCTTGTTCAACAACGCCATGGCGCTGGCTACTGACCTGAAGCGGCTGGTATTCAAGACAGTGGACCTGGCTATTTCGCCCCACCACTGCCGCACGCGTACCTGATGTACCTTCATCAATAGCCAGAATGACATCTTCATATTCAATCATTTCGTACTCCTGTTTGATTCTGGGGCCATCGACTCGGGATAGGGTGAATGGGGTGATTCGAACTGCGGGGCGCCAGGCTCGTTATCCGGCTGAATCGTGGTGCGAGTGGGATCCCATGGGATCACAAAGCAGACGATGCTGGCGAACAACGGCACGGCGGACATGATCAGGAAGGTCGTTTGCAAGCCGTAGAGATCACGGAAAACGGGGAAGATAAACAGACCGAGCGCCGCACCTATTGCCCCGAGCGCACCGACCACGCCATTTGCGCCTGCCCGCAGTTCACTGCGAAAAGAGAGGGATGAAAGGCTTTTCCCGTTTGCACCGGGTCCACCTGAGTGACAAAGAATAAACAACGCGGGGACCAGCAAAGAGGCCCACAGCGGCATACTGTCGCTGAACAGTCCCAGCGTGAGCAGTACGAGAAAAGCCACGGCAAAACCGATCGCCGAAGAGCGGCGCAAGCCCAGACGACGACCGATTGCAGGAGACAAGAAACCGCCAACAATACCAAATACGTTAAAAAATAGTGAACACAAGGTTGCGTACACAAAGTTTTTACCGAACATCGCGGCACTAATAACCGGCAAATACCAGCCGACGCCAAAATACTGGATTGACTGGCAGATCTGAACCGTAGAAGCCAGAATCGTACGCGGTAAATATACGCCACGGAATATTAGCAGTACATTTCTCGCCCCTTTTTCTGCTTGTCCAATGACAGGTTTTTGCTCCGCTTTTGGCGCCAGAATAAAATTATCACCGTATATTTTATTCATAGCGATCACAGCATCAGAAAGCCGTGATTTTCTCGCCAACCATACCGGACTTTCTACTAAATAACGGAACTGGAAAAAAAGTACGATGAGTCCACATAACGCTGTCACGGCAATAGAATAACGCCAGATAGCATCCCCAACATCCCAGGAATAAAACATCAGCGCTAATGCCAGATTTAAACAAACCGCAACATACCAGACCCCTTGCCAGGTGTTTAAACGGCTTTTTAGTTTCACTGGCGTGAACTCTGCCAGCATCGCCATGGCCACGGCAAAATCCATCCCGTAAGACACGCCAACAAAGAAGCGGCCCACGATTATGGTGCTGAAACTGGAGGATGACATCACTAACAGCGCACCAATCACCGCCATTATTTTGGCGATTATCAGCGGTGGTACACGTCCCCAGCGATCGGCAATCCAGCCGCCAATAGGATTAAATAATATGGCAACCCACGATGAAAATGAGGTAAGTAACGCAACTTCAGTTGCGCTCAGATTTAAATTGCGGGTCATTGGATTTAATCCAGCACTAAGAGCTGAATTTGAAAAAGCATCAAGGAACAGGCCACCTAATGCCAACCACCAAATAACACCGGCTCTGCCACTGATTTTTCCGCGAGAGTCGATGCAATTGATAACATCATCAACGCCACGGATTTTTATCGGATTTGAGAATGAGCATGCGGACATGGCTTTCCCCTTCATAATATTCGGAAGAAGGTCGCCATTAGCTAAAAAAATGCAATAAGAGACCATCTTAATTTCACAGATAGTCTCTTATCTAAAATCTGTATTTTTCCACTCTAGAAGGTAAGGGAAAGCGTGTCAAAGCGACTTTTTGCCCCATCGTTGATTCTGTGACTTGTAGCACATATGTTAATAAATCATTACAAAAACAGGTCGTCATGAGCCATTTTTCCGTTCTCAGCGGATGGGAGCGTCGCTGTGAGTGTACGTAGTCGATGCGCTGGTGGCTGATTTACGCTGAACGATCGCAGATCTTCCTGTGCAACGTTATTGCAATATTCATCAAAAATGAGTGTTGAATACGAAATTCGCTTTTACTCTAAACTCCACCACCAAAATAAAAGCATTAAAATTCATATAGATAACAGCAAAAACATTTGATATTAATCATTTAAAAAACTTATTTTTCGTTATGTTGATCACATTAACATCAAAAGAATGGTGATCTTAAAATAGGTTTTAAATATTGTGGTCAGGCCGCTAGACCACAATAAGAGGATATATCATGAAAAGAAAAACAATGGGATGGCTTATCGTTTTTCTTCTTTTTATAGTTTACATGCTTAACTATATGGATCGTTCAGCATTGTCGATCACCGCTCCACTCATCGAAAAGGAATTAGGATTCAATGCTGCTGAGATGGGTATGATATTCAGCGCATTCTTTGTTGGTTATGCTCTATTTAACTTTATCGGTGGCTGGGCCAGTGACAGATTTGGCCCCAAAACAGTATTTCTGGTCGCCGCGTTACTCTGGTCATTATTTTGTGGGATGACCAGTCTGGTTACTGGCTTATGGACTATGCTGGCTGTTCGCGTGTTATTCGGCATGGCTGAAGGACCGGTCAGCGCGGCCGGAAATAAAATCATCAATAACTGGATTTCACGCAAGGAATCTGCAACTGCGATTGGTATTTTTAGCGCAGGTTCACCGTTAGGTGGCGCGATTTCTGGTCCGGTAGTTGGCATGCTGGCGCTTTCATTAGGCTGGCGTCCGGCATTCGGTATCATTTTCCTGTTCGGTTTAGTCTGGGTATTACTATGGTATTTCACTGCCAGTGATAAACCTTCAAAAAGTAAACACCTCGCCCCGGAAGAACGTGTCGATTTTGAAAACCATGATGACATCATTTTAGCGGATGACGGTAAAGCGATGCCTTCTCTCGGTTACTACATGAAGCAGCCTATGGTGTGGGCAACGACACTGGCCTTCTTCAGTTATAACTACATACTCTTTTTCTTCCTGACCTGGTTCCCAAGCTATCTTAACCACTCTCTACACCTTGATATTAAAGAAATTAGTATTGCAACCGTCATCCCGTGGGTAATTGGCGCGATCGGTATGGTATTGGGCGGAGTATGTTCTGATTTTATCTATCGCATTACAGGAAATGCCCTACTTTCTCGCCGTCTTATTCTCGGTGTTTGCCTGGCTGGCGCGGCGATCTGTGTGGCGGTTTCAGGAACGGTTACGACGATCGGCAGTGCCGTTGGACTGATGTCAGTCTCGTTATTCCTGCTGTATTTGACTGGACCTATTTATTGGGCAGTTATTCAGGATGTCGTGCACAAAGATAAAGTGGGCAGCGTCGGTGGTGCCATGCATGGACTGGCAAATATATCCGGAATTATTGGCCCTCTGGTCACCGGGTTTATTGTCCAGTTTAGCGGTAAATATGATTACGCATTCTATCTGGCTGGGGCTATTGCGATTGTTTCCAGCTGTCTGGTATTCGTATTTGTCAAAAATAAAGGATTAAAAACAAATGAAAGTCAAAGCTGTTTACATCAATAAACCTGGTGAAATTAAAACCCGTTGGGTTGATTATCCGGAAAAGAAAGATAATGAAGTACTAATAAAAGTTGATGCTGCTGGGATATGTGGCTCTGATATTGGTGCATTTCGTGGTACTAACCCATTAGTAACCTATCCACGTATTATTGGACATGAAGTCACAGGCATTGTTATTCAACAAGGCAAGGGCATGCCAGCAAATATTAAAGAAGGTGATCGCGTTATTGTTGATCCTTATATTTATTGTGGTCATTGCTACCCTTGCTCAGTAGGCAGAACAAATTGTTGTGAAAATCTAAAAGTAATTGGTGTGCATATTGATGGCGCAATGCAGGAGGTGGTTGCTCACCCCGCACATTTAATTCACAAAATCCCTGATGATGTCGCCTCAGAGATGGCTCCGTTAGCTGAACCACTGACTATCGCACTGCATGCGCTACATCGCGCCAAACTGACGGCCGGAGAGCATATCGCCATTATTGGTGCCGGTGCGATTGGCCTGATGGCGGCACTGAGCGCATTGCGCTACGGTGCGACCCCCATTCTGATCGATATCGTGGACGAACGACTTCAGTACGCAAAATCACTGGGCGTGCCTTACGTCATCAATCCGTCGAACATCCGGGTTATTGAGGCGATCAAAGAGATCACGCAGGGGACGATGGCGCAGGTTGTAGTCGAAGCATCTGGCGCCAACAGTGCAATTCGCGAAACCCTGGATCTTGCGTCATTTGCAGGTCGTATTGCTTTCACCGGCTGGCCAAAACAGGAGACATCGTTGCCCACTAACCTGATCACGTTTAAGGAACTGGATCTGCGCGGATCGCGTACCAGTGCAGGTGAATTCGAAGAGGCGTTACAAATGCTGGCCACGCTGAACATTAATCCCGCGGATGTCGTCAGCAAGGTAGTGAATATTGATGATGTGCCTGACGCCGTGAAGGAACTCGATCAATACCCGGAACGCTATCTGAAGATCAATGCGACCTTTCATTAATTTTTCCAGGAGATAAAGCGATGGAACAAACCTGGCGTTGGTATGGCCCAAACGATCCCGTATCGTTGTCCGATGTTCGTCAAGCTGGTGCAACGGGTGTGGTAACTGCGCTGCACCATATTCCAAACGGTGAAGTCTGGTCCGTAGAAGAAATTCTCAAACGCAAAGAGATCGTAGAAAAAGCCGGTCTGGTCTGGTCGGTCGTGGAAAGCGTGCCGATCCATGAAGACATCAAGACCCACACGGGCCAGTACGATCTGTGGATCAAGAATTACCAGCAGACGCTGCGCAATCTCGCCCAATGCGGCATCTTTACTGTGTGCTACAACTTCATGCCGGTTCTGGACTGGACCCGTACCGACCTGGAGTATGTGCTACCCGACGGTTCAAAGGCTCTGCGCTTTGACCAGATTGAGTTTGCCGCATTTGAATTGCATATCCTCAAGCGCCCTGGTGCGGAAGCGGACTACAACGCGGAGGAAATTGCCCAGGCTCACCAGCGTTTTGCGGATATGAGCGAAGAGGACAAAGCCCGGCTGACGCGCAATATCATTGCCGGTCTGCCAGGTGCCGAGGAAGGATATACGCTGGACCAATTCCGTAGCCACCTTGCAACCTATAAAGATATCGACAAAGCGGCCCTACGGGAAAATTTCGCCTGGTTCCTGAAAGCCATTATCCCAGTCGCTGAAGAGGTAGGAGTACGAATGGCGGTTCATCCTGACGATCCACCGCGCCCGATTCTTGGCCTGCCGCGCATCGTTTCTACTATAGAAGATATGCAGTGGATGGTGGATACCGTAAACAGTGCGGCCAACGGCTTTACGATGTGTACCGGATCTTACGGCGTTCGCGCAGACAACGATCTGGTTGAGATGATCAAACAGTTCGGTCCGCGAATTTACTTTACGCACCTGCGTTCCACACAACGCGAAGAGAATCCCAAAACCTTCCATGAGGCAGCACATCTCTCCGGTGATGTCGATATGTACAGCGTAGTGAAAGCGATAGTCGAAGAAGAACAGCGGCGTAAAGCTGAAGGCAACGCCTCACTTATCCCCATGCGACCCGACCATGGTCATCAAATGCTTGATGACCTGAAAAAGAAAACTAACCCAGGGTATTCCGCTATTGGTCGCCTTAAGGGCCTGGCTGAAGTACGCGGCGTTGAACTGGCTATCCAGCGCGCCTTCTTCAGTCAGTAACCACATTGCCGCATGGTATCCCCGCCATGCGGTTTTCACTTTCAGTCAGCACCAGTCTTTGATAGCGCATTATCAAAGAAGATCATCAATGACAGGAGTTTGTCATGGACAATAATCTCGCCACTGCACAGATTTCCACCCCACGCCCACGCAGGGATCGTTCACGCCTCGTTTCGCGCATCGTGCATCTTGGTTGCGGCGCTTTTCACCGCGCCCATCAGGCACTCTATACACATCATTTGCTGGAAAGCAGTGACAGCGACTGGGGCATATGTGAGGTCAACCTGATGCCCGGAAACGATGCCACACTGATTCAAAACCTGAAGGCGCAGGATCTGCTGTACACCGTTGCCGAACGCGGCGCACAAACGACAGAGCTTAAAATCATTGGCTCGATGAAAGAAGCGCTACATCCTGAATTTGACGGTTGTGAAGCCATTATCCACGCAATGGCACGTCCAGAAACTGCCATCGTTTCGCTGACCATCACCGAAAAAGGATATTGCACAGATGCCGCCAGCGGCGAGCTGGATCTGAATCATCCGTTTATCCAGCACGACATTGCCCACCCACAGTCCCCCAAATCAGCAATTGGTTATATCGTTGAAGCCCTCGCGCTACGCCGCCAGCAGGGATTGAACGCTTTTACTGTGCTGTCCTGCGATAACGTGCGGGAAAATGGCCATGTCGCAAAAACCGCTGTCCTGGGTTTGGCCGCCGAGCGCGATCCGCACCTGGCTGAGTGGATTGCCGAACAGGCAACGTTCCCATGCACAATGGTAGACCGTATCGTTCCAGCAGCAACAGAAGAGACGTTAGGGCAAATCGCCGAACAGCTTGGCGTTTACGATCCCTGTGCCATTGCCTGCGAGCCATTCCGCCAGTGGGTTATCGAAGATAACTTTGTTAATGGACGTCCGGACTGGGATCGCGCGGGCGCACAGTTTGTGGAAGATGTGGTGCCGTTTGAAATGATGAAACTGCGTATGCTCAACGGCAGTCACTCATTCCTCGCCTACCTCGGTTATCTGGGCGGCTATGAGACGATTGCCGATACGATGACAAACCCGGCGTATCGCAACGCTGCGCTGGCGTTAATGCTTGACGAACAGGCCCCAACGCTGTCGATGCCTGAAGGTACAGACCTGGCAGGTTATGCGGAATTGCTTATCGCGCGCTTTACTAATCCAGCACTGAAGCACCGAACCTGGCAAATTGCGATGGATGGCAGCCAGAAATTACCGCAGCGTTTGCTGGATCCCATTCGGCTGCATCTGGCACGAGGGGAAGATTACCGTCATCTGGCTCTGGGTGTCGCAGCCTGGATGCGCTACGTCAGCGGTGTGGATGAAAAAAACAATCCGATTGATGTGGTGGACCCTCTGGCGGCACGGTATCAGGCGATAAATCAGCAATATCTGTCACCTGAAGAGCGTGTGCGGGCGCTGCTGACAATCGACACCATTTTTGGGACGGATTTGAGCGATAACACAGACTTTATCAAACGCGTAACCGCTGCCTGTCAGCAATTGCACAGCGTAGGAGCACGTGCAGCGGTAGCCGCTCTAAGTCATTAAATATTTTACTTCAAAGACCCACGATCTGTCTGACATAAGCCAGATGTTCCAGTGATTTTTGGTAAGCACCGTCAGCATCAGCCTGGCGGATCGCATCCACAATCGCTTTATGCTGAGTATTCATGCTGGTTAATACATCCCGATTGCCGGAACGCTTGTCCAGTCCGGCATACGGGATGTTAACGCGTTGTTCCCACAGCATTCGCGACATATCAAGCAGTACGCGGTTCTGGCTGGCTTCAGATACCGTTAAATGGAACTGCTTATCGAGGGAGTAAAAACCATGGACATTGTTTTCACTAATGGCTTTTTCCATGCTGAGGTGCAGCGCTTCAAGCTGACTAATAAGTTCATCTTTGCCTGCTTCTGCAGCAAGACGCGCGCAATGACTGTCAACCAACTCTCGCGAATAGAGTATTTCTTCAACCGTATAATCACTGGCGGAATGCTTTTTATCAGTAACAATAACGCCATTACCGGACTGGATGGTGATCCATCCTGAGATCTCCAGCACAATCAGCGCTTCTCTGAGCGAGGCGCGACTCACGCCAAGTTGCTTCGCCAGTTCACGTTCAGGGGGCAAGAAGCTTCCCGGCGGGAAAATACTATCGTTGATGAGCTTAATGATGAGATTGGCTATCTTTTGATAGAGCCGCTCCTGTTTTACCTCAGGAATAACCATGTGCCTCCCGTTCTCTTATCTGTGCGATTTTTAACTGATTATCTTATCATTCCCGGAGTTAAGAAACGCATGCCTGAGTCAGTTCCTTGTAACAGCGGTAAACAAATTCACTCACCAGAGACCAAATCCTGCGCGCACGCCCAGGCGCTCGACCATGCCCACTGGAAGTTGTATCCACCCAGCCAGCCGGTGACGTCCATCACTTCACCAATAAAATAGAGTCCTGGCACTTTACGGGCTTCCATCGTGCGCGATGACAGCTCGTTGGTATCCACGCCGCCCAGCGTGACTTCAGCGGTACGATACCCTTCCGTACCGTTCGGCTGCACCCGCCACTCGGTCAGGGTCTCCACCAGCGTTTGCTGATCGCGCACGTTAAGCTGTTTCAGCGAGACATCCGGGATTTGCCCTAACTGCTGTAGACATTCCACCAGGCGTTTTGGCAACTGCATAGCAAGCGTATTCTTTAAGCTCTGATTAGGGTGGGCGCTGCGCTGTTCATCCAGGAAGTTCGCAAGGTCAACATCCGGCAACAAATTAATGCTGACAAATTCACCTGGCTGCCAAAAACTGGAAATCTGCAGCACGGCCGGACCAGAAAGCCCGCGGTGCGTAAAGAGCAGGTTTTCACGAAATACGGTGCCGTCCTCGGCGGTGATAACGGAGGAAACGGATACGCCAGAGAGCACCTGAAGCTGCTCCAGCAGCGGCTTGTGTAAGGTGAAAGGCACCAGACCTGCGCGCGTCGGCAACACGTTCAGACCGAATTGTTCGGCAATTTTATAGCCAAACGGCGTCGCGCCCAGACCCGGCATCGAAAGACCACCAGAGGCGATAACCAGCTTTTTCGTGCCGACAGTCATGCCGTTCAGCGCCAGGATGAAATCTTCCCCCTCACGCTCAACGCTGAGGACTTCGCTACGTAACCGCATAGTTACGTTACCTTTTTCACACTCGTCCACCAGCATATCGACAATTTGCTGGGCGGAATCGTCGCAGAACAGCTGACCCAACGTTTTTTCGTGCCAGGCGATGCCGTGCTTGCCCACCAGATCGATAAAATCCCACTGCGTATAACGCGCCAGCGCCGATTTGCAAAAATGCGGGTTTTGACTCAAATACGCGGCAGGTTCGACATAAAGGTTGGTAAAGTTGCAGCGTCCCCCGCCAGACATGAGGATCTTGCGTCCCGGCTTTTTACCATTATCAATCAGCAGTACCCGGCTACCTGCTTGTCCTGCCTGCGCGGCACAAAACATACCCGCTGCGCCAGCGCCTATAATAACGGTATCAAACCTTTCCACGTTGCGATCCTCTCTAAAAAGCGGGGGTGAATTGTAAAGATTCCTCAGTGGTCGCACCAGCACCAAACTACCGATAAAGGGTATTTATCTGAAATATATAGGATAATTCTTTAGTGGTGTAAAACAAAGCAGGAGACAAATCAAAAAAACTCTATATTTCACTTTGCCCGCGCCGCCAAAGTCACTGATAATGCGCCGCGTTCATGTCCTCAAAATGGCGTAACGTCCTATGCTACATTTGTTTGCTGGCCTGGATTTACATACCGGGCTTTTACTATTGCTTGCTCTGGCTTTCGTGCTGTTCTATGAAGCAATTAACGGCTTCCATGACACAGCCAATGCTGTCGCAACCGTGATCTATACCCGTGCAATGCGTTCGCAATTGGCGGTGGTCATGGCTGCGTTGTTCAACTTCTTTGGTGTTTTGCTGGGTGGTCTCAGCGTAGCGTATGCCATCGTGCATATGCTGCCAACGGATCTGCTGCTAAATATGGGATCGTCACATGGCCTCGCCATGGTGTTCTCCATGCTGCTGGCGGCAATTATCTGGAACCTGGGTACCTGGTACTTTGGTTTACCTGCATCCAGCTCCCACACGCTGATTGGCGCGATTATCGGTATTGGTTTAACCAATGCGTTGATGAATGGCACCTCGGTGGTGGACGCACTTAACATCCCGAAAGTGATGGGTATTTTTGCCTCGCTAATCATCTCGCCGATTGTCGGTCTGGTGGTTGCTGGCGGCCTTATATTCATTCTGCGTCGCTACTGGAGTGGTACGAAAAAACGTGCCCGTATCCACCTGACCCCAGCAGAACGTGAAAAGAAAGATGGCAAGAAAAAGCCGCCGTTCTGGACGCGTATCGCACTGATCCTCTCCGCTATCGGCGTGGCGTTTTCTCACGGCGCGAACGATGGCCAGAAAGGCATTGGTCTGGTGATGCTGGTACTGATTGGCGTAGCGCCTGCAGGCTTCGTGGTGAATATGAATGCTTCCGGTTACGAAATTACCCGTACCCGCGATGCTATCAATAACGTCGAAGTCTTCTTCCAGCAACGCCCAGACCTGCTCAAGCAGGCGACTGGCGTAGACCAGTTGATTCCATCCCCGACGGAAACGGTCACAACGGCATCGACAGAGTTCCATTGCCATCCGGCGAATACCATCAACGCGCTTGAGCGTGCGAAAGGTATGCTGGCGAATCTGGAAACCTACGACAAGTTAAGCGTTGAACAGCGTGGCCAGCTGCGCCGTATTATGCTGTGTATCTCTGATACCACGGATAAAGTGGTGAAATTGCCTGGCGTAAGCGCTGACGATCAACGTCTGCTGAAAAAACTGAAAGCTGACATGCTGAGCACCATTGAGTACGCGCCTATCTGGATCATTATGGCCGTCGCACTGGCGCTGGGTATTGGTACGATGATTGGCTGGCGTCGCGTAGCCACCACCATTGGTGAGAAAATCGGTAAGAAAGGCATGACCTATGCCCAGGGGATGTCGGCGCAGATGACCGCCGCAGTCTCTATCGGTCTTGCCAGCTACACCGGTATGCCCGTTTCCACCACCCACGTTCTCTCCTCTTCCGTTGCGGGAACGATGGTTGTTGATGGCGGCGGTTTACAGCGTAAGACGGTAACCAGCATTCTGATGGCCTGGGTCTTCACCCTGCCGGCGGCGATTATTCTTTCCGGGGTGCTGTACTGGCTCTCCCTGAAGCTTATCTAAGCGGATGCACGGTAAAAAAGCGGGTCAGGAAACTGACCCGCTTTTTTTGTATCTGTCGTTGGTAATCAGTGCCAGATAATCAGCGCAACCATGCTGATTAGCACCAGTCCGCATAACGCGCTGGTAAGAATGAACTGACCGCGAACCCGCTCACAGCGGCGAATAAATTCATCATCATGGTGATCGCGGTAACGCTGAGCGTAGATATACCACACCAGACGCATCTGCTTGTTGGGTTGCCCATGCGAGGTAAAAAATCCCCCACCATCGACATACTGGTAAAGTAATGGATCGCAACCACGAAGTACCACTAACAGTGCGCGTAACGAAGAAAAATAGCGCGCCATATTAACAATGCAAACGACACACAAAGCCCAGAACAACGCAATGGTGCTTATCATATCTCCTCCCCGGCGACCCGCCCACGGAACTCCTTTCCGGGACTACCGCTCCCCGATACCCTACCAATCATTCAGTGAAGAGTGCTACCGAAACCGCTCGTGTTAGTATCACGCATCCGAGCGCCTCTCTAAATAGTGTAGGAGATTAGTTAATTTTTTTGCCAGAAGGTTAATCGCTATCAATGCAATTAACTAAAAAATTTGTTTAACTGCTTGGCAAGCAAGGCGGATTGACGGATTATCCAGGTCGCTATAATGTAAGGATAGTCCTTATATGGTACGTTTTTACGACTGGGCTAGCCCCGCGCATAAGGTTCGCAGGACGCGAATGACGCGGCGGCAGATAAACGCCAGCAGGCTAGTCATCGACAACTTATGGAAGGAGTAACACTAT
Organism: Citrobacter sp. Cc139; assembly: GCF_030334645.1. NCBI lineage: Bacteria > Pseudomonadati > Pseudomonadota > Gammaproteobacteria > Enterobacterales > Enterobacteriaceae > Citrobacter > Citrobacter sp. Cc139. The sequence continues at coordinate 164,653 of NZ_JAOWDM010000069.1, forward strand.
GGCTTATAAACACATTCTTATCGCGGTTGATCTTTCTCCGGAAAGCAAAGTTCTGGTTGAAAAAGCGGTCTCTATGGCGCGGCCTTACAATGCTAAAGTCTCCCTTATCCACGTTGACGTAAACTATTCCGACCTGTACACCGGGCTAATCGACGTGAATCTGGGCGACATGCAGAAACGTATTTCTGAAGAAACCCACCACGCGTTAACCGAGCTGTCCACCAATGCAGGCTACCCTATCACCGAAACCCTGAGCGGTAGCGGCGACCTGGGCCAGGTTCTGGTTGATGCCATCAAAAAATACGACATGGATCTGGTCGTTTGTGGTCACCACCAGGATTTCTGGAGCAAACTGATGTCCTCCGCACGTCAACTGATCAACACCGTCCACGTCGACATGCTGATTGTTCCGTTGCGTGACGACGAAGAAGCATAAAATGCTTGCCGCCGGGAGATAACCCGTCCCGCTGCAAACAGTAAAGCCTGTAAACGCCCGCCCGCGCGGGCGTTTTTGTTTTTATCATCCGGACACAATTAGTACATCAACCCAACAAATAAATCATAATTAGTGTGATCAACTAATTGGATCGAAAACTATCTGTATAATACTCTACCCGCACGGCTAATCGCCGCAGTCTATAACAAAATAAGACTTTTTCGGCGCGTTTAAGTATACGCGTTCATACTTTTCGGGATGGCTTTGAAAGGCGATGGAATATGAATAAAACTGCACCTACGGGCTTGCTGCAGCAACCTCGTCCGTTCTTCATGATCTTCTTTGTGGAATTATGGGAACGATTTGGCTATTACGGCGTTCAGGGCATCCTGGCGGTATTTTTTGTTAAGCAACTCGGTTTTTCTCAGGAACAGGCATTCGTCACCTTTGGTGCTTTTGCCGCACTGGTCTACGGCCTGATCTCGATCGGCGGCTACGTCGGCGACCACCTGTTAGGGACCAAGCGCACGCTGGTACTCGGTGCGATTGTGCTGGCGATCGGCTACTTCATGACCGGGATGTCGCTGCTCAAGCCCGATCTGATCTTTATTGCTTTGGGTACCATTGCCGTGGGTAACGGGTTATTTAAAGCCAACCCGGCAAGCCTGCTGTCAAAATGCTATCCACCGAAAGACGCCCGACTGGATGGCGCTTTCACCCTGTTTTATATGTCGATTAACATCGGTTCGCTGCTGTCGCTGTCGCTGGCGCCGGTGATTGCCGATAAGTTTGGCTACGCGGTGACCTACAACCTGTGCGGGGCCGGGCTTATCGTCGCACTGCTGGTCTACTTTGCCTGCCGTGGGATGGTGAAGAATATCGGTTCTGAGCCAGATCATAAGCCGCTGAATTTCCGTAATCTATTCTGCGTACTGGCCGGTACGGTAGTGACGATATTTATCTGCGCCTGGCTGATGCATAACGTGAAGATTGCCAACCTGGTGCTGATTGTCCTGTCGATTGCCGTGACGATCATCTTCTTCCGCCAGGCCTTCAAACTGGATAAAACCGGGCGCAACAAAATGTTCGTGGCTTTTATCCTGATGCTGGAAGCGGTAGTGTTCTATGTGCTGTACGCACAGATGCCAACGTCACTTAACTTCTTTGCTATCAATAACGTACACCATGAAATTCTTGGTTTCGCCATCAACCCGGTAAGCTTCCAGGCGCTGAACCCGTTCTGGGTGGTAGTGGCAAGCCCGGTACTGGCTGCGATTTATACCCGTCTGGGAAACAAAGGTAAAGATCTGACCATGCCGATGAAGTTTACGCTCGGTATGTTCCTGTGCTCGCTGGGTTTCCTGACCGCCGCCGCTGCCGGGATGTGGTTTGCCGATGCGCAGGGACTGACGTCGCCGTGGTTTATCGTGCTGGTGTATCTGTTCCAGAGTCTGGGTGAACTGCTGATTAGCGCCCTGGGACTGGCGATGGTCGCCGCGCTGGTACCGCAGCACCTGATGGGCTTCATTCTTGGGATGTGGTTCCTGACCCAGGCCGCCGCTTTCCTGATGGGAGGTTATGTCGCGACGTTCACCGCAGTACCGGAAAACATCACCGACCCACTGCAAACGCTGCCTATCTATACCAATGTCTTCAGTAAGATAGGCCTGGTGACGCTGGCGGTAACGGTAGTGATGGCGATTATGGTGCCATGGCTGAACCGAATGATTAATACGCCAAGTACCGAACAGTAATACTCAGTGCCGGATGCGGCTACCGCCTTATCCGGCCTACAAATAATTGAGAATCGTAGGCCCGATAAGCGTTGCGCCATCGGGCAATCCGTTACTCCGTCAGAGGGGTTCCGGCATAAATATCAAACCGATGCCCTTTGGTCACCACCGCGTTAGGCGTGGCCACGTCAGCCAGCGGCGGCGCGTAGTCCGGGCGTTTCACCACCACACGTTTGGTTGCCAACTGACGCGCCGGTTCCAGCAAGCCGTCAGCGTCGAGATCCGGACCCACCAGCGACTGAAACACACGCATCTCTTTCTTTACCAGCGCGCTTTTTTGCTTGTGCGGGAACATCGGATCGAGGTACACCACCTGCGGGCGTGGGGTAATATCGGTTAACGCTGTCAGACTCGAGGCATGAATCAGCTGTAAACGTTCCTGAAGCCAGCCGCCAATTTCCGCATCGGCATAGCCACGCGCCAGGCCGTCATCGAGTAACGCGGCGACCACCGGATTGCGTTCCAGCATCCGCACACGGCAGCCGACGGAGGCCAGCACAAACGCATCTCGCCCCAGCCCGGCAGTGGCATCGACCACGTCCGGCAAATAATCGCCTTTAATGCCGACGGCTTTCGCCACCGCTTCACCACGACCACCGCCGAATTTACGTCGGTGCGCCATTGCCCCGCCGACAAAATCGACGAAGATGCCGCCGAGTTTCGGTTCGTCTCGCTTACGCAATTCCAGATGTTCCGGCGTCATCACCAGCGCCATCAGGTTGTCTTCATCATGCTCCAGCCCCCAGCGGGCGGCCAGAACAGATAAGGCGCCGTCTCCGGCGCCCGTTTCATCCAGTAAACAAATTTTCACGCGAACAATCAGCCCTTGATGCCGTAATGCGCCAGCATGGCGTCGAGCTGAGGTTCGCGGCCGCGGAAGCGTTTGAACAGTGTCATCGGCTCTTCCGAACCACCGCGAGTCAGGATGCTATCGAGGAACGACCGACCGGTTTCACGGTTAAAGATGCCCTCTTCTTCAAAGCGGGAAAATGCGTCCGCCGCCAGCACGTCGGCCCACAGGTAGCTGTAGTAACCCGCTGCGTAGCCGCCAGCAAAAATGTGGCTGAAGGCGTGCGGGAAGCGGCCCCAGGTTGGGCCCGGCACCACGGCGACCTGTTTCTTAATTTCGGCCAGCGTCTCAAGGACTTTCGCCCCCTGCTCTGGGTTAAACTCCGCGTGCAGGCGGAAGTCGAACAGGCCGAACTCCAGCTGACGCAGAATAAACAGCGCCGCCTGATAGTTTTTCGCCGCCAGCATTTTATCCAGCAGTTCCTTCGGCAGCGGTTCGCCGGTTTCATAATGGCCGGAGATAAACGCCAGCGCTTCCGGCTCCCAGCACCAGTTTTCCATAAACTGACTTGGCAGTTCGACCGCATCCCACGGCACGCCGTTAATACCGGAAACACCGGCAGTTTCGATGCGGGTCAGCATGTGATGCAGGCCATGACCAAATTCGTGGAACAGGGTGATCACTTCGTCATGGGTAAACAGCGCCGGTTTGCCGTTCACCGGGCGGTTGAAGTTACAGGTCAGATACGCAACCGGTTTTTGCAGCGTGCCGTCTGATTTACGCATCTGGCCGACGCAGTCGTCCATCCACGCCCCGCCGCGTTTGTGTTCGCGGGCGTACAGGTCGAGGTAGAAGCTGCCGCGCAGTTCGTTGCTTTCGTCATACAGTTCGAAGAAGCGCACTTCCGGATTCCACACGTCAACATCGGTACGCTCTTTCGCGGTGATACCGTAAATACGTTTTACCACTTCAAACAGACCGTTAACGGCTTTGTTTTCCGGGAAGTACGGACGCAGTTGTTCATCGCTGATGCTGTACAGATGCTGTTTTTGTTTCTCGCTGTAGTACGCGATATCCCACGGCTGCAGCTCTTCAACGCCACATTCGGCTTTGGCGAAGGCGCGCAGCTGGGCCAGCTCTTTTTCCCCCTGCGGACGGGCGCGTTTCGCCAGATCGGTCAGGAAGTCAAGCACCTGCTGCGGGTTTTCCGCCATTTTGGTGGCCAGAGATTTAAAGGCGTAGCTTTCGAAGCCCAACAGTTGCGCCAGCTCGTGACGCAGCGCGAGGATCTCTTCCATCACCGGGGTGTTGTCCCACTTGCCCGCGTTCGGCCCCTGATCGGAGGCGCGGGTGGAGTAGGCGCGATACAGCTCTTCACGCAGCGCCTGGTTGTCGCAGTAGGTCATGACCGGCAGGTAGCTTGGGATATCCAGGGTCAGCAGGTAGCCTTCCTGCTCTTTGGCTTCCGCCTGCGCTTTCGCCGCCGCCAGGGCGCTTTCCGGCATGCCGGAGAGTTCAGCTTCGTCGGTCACCAGCTTGCTCCAGCCCATGGTGGCGTCGAGCACGTTGTTGCTGTACTGGTTACCCAGCTCGGACAAACGGGTGGCGATTTCGCCGTAGCGCTGCTGTTTCTCTTTCGGCAGGCCGATACCGGACAGTTCAAAATCACGCAGCGCGTTATCGACCGCTTTTTTCTGTGCAGTGTTCAGGGTGGCGTAATGGTCGCCATCACGCAGGTCGCGGTACGCTTTGTACAGACCTTCATGTTGCCCAACCCAGGTGCTGTACTCGGAGAGCAGCGGCAGCGTTTGCTCGTAGGCTTCACGCAGTTCCGGGCTGTTTTTCACCGAGTTCAAGTGGCTGACCGGAGAGAAAATACGCCCCAGCACATCGTCCACTTCCGCAAGCCTCTGGCAGAGATTTTCCCAGGTGTACGGCGCGCCCTGCGCAACGACTCGCTCAACGTTTTCACGGCAATCGTTCAGCGCCTTAGTAACGGCAGGCACAACATGTTCGGGCTGAATTTTAGAAAATGGCGGCAGTTCGAAGGGAGTCAGCAATGGATTGGTCATTAGCGCGGTCCTGTTGAAAAGAGTGAATGAAGCGCGTATCCGGCGCTGTGCATATTAATTTGTACAATGGGGTTAAGTGTAGAGGATTTCAATGCTAACCGTGACGGAAAGACGCCCGGTGGCGCTGCGCTTACCGGGCCTACGGGTAATCTGTGCCGATCTGCTGTAAACTGTGGCAAATCGTCATTTCAGCGGAATTTCATTACCCATGCTCAGTTATCGCCACAGTTATCACGCAGGCAACCACGCCGACGTCCTTAAACACACCGTTCAGAGCCTGATCATTGAATCACTCAAAGAGAAAGAAAAACCGTTTCTCTATCTGGACACCCACGCTGGCGCTGGCCGTTATCAGCTGAGCAGTGAGCATGCCGAACGTACTGGTGAATACCTGGAAGGTATCGCCCGTATCTGGCAGCAGGACGATTTGCCTGCCGAGCTTGAACCCTATATTTCCGTGGTGCAGCATTTCAACCGTAGCGGCCAGTTGCGCTACTACCCGGGCTCTCCGTTAATTGCTCGTCAGTTGCTGCGCGAACAGGACAGCCTGCAATTAACCGAGCTGCACCCGAGCGACTTTCCTTTGCTGCGCGGCGAATTTCAGAAAGATGAACGCGCACGTGTGGCCAAGGCTGACGGTTATCAACAGCTAAAAGCAAAATTACCGCCGGTTTCCCGCCGCGGGCTGATCCTTATCGATCCGCCATACGAAATCAAAACCGACTACCAGGCGGTAGTGACCGGCATTAATGAAGGCTACAAACGCTTCGCAACGGGCACCTATGCGCTGTGGTATCCGGTGGTCCTGCGCCAGCAAATCAAGCGCATGATCCACGATCTGGAAGACACCGGTATCCGCAAAATTCTGCAAATTGAGCTGGCGGTGCGCCCGGACAGCGATCAGCGCGGCATGACGGCGTCCGGCATGATTGTGATTAACCCGCCGTGGAAGCTGGAGCAGCAGATGAACAATGTCCTGCCGTGGCTACATAGCAAGCTGGTTCCCGCAGGAACCGGACACACTTCCGTAAGCTGGATCGTGCCGGAGTAATCGCAGCCATCGGTGGAACCTTTTAATTTCAGGTATACAATCGCGAATATTTTGGCGGATGGCGTAACGCTTCTCCGCCCTACAATGAACATGAAGGAGCGGTCATGACCAAGCACTATGATTACATCGCTATTGGCGGCGGCAGCGGCGGTATTGCCTCCATTAACCGTGCGGCAATGTACGGCCAGAAATGCGCACTGATTGAAGCCAAAGAGCTAGGCGGCACCTGCGTTAATGTTGGCTGCGTACCGAAGAAAGTGATGTGGCATGCCGCACAAATCCGTGAAGCGATTCATATGTACGGCCCGGATTACGGTTTCGATACCACCATTAATAAGTTCGACTGGGATAAACTGATCGCCAGCCGTACCGCCTATATCGATCGCATTCATACCTCGTACGACAACGTGCTGGGTAAAAATAACGTTGATGTGATTAAAGGCTTTGCCCGCTTCGTTGATGCCAAAACCATTGAAGTGAACGGTGAAACCATTACTGCCGATCATATTTTGATCGCTACCGGCGGGCGCCCGAGCCATCCGAACATTCCAGGCGTGGAATACGGTATCGACTCCGATGGCTTCTTTGAGCTGCCAGCGCTGCCAAAACGTGTAGCCGTTGTTGGCGCAGGTTATATCGCCGTTGAACTGGCGGGCGTGATTAACGGCCTGGGCGCAGAAACTCACCTGTTCGTGCGTAAACACGCGCCGCTGCGCAGCTTCGATCCGATGATCGTCGAGACGCTGGTCGAGGTGATGAACACCGAAGGTCCGACTCTGCATACTCACGCAATTCCGCAAGCGGTCATTAAAAACGCCGACGGCAGTCTGACCCTGCAACTGGAAGATGGCCGTAGCGAAACGGTGGATTGCCTGATTTGGGCGATCGGTCGTGAACCAGCCACGGATAACTTTAACCTGGCCGTTACTGGCGTGAAAACCAACGAAAAAGGCTACATCGTCGTTGATAAATACCAGAACACCAGCGTGCCGGGGATTTATGCCGTTGGCGATAACACCGGTGCTGTTGAGCTGACGCCGGTTGCCGTTGCCGCGGGCCGTCGCCTGTCCGAGCGTCTGTTTAATAACAAACCGGACGAGCATCTGGACTACAACAACATCCCGACCGTGGTCTTCAGCCACCCGCCAATTGGCACCGTGGGCTTAACCGAGCAGCAGGCTCGCGAACAGCACGGCGATGACCAGGTGAAAGTGTATAAATCCTCGTTTACCGCGATGTACACTGCCGTGACTTCACACCGCCAGCCGTGCCGCATGAAACTGGTTTGCGTGGGTCCGGAAGAGAAGATTGTTGGTATTCATGGCATCGGTTTTGGCATGGACGAAATGCTGCAAGGCTTCGCGGTGGCGCTGAAAATGGGCGCGACGAAGAAAGACTTCGATAACACCGTTGCGATTCACCCAACGGCGGCAGAAGAATTCGTCACCATGCGCTAATTGCACAGGTGTAGACGCTATTCACTACACGCTCAAGTCACACCCCTCCGGCAACCGGAGGGGTGTTATGTCACCTCCGCCCGCGCTATTCGGCCAACGCACGCATCTCTTTAATCAGATCAGATTTCCCTTCAAAACCGATGCCCGGCAGTTCTGGCATGACGATATGCCCCTCTTCCACCTTCACTGAATCCGGGAAACCGCCGTACGGCTGGAACAGATCCGGATAACTTTCATTCCCACCGAGGCCAAGACCCGCCGCAATGTTCAGCGACATCTGGTGACCGCCATGCGGTATGCAGCGTGATGGGGACCAGCCAAACTGCGCCAGTACGTCCAGGGTACGCAGATATTCGACCAGACCGTAGGAAAGCGCACAGTCAAATTGCAGGTAGTCGCGATCCGGGCGCATGCCGCCGTAGCGCAGCAGGTTGCGCGCATCCTGATGAGAAAAGAGGTTTTCACCGGTCGCCATCGGGCCTGGGTAAAATTCTGATAGCGCGGCCTGGAGAGAATAATCCAGCGGGTCGCCAGCTTCTTCGTACCAGAACAATGGATAATCCCGTAGCATTTTGGCGTAGGCAATACCGGTTTCCAGATCAAAGCGGCCATTGGCATCGACGGCAAGACGCGCTTCTTCGCCAATTTCAGTCAATACCGCTTCGATACGGCGACGGTCCTCTTCCAACGATGCGCCGCCGATTTTCATTTTAACTACATTGTAGCCGCGGTTCAGATAGCCTCGCATTTCCTGACGCAGTGCGCTCAGGTCTTTACCCGGATAATAGTAACCCCCCGCCGCGTAGACAAAGACGCGTGGATTCGCCTCAACGCCCTTCATCTCAGCCAGCAGACGGAACAACGGCTTGTTGGCAATTTTGGCAACGGCATCCCAGATAGCCATATCCAGCGTACCCACAGCCACCGAGCGCTCACCATGGCCCCCCGGCTTTTCATTACTCATCATGACGTCCCAGATTTTATGCGGATCCAGGTTATCGCCTTCGGCATTCAGCAGACTTTCCGGGTCAGCGTCCAGAATGCGGTTACGGAAGCGTTCGCGGATCAATCCCCCCTGGCCGTAACGACCATTAGAGTTAAATCCGTATCCCACCACGCGACGACCCTCTATCTCAACGTCAGTCACAACGGCCACCAGACTGGTCGTCATCTTGCTGAAATCGATATAGGCGTTACGAATAGGGGAAGCGATGGGTTTGGTAATTTCTACAACATCGAGGATACGCATGTTTTCTCCGGCGGGTTCTTAGTCAGTTATGCTCGCACTTACACGCCTGTAAAAAGTGATAACTCATGCCGGTTTATTATTGGCATAATGCATCCAGGCAGCATTTAAGGACGCCATCGTCCTGTATTTCTCCATCTTAAGCAGTGCTCATTTACTGATCTAATGCCAAAGAGGCTGGCTGTAATGCAAAATCGGCATCACCTGGAACTCACCTGGCTTGAAGACTGCGTTGCGCTGGCGCAGTCACTCAATTTCTCTCGCGCAGCCGCTTCCCGATATGTGACGCAGCCCGCATTCAGTCGGCGCATTGTCTCGCTGGAAGAGTGGCTGGGAACGCCGATATTTGAGCGTAACCGCCGTGGCGTTAGCCTGACTCGTGCGGGGGAAGTTTTCGTCGCTCAAGTGCCCGAACTGATCCGGGCGCTATACACCCTGAGAAATGAAACCATTGAAGCGGCGGGAAATACCCGACCGGATGTTATTTTCTCCGCAACGCATTCCCTGTCGTTCTCATTTTTTCCGGCGCTGATGCGTAATAACGAAAAAATCGCCCGTTTCGGCTCATTTCGCCTGCTGTCAGACACGCTCAGCGCCTGTGAAAGGATGATTGAAAATGGGGATGCGCAGTTTCTGCTGTGTTATTACCACCCTCACATGCATATCAATCTTGATCAGACGAAATATCTCAGCGTTCGCCTTGGACAAGAAACGTTATTACCCTACTCCAAATGTGATCCCGGCTCTCATCAGCCGCTCTGGCAGGCTACGGGGGGCAAAAAATTTCCGTTCCTCTCCTTCTCTGCAGAATCCGGTCTGGGGAGGATCCTCTCGAACACGTCACCGGTGAATCATGCCCGACGCGGTATGGACATCGCCTTCACCGCCGATCTGGCCGCCACGCTGCTGGCGATGGTCAAAGCCGGGGACGGCATTGCCTGGCTGCCGGAAAGTCTGGCGGCTCCGGATGTTCAGGCCGGGACGATTGCCGCGGCGGCCCCACAGAAGAGCGGATTATGGATACCCATTGATATCCGACTGTTTCGGCCTGCGGGCAGAATGTCCAGAGCGGTAGAAGAATTGTGGGAAATATTCGTGGCCGAGCAGAGGTAAACACCCGCCAGGTAAAGGAGAATTATCCAGCCGGCAAAACGCGCCAGGCTGGATAGGGGCAATAATTATTTACCCTGCATATACGGCGTATAAATCCCGTTCAAACTTTCGAGGAACGCCACGATATCGTCGATATCTTCCTGCGGCAGTTCCTTACCCACCTGATAACGCAGCATCAGTTTGACCGCACCATCGAGCGTAGGCACATCACCGCGATGGAAATAAGGCGCAGTCAGCGCAACGTTACGTAATCCAGGGACTTTCTGACGTAGCTTGTCACGTAGTTCATTGGTAACGTTCATCCGGCCAATATCTGCGGCAGTGACTTCGCCGAAATTAAAGTCCTTTTTCAAACCTAATGGTTCAAATGAGCGTCCGCCTAAAATAATACCGCCATGACAGGTCGCGCACTTATTTTCCTTAAACAACTGATAGCCATGTTTTTGCTGAGCCGTTAACGCCTCCTCATCACCACGTAACCACTTATCAAACAGTGAATTTGGCGTGATCAGCGTTTTCTCAAATTCAGCAATCGCATCGGTAATATTATCTCCGCTGAATCCCTGTGGATAAACCGCAATAAATTCTTGCTTCAATAGCGGATCTTTATCCAGCTTCTGGATAATTTCATCCCAGGATTTAGATGCCATTTCAATCGGGTTCAACGGCGGACCACCTGCCTGCGCCTGTAATGTCGGCGCACGGCCATCCCAGAACTGTTCCACGTTAAAGACTGAGTTAAATACCGTTGGCGCGTTGATCGGCCCGACCGCTCCGCCTACGCCAATTGACGTTTTACGGCCATCCACACCACCCGCATTCAGGGCATGACAGTGCGCGCAAGAGATCGTGCTGTCGCCGGAAATACGCGGATCGTGATAAAGCGTAAAGCCAAGCGCCACCTTCCGGGCATCAGTCGGGATGCTTTCTGGTATTGGCTGTACGGGTTCATTACGATGCTGCGCGGCGGTATCTTTACTGGCGTAATACTGCTCACGCTGTTTGGCGACCCAGCCCAAAATGTCTTCGCGCTCCGCATCGCTCACCTTACCGGCCCAGTGCAGCGCGGTATAACGCGTCGGCGGCATGGTTTCGTACTGCATCACCCATTCAATTTTATTCAGGTCGCTTTGCGAAACGGGTTTATCCGCGACCAGCGCCGCACGAACGGCCTCAAGATTGAAGGATTTATATCCCAGTTGAATGTCGTAATTCATCAACTGCTTAGCGACAGGAAAAGAAGAATAGAAAGGTAATTCAGCCGAAGGGGTGTGACAATAATCGCACCCTTTTTCGCGCAAGAATCCTAAAACTTTATTATTTGCTTCCTGCGAAGAGGCCTGAACATCAGCCTGTTTGCTCCGTTGATTATCGTGATACCACACATAACCGGATAATCCAAAATAACAAATCACGATGCCAGCTATGGCAATCGCGGTAAGACGGGTAATGATTTTCATTATTTTACCCTCACCGTTGTGAGTTATTGTGACCCAGAAAAATTAGAATAATTAATGCACAGTCTTTGTCAGACTTGACCATCATAGGAAATGAGGGGATTACTATTTTGATAAGTATCAAGCAATTACATGGAGGAGAACTATCAATAGAATAGCCTGCGCCTATTATAGCGTTAAGCCATTAGCAGGTTTCGTTCACACCTCGTTGCAATCGAATGTTCTGAAAATGGAATATCTTCAGGTCGCGCACGATTCTGAATTATTCATTATTATCATTGGGATAGTTTAATTTTTTAAATAATGCTCAACACTAAAACGTGATCAACCGCACGCTTTACTCAGCCAATACCGAAGCGAATGTCTACGCTTAACTGACGACCGGGCAACAGCCTTACTATTTCACCGTCCATCGGAGGTCTTTCTCATTATGCTCAACCAGAAACTACCCCACGCCCCTTCTGAAGAACTGACGATCGACATCGATCTGCTTTATGAAATGGATCCGTGCGAGTTAAAGCTGGATGAAATGATTGAGGCAGAGCCTGAGCCGGAGATGATTGAAGGGCTGCCCGCCTCAGATGCGTTAACCCCGGCCGATCGTTACCTTGAGCTGTTCGAACATGTCCAGTCGTCGAAACTGTTTGCCGATAGCAAAACCTTCCCCGACTGTGCGCCCAAAATGGACCCGCTGGACATTTTGATCCGCTATCGCAAGGTCAAACGCCATCGGGACTTTGACCTGAAGCGCTTTGTTGAGAACCATTTCTGGCTCCCGGAAACACCCTCCAGCGAATACGTTTCTGACCCGGAAAATTCGCTGAAAGAGCATATCGATCAATTGTGGCCAGTGCTGACGCGCGAACCGCAGGACCACATTCCCTGGTCCTCGCTGCTGCCGTTACCGCAGTCATATATTGTGCCTGGCGGACGTTTTAGCGAAACCTACTACTGGGATTCCTATTTCACCATGCTGGGTCTGGCGGAGAGCGGTCGCGAAGATCTGCTGAAATGTATGGCGGATAACTTTGCCTGGATGATCGAAAATTATGGTCACATCCCAAACGGTAATCGAACGTACTACCTGAGCCGCTCGCAGCCGCCGGTCTTTGCGCTGATGGTGGAACTGTTTGAAGAGGATGGCGTACGTGGCGCGCGCCGTTATCTTGATCATCTAAAAATGGAGTACGCGTTCTGGATGGATGGCGCCGATTCGCTGGTGCTCAACCAGGCCTACCGCCACGTAATCAGAATGTCGGACGGATCCTTGCTCAACCGCTATTGGGACGATCGTGATACGCCGCGCGATGAATCGTGGCTTGAAGACGTCGAGACCGCCAAGCATTCAGGTCGACCGCCCAATGAGGTGTATCGCGATTTGCGTGCAGGCGCGGCATCGGGATGGGATTACTCCTCACGCTGGCTACGCGATGCAGGCCGCCTTGCCAGCATACGCACGACACAATTCATCCCAATTGACCTGAACGCGTTCCTCTACAAGCTGGAGAGCGCCATCGCCAATATTTCGGCGCTGAAAGGTGACAAAGAAGCTGAAGCGCTGTTTCGCCAGAAAGCCAATGACCGCCGCGATGCGGTAAATCGCTACTTATGGGATGATGAAAACGGCTGCTATCGCGATTATGACTGGCGACGTGAACAAATGGCCCTCTTCTCTGCCGCCAGTATCGTACCGCTGTATGTCGGCATGGCAACGCATGAACAAGCCGACCGGCTGGCCAATGCGGTACGCAGCCGCCTGCTAACGCCAGGGGGTATTTTAGCCACAGAACATGAAACCGGTGAGCAGTGGGATAAACCCAACGGCTGGGCGCCGCTGCAATGGATGGCTATTCAAGGTTTCAAATTGTATGGCGACGACCATCTCGGGGATGAAATTGCCCGTAACTGGTTGAAAACGGTGAATCTCTTTTACCAGGAACACCACAAGCTTATCGAAAAATACCATATTGCCGACGGCATGCCGCGCGAAGGCGGCGGCGGGGAATATCCGCTGCAGGACGGCTTTGGCTGGACAAACGGCGTGGTGCGCCGACTCATCGGGCTGTATGGCGAACCTTAGCCGCTGGCGGCCTGACTCCTCAGGCCGTTAGTTAATCGCATCGTAGAGTTCAGAATGAATTTTTTGCCACTTCTTGTTCTCCGGGCTGGGTTCTGCACGAGCGCGCAGCTGAGCCTGCTCAAGATCATACTGTTGACGTGCGATAACCGCCGGAACCGAACAAAAACTTTGCAGGTAGCTTTTGTGCAAGGAAGTGAGTGACGCCCCATTCGACATGGCATGACTGAGCGTACTCATAAACTGTCTGCAAGGTTTGCTCTCGTTCATCTGCGCAGGATAACGCAGCAGCAGTCTCAACACCTCGGTATTGCCCGCAGCGAATGCTTGTTCCGTCCACGCCAGCTTCCAGTCCATCCCGCCCTGCAGGAACAGTGACGTCACTCGGGTATCGTTGCGATCGATAGCCGCGCGCATGTTAAAGGCATCCCAGGTGATACCCATTCGGGTCACAGATTCCCGTGCGGAAGGTGCATCACGGCGCGGTTCCTCCTGCACAATTTCAACAGATTGTCCGGATGACGCCTGTGGCGCTGGCGAAGTGAATAACCAGAACGCACCCAGCGAAATCACCAGCACCATCACGCCGACCGCGACCCACAACATGCCTGAAATCAGCTGTTCACGCTCCTCCGCGGTGCGCTTTGCTCGCTTCTCCGGCGGATCAATACTGTCGGCGATTTCCTGTTTGTCGCCCCCCGCCTGCTCATCCTTTTGCTTTGCCATTTCCCAGAACTGGCGGACGGTCGTCTCATCAGACTCCAGATATGACGCGGGATTAACACGCGTACGCCTTTCTGCAAATGCCCGTTGTACAGGGTGAGTAATCTGTCGGTACTGACAATCCAGCAACATCAGTTGTACTGAGGTCAGCGGCTGCTGCGCGATGACGCCGTTGCGGGCCAGCCGGCAATCATCCAGAAACATACGCAACGTCAGACGTGGTTCGACAAACAACGTCAGCACCGAGGTGTCGTTAAAAATCTGGGTAAAGTGGCGTACAAACAATTTCTTATCCACGACCATAAGCGCCAGTTCGCTAAACATCATGCCGTCCAGCGCATCCCGACTGTCACCCAGTTTTAACCAACGGCGCAGGCGTTCCCCACCGAAGTGCTGTTTCAGGAAGCTGTTGAGTGGATGTTGATCCGGCCATACCCGTGCGATAAGCGATTTGAGCGTTAATTCTATGGCACGAAGCTGACGCTGCGCATGGATCTGTGCTTCCGGCTCTGCACGTTCAATCTCAGTTTCATACTTCAGTATGGGCTGTTGCTGACGCAATTGTTCCAGAGACGCCACGAAGCGTAGCGCAGAAATCAGCTGGTTTTCACTGACGTCCTGGCCATTTTCATACTGCGGCACGCTCTGCTGCAGATGACGCAGCCGCAGAGTGAACTGGCTCAATTGCGCATCATTCATCTGCAAACGTCTGGCGACAGCTCCCCAGCCGCCCAGATTCAATCTGGCCTGGTCAAGCTGCTCAAGGAACCATCGCGGCTCTTTACCCTCTGCGACATGCACGCCTAACAGCAGCAATATTTCTACCGATGCCTGACGGATGATCGCCAGACAACGTTCAAAGGGTGTACATGTCGCTTGTAATGCGCTATTGGTCATCATCTTCCCTAACAGGACCCAAAACGTGCGGCCTCACAATGGTATGTCGTTATTTTCTATAAAAGCAGATGTGTATCGACGTAGACTAAAACACATTCATATAGCAAATAAATCTGTTTTACAGTGACTTCCGCACAATCATGGAAAATTATTCAGGAGATATGTCCGTGCCCGTATTGAAAACATCGCGCCTGATCTGTCGTCCATTGAATATTGAAGATTGGGCGTTCTTTTTAACGTTACAGCAGAACGCTGATGTGATGCGCTTTGTCGCTGATACGCGCACAGAACAAGAGATACAGGCAGCCTTTCATTCACGCTTACCAGAGTGGTCCCCCGGCAGCCAGCACTGGCTTTGCCTGGTGCTGTGCGATAAGGCATCGGGAACGCCGCTGGGGGTGACTGGATATATTCATGAAAACAATGAATGTGCCGAGGTCGGTTTTTTGCTTACTCCCGAGGCACAGGGTAAAGGTTATGGCACTGAATCCCTGCATGCCGTTTGCGATTACGCATTTACCCACGGCGGACTCCGCCGGCTGACGGCCTGCGTCACCGCAGGAAACGAAGCCTCAAGACGTCTGCTGGAAAAGATTGGGTTCATTCACGAAGGTACGCTGTGGGAAAGCTATTGGCTACAACAAACCTGGCGCGATGACTGGCTTTTCGGCCTGTTAAAACGTGAATATCAGCCGCCAATGCCATAAGGCGTTTTGCTGTAAAAACTGGCTACATGGCAACTGGCGTAACGGAGTGGATTTCTTAAAATATATCTCTTTACTCAGAGAGTATTATGCCGCTCCGTTCAACGCACTTCACACCCGCCTGTGTCGCATTTATTAAGCAATGGCAAGGCCTGTCGCTGGAAAAGTATCAGGATAAACATGGAATTTGGGTGATAGGTTACGGGCATGAAATTGCCGCAGACGAAACCTTTGATACCCCAATTACGCTAATGCAGGCAGAAGCACTTCTGCTCGCCGATCTGCATCTCTGTGAGGCGTTACTATATGAAAAAAAACCGCAAATAAAAGATCGGTTTCAACAAGAGACGTTAATTGCGTGGATATTCAGCGTGGGAATAACCCGATTTAACATGACAGAAATTTGGCCTTAAGCTATTTCACAGCCAGAAATTTTCTGACTGTGAAATTTACGTCAATTAAATAGCGTCGTTTAACATCATTGCCGCCTGCGTACGATTTTTTACCTCCAGACGCTGGTAAAGCGACTCAAGATGGGCTTTTACCGTTCCGGTACTGATATTTAACAGTCGGCCAATTTGTTTATTCGACTCGCCCGCGGCCAGCATAGTCAAAATTTCTCGCTGACGCGCACTGAGCGATCTTATATTTTGGCGGCTACTCTCAGCCGCTGTAATACAGTCTCTGGGGATAAACATCATGCCCATCGCGACACTATTGAGCGCCAGTGTGAAGGTTTCCGCGTCAGAGTCACGTGGAACAATGGCCAGCACGTTTAATTGCGTGACCTCCTGTAGCCATCTTTTCCGGCAATCCGTTGCTGTTACCAGCACTTTTACCGCCGAATTGCGTTGCGCGATCTGTTGCAGCAAGCTGCGGCAGAACTCAGCATCAAGATCGCCATCCAGCATTACCATTGCATCAGGGTTGTCTTCCAGCTTCTGCCACAGGTCATCTGTCTGACTGACACCCTGAACATCCACTCCTGGAATACGTTGCTGTAAACTTACATTCATTCCATGAATAAATATTGACTGCCTGTCAAACATTATTAACTGCATTATTTATCTCCGTCTGAATAAGATATTAGCCTTAGCGCGCGGAAGGGTATTACCCATAGGGTAAAATAAGAAGTCACCATTTGGCGGGTGGGCCATTGTACCGATAGTCGTAGAAGAAAGAAGCAGAAATTATGATTAGTTACAGCTCAATCAACAGAATCACACAAAGAAACAAAACCAACGAAATATATTAAGTAAATTCTTATATTTTGACGCTCATGTATATTAATTAATATTAATTATATGCAGTCTATATTTTTGTCGAAAAATAAGGAATGCCAACCATCATTCAAATATGTTACAAAATAAAAAATCGCATTAAATGCTTATTCAGCCAATATCTGGCTGAATAAGACACGACGGGTTACAGGAACATTCCGCCGGAGACCTCAACACGCTGCGCCGTCATCCACGCCAGCTCATCGCTGAGCAACGCGGCAATCGCGTCACCGATATCATCCGGCAAACCAACGCGCCCCAACGCTGTTTGCGAAGCAATGTACGCATTCAGTTGCGCGTTATCCCGCACATTTCCACCGCTAAAATCGGTTTCTATCGCGCCGGGGGCAATAATATTGGCCGTAATTCCGCGCTCCCCCAGCTCTTTTGCCTGATAACGGGTTAACACTTCCATCGCCCCTTTCATAGCCGCGTATGCGCTGTAACCCGGCAGCGCAAAGCGCGTGAGTCCGGTTGACACATTGAGGATCCTGCCGCCTCTGTTCATCAGCGGTAAAAGGTTCTGCGTCAGGAAAAAAGGACCTTTAAAATGGATATTTAAAAGTTGATCAAATTGCGCTTCGGTGAACGCGGGATACGGCGCGTTAATACCAATCCCGGCATTGTTCAATAAATAATCAAAGCTGTCGCTTTGCCACTGGGTCTGTAAGGTTTCCCGCACCTGTTTTATAAACTGAGGGAATGTTGAAATATCCCCGACATTCAACGGTAATGCCGCTGCTTTACCGCCAGATTGGCGAATTTCATCCACAACCTGCAGCGCTTCTTTTTCATTGCTGTTCCACGTCAGGATGATACCGATTCCTTTGCTTGCCAGCTTAAGCGCCGCGTTTTTACCGAGTCCACGACCACCGCCGGTCACCAATGCGATACGTTGCGTCATAAGAAACCTCATTTCATGTGTAGTGAAGATTGAGACAGAGCTTATTAGGTGGTAGAAAAACAATAAATATCGCTGATTGCGCATTACTGTTTCATACAGAACAACAATAGGGCATGAGAATGGATAAAATTCACGCAATGCAGTTGTTCATCCGCGTCGCAGAACTGGAGAGTTTTTCGCGTGCGGCGGACACCCTTGGACTACCTAAAGGTAGCGTATCGCGACAAATCCAGGCCCTGGAAAATCATCTTGGCACGCAGCTGTTGCACCGCACCACCCGACGCGTCCAGCTCACACAAGACGGCATGATCTATTATGAACGCGCGAAAGATCTGCTAAGCAATCTGGATGAACTGGATGGACTATTCCATCACGATTCGGCCAGTATCAGCGGCAAGCTGCGCGTGGATATGCCGGTGGGCGTCGCGAGAAATCTGGTGATGCCTCGCCTGGCAGCCTTCTTGCATCAATATCCGGGACTTGAACTCGAACTCAGCAGCAGCGATCGGCTGGTAGACTTGATCCGCGAAGGTTTCGACTGCGTCGTACGCGTAGGTACGCTGAAAGATTCAGGGCTGATTGCCCGTCCGCTGGGTAAACTCACGCAGATTAACTGCGCCAGCCCAGAATATCTGGCCCGCTTTGGCTATCCGGAAAGCCTGGAAGATTTAGCCTCACATGCGGTGGTGCATTACTCGGTGAACCTGGGAACGCGTGCGCAAGGTTTCGAGGTGGCGACAGGCAACGGTACTCAATGGGTTAAAACCGGCGGCATGCTGACGGTGAACAGCACGGAAACCTATCATGCAGCGTGCCTTGCCGGCCTGGGCATTATTCAGGTGCCACGCGTCGGCGTACGCGATGCCCTGCGCGCCGGTACGCTGATCGAGGTGTTAGGGCAGTATCGTGCCGAGCCGATGCCGGTTTCTCTGCTGTATCCGCATCGCCGCAACCTCTCCCGCCGGGTTCATCTGTTTATGGAATGGCTGACCGGCGTAATGAAAGATTATGTGGACTGACAAGCTATACTGTCCTGAGAATGAACAGAACAAGGAATACTGGCCTGATGACGCAGGAAAAAGAGATAAAACGCCCCATTCAGGAACTTGAGCACGCACCGATCCCAAAAATTGAGACCCAGGAGCGTGAAAAAACAGAAACCAACGGTACGACCAACCAGGCATTGCAAACAGCCCTGACCCTCGCCGATAAAATTCAACGCCAGCCCGTCATCGCCCATATGATTCGAGCCGCAGAGCGTTTTAATGACCGCATGGGAAACCAGTTTGGCGCCGCTATCACCTACTTCTCGTTCCTGTCGATGATCCCTATCCTGATGGTGTCATTTGCCGCCGCCGGTTTTATTCTCGCCTCCCACCCTACGCTGTTGCAGGATATCTTCAGCAAAATACTGCTTAACGTCAGCGACCCGACGCTCGCCTCCACGTTAAAAAACACCATTAACACTGCCGTTCAGCAGCGAACCACCGTGGGTCTGGTCGGGCTTGGGATCGCCCTTTATTCCGGGATTAACTGGATGGGCAATCTGCGCGAAGCGATTCGTGCCCAGTCGCGAGATGTTTGGGAGCGTACGCCGCAGGATCAGGAAAAAATTTGGGTTAAATACCTGCGCGATTTTGTTTCATTGATTGGTTTGTTGATTGCGCTGATTGTCACTCTGTCCATTACTTCTATCGCCGGTTCCGCCCAGCAGATGATTATCTCTGCGCTGTATCTCGACGGCATCGAATGGCTGAAACCCGCCTGGCGCCTGATCGGCCTGACCATCTCTATTTTCGCCAACTATTTGCTTTTCTTCTGGATTTTCTGGCGACTGCCGCGTCACCGACCACGTAAGAAAGCACTCATTCGCGGCACATTTATCGCGGCGCTGGGGTTTGAAGTTATCAAAATGATCATGACCTACATGCTGCCGTCACTGGTGCAATCGCCGTCAGGCGCGGCGTTTGGTTCCGTGCTTGGACTGATGGCGTTCTTCTACTTCTTCGCTCGTCTGACGCTGTTTTGCGCCGCCTGGATAGCCACGGCGGAATACAAAGATGACCCGCGGATGCCGGGGAAAACGCAATAGCCACCGCCGGATTAGTTGTGAATTGCCGGATGGCGACGCACGCGTCTTATCCAGCCTACGGGTGAGTTTGTAGGCCGGATAAGCGCAGCGCCATCCGGCAATTATAATGCCGCCCGTTCTTACTGATTTAGTGAATAAATCCAACCCGTAACTTTTATTTAACCAAAAACCAGTTTTATCATCCAAGTTTTAAATTATGTGAAGCATTTCATGGAAGTGAAATCTTCAGCCTGAATATTATCCCCTTTTTGCTCTTTTTTTGACCAATTGCAGGGTTTGTTACAGATTGAAATATCGCTTTTGCTGTGCGTAATATGGCCTTTCGTTCGGCCAAAAATAAGAAAATATTATGCAAGCAACAGCCACAACACTCGACAACGAACAGGAACACACCCCGGTCAACTCGCGCAATAAAGTTGTCGTCGCCTCACTCATTGGTACCGCCATTGAGTTCTTCGACTTCTATATCTACGCGACCGCCGCGGTGATCGTGTTTCCCCATATTTTCTTCCCGCAGGGAGATCCGACCGCGGCTACGCTGCAGTCCCTCGCCACCTTCGCTATCGCTTTTGTGGCCCGGCCAATCGGCTCCGCGGTGTTCGGCCATTTCGGCGATCGCGTAGGCCGTAAAGTCACGCTGGTTGCTTCACTGCTTACCATGGGGATTTCAACGGTTGTCATTGGCCTGCTGCCGGGCTATGAAACTATCGGCATTTTCGCCCCGTTGCTGCTGGCACTGGCGCGTTTTGGTCAGGGTTTAGGTCTGGGCGGTGAGTGGGGCGGCGCGGCGTTGCTGGCAACGGAAAACGCGCCGCCGCGTAAACGCGCGCTGTACGGATCATTCCCGCAACTGGGCGCGCCTATCGGCTTTTTCTTCGCCAACGGCACTTTTCTGCTGCTCTCCTGGCTGCTGACCGATGAACAGTTTATGAGCTGGGGCTGGCGCGTACCGTTCATCTTCTCTGCGGTACTGGTGATCATCGGCCTGTACGTTCGCGTTTCATTGCATGAGTCCCCGGTCTTCGCCAAAGTCGCTGCGGCGAAAAAACAGGTGAAAATCCCGCTGGGTACCTTACTGACAAAGCATATTCGCGTAACGATCCTCGGCACGTTCATCATGCTGGCGACCTATACGCTGTTCTATATCATGACCGTCTATTCGATGACGTTCAGTACAGCCGCCGCGCCTGTAGGGCTTGGCCTGCCACGTAATGAAGTGTTGTGGATGCTGATGATGGCGGTAATTGGCTTTGGCGTTATGGTGCCTGTGGCGGGTCTGCTGGCCGACGCGTTTGGTCGCCGCAAGAGCATGCTCATCATCACCACGCTTATCATTCTGTTTGCGCTGTTTGCCTTTAAACCGCTGCTCGGATCTGGCAATCCGGCGCTGGTGTTCGCTTTCCTGCTGCTGGGTTTAAGCCTGATGGGACTGACATTTGGTCCGATGGGCGCGTTGCTGCCGGAGCTGTTCCCAACCGAGGTTCGCTACACGGGCGCATCATTCTCATATAACGTTTCGTCGATTCTTGGCGCTTCCGTTGCCCCGTATATTGCCGCATGGCTGCAGGCTAACTACGGTCTGGCAGCGGTAGGAACGTATCTGGCATCGATGGCGGCGTTGACATTGATCGCGCTGCTGTTAACCCATGAGACCCGTCATCAGTCATTATGATTCTTTTGCCGGATGCGGTGTAACCATCGCATCCGGCCTGACATCACTTCTTCATTTGCGACAGTATCGCCCGGCACTGGTTGGCTTCCCCTTCGGAAGGGGAAATCAGCGCCAACAGTGCCGCCGCTGGAGTGACTAACGTGGCTAATGTGGCGGCAACCGCACCACGCGCAATCAATGGCCCGGCTTTTACACCTGCCTGCGGGTTCTTGAAGGTCCCGCGAACATACAGCGGCGAACGCAGCGTAATAATACGAATACCTTTGCTCTCTGGATCGATGGTTAAATCCAGTTGCTCAGAGGCAAAACTCGCGGTCCCGGTCACATTGATCACCGCATTTTCCGTATCAAAAGCAAAGATTTGAGGACGCGCCACGCCGTTAACGATATCCAGATTCGCCGCCGCGCAGTTCACCCGGACCTCATCGTCACCAAATATCTGACCAACGAGATAGTTACCCAGATTTAATCCCACAATTTCCATCAGATTCCGGCTGATTAAGCCATCGTTCATCAGCAGCTTCAGGTTGCCATTGCTGTTTCCCAACAGCGCGGCCACCGAGTTTCCGCTGCCGCTAAATTTAGCGTCACCGTTCATTTCACCGAGCGTTTTCTGCATCAGTTCTACATCCGGCATGAGCTCTTTTAGCTTCAGGCGGCGAGCCTGAATATCCGCCTGCCCACGCATCGGCTTTTTATCCCCTTCCAGATGGATTCTGGAAACAATGCTGCCTCCCGCCAGGCCAAATTTCAGCGGCTGCAGGCGCAGGTCGGCATTTTTCAGGATGATATGGGTGGAGAGATCGCTAATCGGTAGGCTGCTGCCGTGTTCAATGCGCCGACCTTTAAAACGTACGTCAGCATCCATCACATTCCATTTGTCAGTTTCGAAACGGTCATACGGTAAGACTTTATCGGCAGGCTGGACGCTCTTCTCACCTTTGCGCTGTTCAGACTGTTTGGCCTTTTCCGCGCCTTTACCCGAATCCACACCAATCAGCGGTCCCAAATCAGCCAGTCTCAGCTGGCGTGATTCGACGTCCCCTTCCAGTTTCGGACGCGGCTTACCGGTCGTATAAGTTAGCGTTCCATGAATATCGCTGTCGCCAATACGGCCATTAAAATCGCGGTAATCAAAAACAGAGGATTTTTCCGGATCGATTTTCGCCACCAGACGCCCGTCGGTTTCAAACGGCGGCGTATCCGGGAGCAGCACCCCCGTCAAATCGTACAAATCCCCTAGCGAATCACCCGAGAATTTAAGCCGCAGATCCACGCCGCCCATATTCATCGGGTCATTTACCGTACCGGTAAATGCTACGCGCGTATTGCCCGACCGGAAATCAGCCTGCACCGGGAAAGGGGTTCCTTCGCCCCTCAGCGCCAGCATCCCGCCTATTTTTCCGCTACCGCTTAGCGGTTCGTCGTTATAGCGTCCTTTGGCCTGCAAACCAAATACGTAGTCCTCAACGCGGGTTTGACTCTCTTTATTTTTTGCGCCCGTCACTTCGCTAAAAGGCAATGGCTTACCCAGCGGATCGACCAGGATCTCAAGCTCCGAGCGAGTCACCTTATCGTTAATAGCGATGCGTCCTTGATCGAAGAGAATATTATCCAGCCGGAAAGACCACGCAGAGGGCGACGCATTAGGATCGCGGTTTTCATCTTCTGCGAGGGTAAAAGTCCAGTTATTGTTTTTTTCCGACAGGCGAATGAGGCGCGCATCAGGCTTTACCAGCTTGACCCACGGTAGCCAGACGGTTTTTGTCAGTAATGCCAGCGGCGCGAGCGTGGCTTCCACACGGGGAAGATGCACCATGGTGACGTCGGCAATGTCCGGCGGGTTGCCAAGGATAATATCCTCGGCATGAACGTGCGGCCACGGAACCCAGCTACGCCAGCCGGTTTCCTGCTTCTGGCGCTCCCAAACCACGCCCAGATCGCCCCGTATGGCGAAGGGCCGGTTGAGTTCTGTAGAGACTTTCTGGTTGATGGTCGGTTTGAGCCGGTTCCAGTCAAATGTCGCAATCACAATGATGAATACGACGATCAACAACAAGAAAACCCCTAATACGGATGTGGTTATTTTGCCTGCTTTTGTCATAGTTAGCGTCCTCACTTCCTTCCTTGCCTGTCCTAAAGATAGTCCAGCAGGGCAAAATGAGGGACGCTACATCCGAATCAAAGCGACAGGATCACCTCTTCGAGGGTATGCAGAGGTACTGGACGAGAAAGAAAATAGCCTTGCGCCGCGAAAGCCGGTGAGTTTTGCACATCACGCCACTCTTCAAGTGTTTCAACACCTTCAACAATTACCCCGCGGCAATAGCGGTTCATCAGCTGTAACAACAGCGTGAAGAGATTGCGGCCTTCCGGCGTCTGGCGCAGCATGACAAACAGATCCCGCGCCACTTTAATATAGTCGTAACTCACTTCGCTCAGGGCCGAGAAGTTCGCCATTCCGGTACCAAAATCATCCAGCCAGAGGGGACCAAACTCGCACATTGAGGCGAACGACGACCCCTTCGGCAGGCGGATATGCTCCACCAGCTCAAAACGCAGCCACGGCAGGCATTCGATGATTTTCAGGATTTCAGGATCCTGGCGCATCGCAATCAGCGTTGGGCCATCGACATTCACTGAAGCCAGCAGGTTATTGGCTCTGAAAAAGTCCTTTTTCAGCTCAAGCTGCAGGAGCTGCTCTTTCACGACCTCTATACGGTGTCGGACGGCCACTTCAGCAAAATAGCGATCTGGCGCAATACGTTGGGCAGGATTATCAGGATGGGTCACGACGGTCAGCAGTTCAACGGCCATCAGCCGTCCGTCGGTCTGGTAAATCGGCTGATAGGTGTAAGCACGCTCGCACTGCAGCCAATAGCGTCTCGCCTGCAAGCTTTCGATACTCGCATCGGGCGTAATGAGCTGCTGGGTAACCTGCTTTATCATCAAAGATGTCCTGTAAATAAGAGTGTGACTGACCGGACTCGTCAAAGGTTATCGGCGCTCAGGCGCAGAACTTTACGTTCCGCCGCAGGCAAAATAAAAACCAGGCGGCAAAAAACAACGCAGAACACGTGCTGGCTCAAAAAAATAATGGAACGTTGTTTTAATATAGTTGACCACTTAACACCCACAGCGCACACTAACGCTAATTTTTTTCAGAGCAGGTTACGACTATGTCCAGAAAGATTGCCGTGATTGGCGAATGCATGATTGAGCTGTCACAGAAAGGCGCCGACGTTCAGCGCGGATTCGGTGGCGACACGTTGAATACATCCGTTTATATCGCCCGCCAGGTCGATGCAGCGGCGCTTTCGGTACACTATGTGACTGCACTGGGTACTGACAGTTTCAGCCAACAAATGCTGGACTCCTGGCAGGGTGAAAATGTTGACACCTCATTAACCCAGCGTATGGAAAACCGCCTGCCGGGACTCTACTACATTGAGACCGACAGCACCGGCGAGCGCACCTTCTATTACTGGCGTAATGAAGCCGCAGCAAAATTCTGGCTGGAGAGCGAACAGTCCGCCGCGATTTGCGAAGAGCTGGCGACATTTGATTATCTGTATCTGAGCGGAATCAGCCTGGCGATTCTAAGCCCGGCCAGCCGTGACAAACTGCTGACGTTACTGCGTGAATGCCGCGCTAACGGTGGAAAAGTCATTTTTGACAATAACTACCGCCCACGCCTGTGGAGTAGCAAAGAAGAAACGCAGCAGGTTTATCAGCAGATGCTGGAATGCACCAATATCGCGTTCCTGACGCTGGATGATGAAGACGCATTGTGGGGTGAAAAACCTGTAGCCGAGGTGATTGCCCGTACTCACGCGGCTGGCGTTCAGGAAGTCGTGGTGAAGCGCGGCGCAGACTCTTGTCTGGTTTCTATCGAGGGTGAAACGCTGATCGACGTCCCGGCCGTTAAATTACCGAAAGAGAAAGTGATTGATACCACCGCAGCGGGAGACTCCTTCAGCGCCGGGTATCTGGCGGTACGTCTGACCGGTGGCAATGCCGCCGATGCCGCAAAACGCGGTCACCTGACGGCAAGCACGGTGATTCAGCATCGCGGGGCGATTATCCCACGCGACGCTATGCCGCAATAACGTGTTGTTCTTGTAGGCCGGGCAAGCGAAGCGCCCCCGGCCTACCCACCCAAGGCCGGATGGCGGCGTAATCGCCTTATCCGGTCTGGAGGTTACTGTACCGGCGGGATATCCGTCACTTCAGGATGTGATTCATCCGTTTCTACCGGCGTTGCCGCCGCGGTAACGGGCGCCATAATGCTATCCCACGTCGCCTGCAGCTCCTTCATATTGAATTCAGGTTCCCCCTTCGGCTGCAGCAGAATTAACGCCATATCTTGCGACAGTTGCTGGCGCAGATCCTGATTCAGCATCTCCACGTTCAGACTGTTGAGGAAGCTCTGGCGTAAACGCTGATACTGTTCAGGCGCGATATCCACCACCTGATTTTGCAGCGAGCGCAAACGCTGGCTGATCAAAATGTCGGTATCGGTACGGCCATAGGTGGCAAACAGTTTCTGCAGTTCCAGATTTTTTTGCGCCACCAGCGCATTGAACTCTTCTTCCGGCAGGCCCTTATCACGCACTTTCGCCAGCTCACGCGCAACCGTACCGAGGTTCGCATTCAGCTTACCGTTCGGCGATTCCACGTTGATAGCGCACTGGGCACGCAGGAACAGCACCCGACAATCAAATCCAAGGCCGATATCTTTGGCATTGTTTTTGGTCAGTTCCTGCTGAATATGCCAGAACAGCGCTTCACGGGCTAAATCAGCGCGCCAGTAGCGCAACAGCGCGGCGGATTCACGGATTGGCTGCCATGGCGTGTCCCACATGATGGAAAGGCGATCCTGACGTACCGCATCGGTCATAATGCTCACGGCTTCTGCACGCAGCGGTGAAAGCGTCGGCACCGGCGCTGGGGTTTCCCGTTTTCCTTTTAACTCGCCAAAGGTTTTATTGATTTGTTCAGCCACGCTGCGCGCATCTACGTTACCCACGATAATCAGCGTCATCGCGTCCGGGGTATACCATTTCTGGTAGAAGGAGTGGATTTTCGCGGCATCGACAGGCGTTTTAAGCGGATCAGCTGGATCGTGCCCCAGCAGGGTTGATCCCTTCAGACGGTAACGCCACCACCCCTCTTTGGTATCTGACGGCCAGGTTGCGACCATATCTTCGCTACTCAGCGCATGATTAACCGTTTCAGGAGTGATGCTCAGATTGCCGGAAATATTCGCCAGGTAAGTAAGTGACTCTTTCAGCAAGTCGTTACGGCTGTTAGGCAGACTGAGGTTATATAGCGTGGAATCATAAGAAACGATAACGGGCGGCATGGGACGTTTGGGATCGAACCCCTGCTGCCACAGTGAACGGGCTTGCGTGGCATCAAGGCCACCGCTTTGCGTCAGCGCGATACGCGGGATCGCATGACTGAAACCACTCTGTTGCGTACTTTCGGTGAGTGAACCGGTATTGACCAGCAGGCGAACCTCAATACGGTCGCTGGGGCGCTGGGGAGTGGCTAGCACTTGCCACTGTAGACCATTTGCCAGCGTGCCCTGTTGCCACGCCGGGTCAGGCTGGAGCGCATCTGCCTGCACATAGCCGGCAGTGGCCATCATCAGCAAGCCGCCCGCTAAAAGTCGAATTTTTGTGCCCTGCATGTGAACCCCTGATCAACTATCCTGGTAATAAAAAGACAGCCCGCGAAAGGACTCTCTGAATATGACGTTAAAAACACTTCGTGTTAGACCGCAAGAACATGAAAATGTCACGGAGGAAGTGAAAAAATCCCGACGCCGCCGAATCGACGGTTTCAGGCACAGGGGGTAATTATGCGCAAACACCCGCAGTCCTGGAAGGGACTACGGGCATAAGTGACGAGATTAAGAGGATAAATCGTGCGTTTTGCCATCCGGCGCACGATTATTCAGCGTGTCATCCAGCTTTTTGGTATCCAATTCTTTCACCCATTTAGCCACAACGACAGTTGCCACACCGTTACCAATCAGGTTGGTCAGCGCACGGGCTTCAGACATAAAGCGGTCAATACCGAGAATCAGCGCCAGGCCAGCGACCGGTAAATGCCCCACCGCAGAGATAGTCGCGGCCAGAACAATGAAGCCACTCCCGGTCACACCCGCAGCACCTTTTGAGGAGAGCAGGAGCACGACCAGCAGGGTTATCTGATGGAAAATATCCATATGACTGTTGGTGGCCTGAGCGATAAACACCGCCGCCATCGTCAGATAGATGGATGTCCCATCAAGGTTAAACGAGTACCCCGTGGGTATAACCAACCCGACAACCGACTTCCGACAGCCCAGTTTCTCCATTTTATCGAGCATACGCGGCAGTGCGGATTCAGAAGAAGACGTACCCAGAACGATCAGCAGTTCTTCACGGATATAGCGGATGAATTTGAAGATGCTGAAGCCAGTCGCGCGAGCAATGGAGCCCAGTACCAGAACCACAAACAGAATACAGGTGATGTAGAAGCAGATTATCAGCTGCCCCAGTTGAACCAGCGTTCCGACGCCATATTTACCGATGGTAAAAGCCATGGCACCGAAAGCCCCGATCGGCGCCAGGCGCATGATCATATTGATGATGCCGAAAATAACCTGCGAGAAGCTTTCAATTACGTTGAAAATCATCTGGCCTTTGCTGCCCAGACGATGCAGAGCAAAACCAAACATTACCGCAAACAGCAATACCTGCAGGATATTACCGCTGGCAAACGCGCCAATGACGCTCGCAGGGATAATGTCCATCAGGAAACCTACGATCCCCTGGTCTTTTGCCTGTTCGGCGTAAATCGCTACCGCTTTGGCATCCAGCGTTGCCGGATCGACGTTCATCCCGGCACCAGGTTGCACCACGTTGACGATGATGAGGCCGATGATCAGCGCAATCGTACTGACAATTTCAAAATAGAGCAGTGCAACCGCACCGGTGCGGCCTACTGCTTTCATACTTTCCATGCCTGCAATGCCGGTCACGACAGTACAGAAGATGACAGGTGCGATGACCATCTTGATGAGCTTAACGAAAGCATCACCAAGCGGCTTCATTTGAGCGCCTAATTCAGGGTAGTAATGGCCAAGGAGAATACCAATGGCAATTGCTGTCAGGACCTGAAAGTAAAGGCTTTTGAATATAGAGGTCTTCATAGGGTGTCCTTAAAGTAAAAACCACAGGTCTTGTAAGGTTTTGTTTAACCTGCGGCCTTAAAGTAACACCCACTCAACATGACAGAAATGCACCTGGAACATAATTGATACAAAAATGTTAAAAATTTTGAGCTGGCTCGCACAAGCGAGACCTTTTTTAACTTTTGTAATCAGCGCCTTCCGGTGCCAGATAGCGTTCTTCAAAGATATTTACCGGAACTGGTCGGGCAAACAGGAAGCCTTGCGCCACTTCCACCCCTGCTTGTGATAACCATTCGCGTTGCGCTTCCGTTTCAACGCCTTCGGCGATCATCTGCAAGTTGAGACTGTGTGCCAATTGAATGATGGCGGAGATCATGCTGCAATCTTCGGGCACGCCATCGACAAACATCTTATCGATTTTGAGTACATCCACCGGTAGCGACTTCATATGCTGTAGCTGTCGCAGACCCGCATACCCCATGCCAAAATCGTCCAGCGCGATGCGCACGCCCGCGTTGCGCAGCGGTCGCAAAATGGCCACCGCGGCATTGGGATCGTCAATATGTCGGCTTTCAGTCACTTCCAGAATTAATGTGCCAGGCTTAATGCGATAGCGCGTTAACAACTCCAGCAGATCAGACACCATATTGGGGTGCATCAACTGGAGAGCGGATAAATTCACCGAGAGCGGCAGCATCAGACCGCGTTCTTGCCAGGCTGACAGCTGGCGGCATGTTTCTTCCAGCACCCAATAACCGACGGTCACCATCAGACCACAAGACTCAATTCTGTCGATTAACCCTTCTGGCAGCTCCCAGCTACCGTCCGGCTGTTGCATTCGCAATAATGCTTCTGCGCTCAATACCTTGCCGCTGGACATTTCTACCTGGGGCTGCATCCAGAGCGCAAACTGCTGGTTATCCATGGCGGTTAAAATATCGTTCTCCTGGGTTAAACGCTGCTGCGCCTCTTCCATCTGCAACGGATCAAAGAACTGAATTTGGTTTTTACCTTTATGACGCGACGTTAACACGGCGGACAGGGCGCGGCGGTAGAGCTGCTCTGCAGTTAAATCACCATAAAACATCGCCACCCCGATGTTGCAGTTCGGACGTAGTTGAATGCCCTGAATCGGTAACCGCTCATTAACGATAGTGAGTACTTGCTGACCTAGTGTAATGGCATGCCAGGGCTCTTTTACACCATGCGCGATGATGGCGAAGTCATAGCCGCTCACCTGGGTAAGCACCATTCTGGGGGCCAATACCGATTTTAGTTTTTCGACTAACGTCAGCAGCAAGATTTCTCGCTGAGTTTCGGTTAACACGCCCGCGGTATCACGCAGGGTTTCACAGGTGACAATCATCAGCGCCGTCGTTTGCTGACGCGTCACCACCTGCTCCAGCAATCCCATTAAAAACGACTTATTGGGCAATTCGGAAACCGGGAAGCGCATCGAATGGTCGCTTTGCTCTTCGCTATGGCGTTTGATGAGCTGCTGATTGAGGTTGTAGCTACGCACCAGCATACCAATCTCATCATCCTGATGCAGACGTGGTAATGCCAGTTGATAGCCAATCAGATCCTGCTGTTGAATGTCGTTCAGCTCGCGAGCGATTTTGCGCAATGGGTGCACAATCAAACGGTTAATACACCATGAGATGGCTACCGTGAGTATTAACGATAAAAGTAAGTAAATGGTCACTAACGTTGAGAGCGTGCTCATCACAAACTTGTACATGCGGTACGAATCCGCCTGCAGCACCAGATACGCCAGCGGCTGTGGGTTCGCTGAGCGCTCAAGTGAATAGACCGGCAGCGAAATTTGCACCGGAAGCTCAAACAGGCGGGTCACCGTAACGGGAACCGGGCGTTCGGGAATAAAGCTCATCCGCAGCGCCTGAAACTGATTAGGCAGCACCACATCAGCGCGACTGACCACGCCCGCTGGCCGAATGCTGCGTAAAATGGCTTCCGCTTCGGGAATATCCCCTTTCAGGATAGTGTCGGAAAGAGGTTCACGGATGGAGCGAGCGATACTTTCCAGTTGTGTAGCCGTGTTATAGCGGTTCTGCTGTACCAGATGGAACAACAAAACGGTGCAAAAAATGAAAACAAACACCATGACAACGGCCGCGACCATTGCCATCTGCTTAATTGTTAACGAGCGACTGACACGCAAACTGACTCTCCACGGATAGACGAAACTGCCGTCAGAGTATACCCGATCGTAGCGGTATTAAGAGAGACGGTATCTGAAAACTTCCCAGCGTGCATTATCGCGACAGGATAGGCACCTGACGACGAGATTTATCTGCATTTAAGCCGAAAAAGGCCGCAAGGTCACCCCTGCGGCCTGGTTCGGGCGCATATTGCCATCACGGCAGGCAGACGCCCACTAAGCGCATTACTTCCTGTTACGTAGCCAGCTCACAATCAGACTGGCAATAATACCAGCGATGATTGGAGCCGCTAAATCGTGCCAGAAGGCCACGCCTAACTGTACGAGCGTCATATAGCCGCCTGTGTTGCAATGGCAACTGTTCGCGGCTATCCTTAACTTGTCTGGAGTCAAGTTAGCCCCCGTTTTGTTGCCAGGTTTATACTGAACAACGTGCGGGGGTTTTCTCTTTCCAGCAACCGATGCCGCCGGGGATCAAGCCCCCGCAACATTGCGCCTCACCGGTAATTCCCGGCTTGCCGCTGATTCTACGGTAGCCCTTTCGCCATATCACCGCGCAATATTCCGCTCTGCGTAGCGCCTCGCATTTCACCCGTTTCTCGCCAGTACGCTGGAAAGATTCTTGCCAGTTGGCAACATTCCTGCCGACTATTAATCCAGGTAAATACATAACTCATTGATATCTATTAATTCAATTTCTGGCACAGCGATTGCTATTTGAGTGTGAGCTGTTCTGTTCCGAATTAAAGGAGATATCATGTCTGACTGTCGTACTTACGGATTCAACACCCAGATCGTTCACGCAGGGCAACAACCCGATCCTTCAACTGGCGCGCTCAGTACGCCTATTTTCCAGACTTCAACGTTTGTATTTGACAGCGCCGAACAAGGTGCCGCCCGCTTTGCGCTTGAGGAGTCCGGGTATATTTATACTCGTTTGGGTAACCCCACTACCGATGCGCTGGAGAAAAAGCTGGCGGTGCTGGAAAGAGGTGAAGCCGGACTGGCAACCGCGTCCGGTATTTCTGCCATCACCACAACGCTGCTGACATTGTGCCAGCAGGGTGACCATATCGTTTCCGCCAGCGCAATTTACGGCTGCACCCACGCGTTTCTGTCGCACAGCATGCCGAAGTTCGGGATTAACGTCAGCTTTGTCGATGCGGCGAATCCTGAAGAAATTCGCGCCGCCATGCGCCCGGAAACCAAAGTGGTGTATATCGAAACGCCCGCCAACCCGACGCTCTCATTGGTTGATATTGAAACGGTGGCCGGCATTGCCCATCAGCAAGGCGCAGTGCTGGTGGTGGATAACACCTTTATGTCGCCGTACTGCCAGCAGCCTTTGCAACTGGGCGCAGACATCGTGGTGCACAGCGTCACCAAATATATCAACGGCCACGGGGATGTGATTGGCGGCATTATCGTCGGCAAGCAGGAGTTTATTGACCAGGCGCGGTTTGTGGGGCTGAAAGATATCACCGGCGGCTGCATGAGTCCGTTCAACGCCTGGTTAACGCTGCGCGGCGTTAAAACACTGGGCATTCGAATGGAACGACACTGCGAAAATGCGATGAAAATCGCCCGTTTCCTGGAAGGGCATCCATCCATCACCCACGTTTATTATCCCGGCCTCTCTTCACATCCGCAGTATGAGCTGGGCCAACGGCAGATGAGTCTGCCAGGAGGAATTATCAGCTTCGAAATCGCCGGCGGCCTCGAGGCTGGCAGACGGATGATCAATTCTGTAGAATTGTGCCTCCTCGCGGTCAGTCTCGGTGATACCGAAACCCTCATTCAGCACCCAGCGTCTATGACACATTCGCCCGTTGCGCCAGAGGAACGGCTTAAAGCAGGTATTACCGACGGGCTTATCCGTCTTTCTGTGGGTCTTGAAGATCCAGAAGATATTATTAACGACCTTGAACACGCCATCAGAAAGGCAACATTCTGACCACTACAGTCTGAACCGACGCCGATCGGTTCAGACTGTTGAGAATCAAGGCACAACAGTCTGGCTATACGCGCAATCCTTTTCCGGGGAGAGCGTGTATTTTGGGCAGGGGGTTCTATGCAGGACAACACATTACAATTAAGCAACAATACAGCAACCGCCGTACCAATCTCAAAAAAGATACCGTTTACGAAATACGATTTTGGCTGGGTATTACTCTGTATCGGCATGGCAATTGGCGCCGGAACGGTACTGATGCCGGTACAAATTGGCTTAACAGGTATTTGGGTATTTATTGTCGCCTTTATTATTGCTTATCCCGCAACTTATATTGTGCAGGACATTTATTTAAAAACATTATCAGAGAGTGAAACCTGTAATGACTATACTGATATTATAAGTCATTATTTGGGGAAAAACTGGGGCGTATTTCTTGGCGTCATCTATTTCCTGATGATTATTCACGGCATATTTATTTATTCCCTATCAGTAGTATTTGACAGTGCCTCTTATATCAAAACTTTTGGCTTGACCGAGGCCGACCTTTCGCAGTCAATAATCTACAAAGTAGCCATTTTTGCCGTGCTGGTCGCCATTGCATCCGGGGGAGAAAAGCTGCTGTTCAAAATCTCCGGTCCGATGGTAGTAGTAAAAGTGGGTATCATCATCGTGTTTGGTTTTGCGATGATCCCGCACTGGAACTTTAGCAATATCAGCGCGTTTCCTGAAGCCTCGGTTTTCTTTCGCAACGTGCTGTTGACCATCCCGTTCTGCTTCTTCTCAGCGGTGTTTATTCAGGTATTAAACCCAATGAACATCGCTTATCGCAAACGGGTGGCAGACCGGGTACTGGCGACGCGCATGGCGATACGCACGCATCGCATCAGTTACATTACGCTGATTGCGGTTATTCTGTTTTTCTCCTTCTCTTTTACCTTTTCTATTAGCCATGAAGAGGCCGTTTCGGCCTTTGAGCAAAATATTTCCGCCCTGGCGCTGGCAGCGCAAGTTATTCCAGGACAAATTATTCATATCACCTCAACGGTACTGAATATCTTCGCCGTATTAACGGCGTTTTTTGGTATTTACCTGGGATTCCATGAGGCCATTAAGGGTATTATTCTTAACATCCTGAGTCGCGTCATTGACGTTGAGAAAATTAATCCGCTGGTGCTCACGCTGGGTATTTGCACATTTATTGTGATTACTCTGGTTATTTGGGTGTCGTTCCGCGTATCGGTGCTGGTATTCTTCCAGTTGGGGAGCCCACTGTACGGGATTGTGTCGTGTATTATTCCATTTTTCCTGATCTATAAAGTGACGCAGTTAGAGAAATTGCGCGGTGTTAAAACCTGGCTGATTCTGCTGTACGGAATTCTGCTGTGCCTGTCGCCATTATTGAAGCTGATTGAATAACCCGTCTAACGCGCCGTCAGCCACTGGCGGCGCTTAACTCACACTCTCCAACTGATAGCTGCGAATTTTATTCAACACCGTGGTATGCGACACCCCCAACGCTTTAGCGATATGCCGCGACGACACATTATCTTCTACCATTTGTTCGATGAGCTGGCGCTCAGCACTAAGCACTTGTTCTTTAAAAGGGCGTTCCGTTGGGGCTTGTTCAACCGCAGGTAAATTCACCATTCCCAGTTCGTCCAGGGTAATGACATCCGATTCCGCCATCAGCATCAGACGAATAATGGTATTTTCCAGTTCACGAACGTTTCCCGGCCAGGCGTGATGATGCAAGGCCGCAAAACAGGCTTTATCCAGGATTATCCGGCGCTGGAACTCCTTCGCATACTTCTGCACAAAGTGGCGAATAAGCAGACTAATATCCTGCGGGCGCTCCCGTAAGGGAGGAATGGTGAGTGAAAGTACGTTGATGCGATAATAGAGATCGGCGCGCAACAGACGTTGTTCCACCATCTCTTCCAGATTAGCGTTGGTTGCCACAATAATACGTACATTAACCGGTATAATTTGTGCGCCGCCAACGCGACGAATCCCACCATCCTGAAGCACGCGCAGTAATTTAGCCTGTAAGCTCAGCGACATTTCACCAAACTCATCAAGAAAAAGGGTGCCTTTATCGGCCATTTCAAACAGCCCTTTTTTGCCTTTACAATCTGCGCCGCTAAAGGCTCCTTTCTCATAGCCAAAGAATTCACTTTCCATCAGCGACTCAGGCAATGCAGAGCAGTTGACCGGAATAAACGGATAAAAGCGCCGCTTCCCGGAATTATGGATAGCCCGGGCCAGTAGCTCCTTGCCGGTTCCCGTGTCACCGCGGATCAGAACGGTATATTTGCTGTCGGCAATTCTGATCGCCTTTTCGATAAGCAAGCGCATGCTCTGGCTAGTGCAAATAATGTCAGAGAAATAGCGCGGGCGTTCCGGCTCGGACGTTGACAGTTCGCTTATCTCTTCACACAGGTAAGCGACATTAATAATATCGGCTCGCTGGCTCAAACACGTTTGCACGCAGGAAATATCCTGCAGCTGACGGCACCAGGATTTAATCAGGATCCGTCCCGGTGTGACTTTCATTGAGATGATATTGATATCACAGCAGGAAAATTCCTTCAGGACATCCTCAACCATCGATAGTCGATCAATTGTTTTAATATCCCAGCGTATCGTGACCACATTTGCTCCTGATCGTTAGCAACTGCGAAATCGCTATTTCTGTGACAAAAGGGTATCTGACTACATTTTAGACGCTATGGAATAATGTTCTGCCAGAGGACTCACATTGTGGACGTAAAAACAAAATATAAAAAAACCGGAGCACAAGGCTCCGGTTATTAGGTTATAACCCACGTTTATCGCTGTGGGTTTTCATCCTGGTCCACGGCGAAACAGGCCACCAGTTGACCGCCATAATCTTTCAACTGCGGCTGAAGCTGGGTACACGGACCAAAACGACGGCGGCAGCGGGCGTTGAACGCGCAGCCCGGCGGCGGATTCAGCGGGCTCGGCAGCTCTCCGGTCAGCTTGATACGTTCGCGGCGGTCGTCCGGGTTCAGACGTGGCGTGGCTGAAAGTAGCGCCTGGGTATACGGATGACGCGGATTATTGAAGATCTGATCCTTAGTCCCTTTTTCCACACAGCGGCCTAAATACATCACCATCACTTCATCGGCAATGTGCTCCACCACCGACAGGTCGTGCGAGATAAAAACGTAGGACAGTCCAAGATCCTGTTGTAAATCCATCATCAGATTCAGGACCTGCGCACGCACTGAAACGTCGAGCGCCGAGACCGGTTCGTCGGCTATCACCACGTCCGGGTCCAGCATCAGACCCCGGGCAATGGCGATACGCTGACGCTGGCCGCCGGAGAACATATGCGGGTAACGATCGTAGTGCTCAGTTTTTAGCCCCACTTTCGCCATCATCGCCAGCGCTTTTTCACGCCGCTGCTCTTTGCTGAGCGTGGAGTTGATCAGCAACGGCTCTTCCAGAATCTGCCCCACTTTCTTACGCGGATTCAGAGAACCGTACGGGTTCTGGAACACAATCTGGATTTTCTGCCGACGCAACTTCTGCGCTTGCGGATCGTGCTTGAGCAGATCCTGCCCCTGGTAATACAGCTCACCGCCAGTTGGAACTTCAATCATCGTCAACAGACGGCCAAGCGTGGATTTTCCACAGCCAGACTCGCCTACTACCGCCAGCGTTTTACCGCGTTCAAGAGTAAAGGAGACGCCGTCCAGCGCCTTCACCAGGCGCTCAGGGGAAAATAATCCCTTCTTTACCGGGTAGTGTTTTTTCAGATCGATCGCCTGCAACAGCGGCTGTTGCAAGGTGGCCTCATGCGTACTCATAGTGTGGGCCTCCCGGCATCATCAAGTGGGTAGTGGCATTTCGACTGACGACCGCCTTCCAGCAGATTCAGTTCAGGTTCTTCAGCGCGGCATTTGTCGGTTGCATACGGACAGCGCGGGTTCAGCAAACAGCCGTTCGGACGGTCATACTTACCTGGGACCACACCTGGCAACGAAGCCAGACGCGCTTTATCCTGCGCAAACTCCGGTAGCGCACGTAGCAGTGCCTGGGTATAAGGATGACGCGGCGCGCGGAAAATATCCTGCGCAGCGCCTGTTTCCACGACCTGCCCGGCGTACATTACGATGATTTTATGTGCCGCTTCCGCCACCAGCGCCAGGTCGTGGGTAATCAAAACCAGCGCCATATTCTCTTTTTGCTGCAACTCCAGCAGCAGCTCAATGATCTGCGCCTGAATGGTCACGTCCAGCGCCGTCGTCGGTTCGTCGGCAATCAGCAGCTTCGGACGACAGGCAATCGCCATCGCGATCATCACGCGCTGGCTCATCCCACCGGACAACTGGTGCGGATACACGTCCAGACGCGAGGCCGGATCGGGGATCCCCACCAACGTCAGCAGGTCAATCGCCCGCTGAACGCGCGTTTTTTTATTGCCGCCCTGATGCACTTTGATGGCTTCCATAATCTGATAGCCGACGGTGTAGCACGGGTTAAGGCTGGTCATCGGATCCTGGAAAATCATCGCCACTTCTGCACCGACTAACTGACGACGCTCTTTCTCAGAGATGCGCTTCAGGTCACGACCGTTAAACTCCAGATTTTCGGCCATCACGCGGCCAGGGTAGTCAATCAACCCCATAATCGCCAGCGAACTGACAGACTTACCAGAGCCGGATTCACCCACAATGCCAACCACTTCCCCCTGGTTCACACTGTAGCTAATGCGGTCTACGGCGCGGAACTCGGCGCCTACGTCGCCGAAGTGCACCGATAATTTATCTACATTTAATAACGCCATCTCGAACCTCTTACTGCTTCAGTTTGGGATCGAGCGCGTCACGCAGACCGTCACCCATCAGGTTAAATGCCAGCACCGTCAGCAGGATCGCCAGCCCCGGGAAGGTCACGACCCACCAGGCGCTTTGGGCAAACTGCAGAACGTCAGAGAGCATGGTGCCCCATTCCGGCGTAGGCGGCTGTGCGCCCATCCCCAGAAAGCCGAGGGCAGCCATATCGAGAATGGCGTTAGAGAAACCAAGCGATGCCTGAACAATCAGCGGCGCAAGACAGTTAGGCAAAATATTGACGAACATCTGGCGCATCGCACCGGCACCCGCCACGCGCGAAGCGGTAACGTAGTCGCGGTTGACTTCCACCAGCACAGCGGCGCGCGTCAGACGCACATAGTGCGGTAACGCCACGAACGTCAGCGCCAAGGCGGCGTTGCCAATCGAAGGACCAAATACCGCCACCAGCACCAGCGCCAGTAACAGGCTCGGCAGCGCCAGCATGATATCGACCACGCGCATGATGACGTTATCGATAATCCCGCCAAAATAACCGGCGACCAGCCCGAGAATTACGCCCATCAGCAGGGAGAGCACCACGACCAGACAGCCGACCAACAGCGACAGACGCGCGCCGTACATCAGACGCGAGAGCACATCGCGGCCCACATCGTCAGTACCAAACAGGTGCGCCATCGTGCCGCCTTCCTGCCATGCAGGCGGCGCCAGCAGCGCATCACGGAACTGCTCAGCCGGATTATACGGGGCGAGAACATTCGCAAAGACCGCAATCAGAATCATGATGACAACATAAACCAGCCCGACAACCGCGCCTTTATTACGCTTGAAATAGTGCCAGAACTCCTGCATCGGGGTCATTGGCACCGGTGCGGCAATAACTTTATTTTCAGTAACCTGTGACATGATGGCCCCTTACTTCTTATGACGAATACGCGGGTTCACCACGCCGTACAGTAGGTCTACCAGCAGGTTGACGAGAATAATCATCGTCGCGACCAGTAACACCCCGCCCTGCACCACCGGATAATCGCGGCGCTGTAGCGCATCGATCAGCCAGCGTCCCAGCCCAGGCCATGAGAAGATAGTCTCGGTCAGGATCGCCCCGGCAAGCAATGTCCCAACCTGCAGGCCGATAACGGTCACGACGGGCAGCATGGCGTTACGCAAAGCGTGAATAATGATGACGCGCATCCGGGTCAGACCTTTGGCACGGGCGGTACGAATGTAATCTTCACCCAGTACTTCCAGCATTGATGAACGGGTCATACGCACAATTACCGCCAGAGGAATGGTACCCAGCACCATCGCCGGCAGGATCATATGCGCCAGCGCATCAATAAAGTTACCCTCTTCGCCCCAGATAGCGGTATCTATCAGCATAAAACCGGTCAGCGGGTTGGAGTCATCAAGGAATACCATGTCGCTCACCCGGCCGGAAACCGGGGTCAGGTTTAACTGCACGGAAACCAGCATGATCAGCATCATGCCCCACCAGAAAATCGGCATAGAGTAACCGGTCAGCGCCAGGCCAACGGCGGTGTGATCGAAAATGGAGCCGCGCTTCACGGCAGCAAGTACCCCCACCGGAATACCTACCGCGACGGCGAAAATCATCGCGCAGACGCCGAGTTCCAGCGTGGCTTTAAAACGAGGCACGAACTCATCCCACACAGGTAAACGGCTTTTCAGCGAGATACCTAAGTCACCATGCATAACCCCCCAGATATAATGGAGGTACTGCTGCCACATCGGTTTATCCAAACCAAGTTCGGCCAGCAGTTGAGCATGACGCTCAGGGGAGATCCCACGCTCACCCGCCATGATCATTACCGGATCGCCGGGGATCATATGGACGAAGGCAAAAGTGAGAAGAGTGATACCGATAAACGTGGGGATGACGAGTCCCAAACGTCGGAGAATGAACTGCAACATAACCCGGATTCTCTCTAATGACGCACGGCCTGGAACCGTGAGTCTGTATTGCTCACAAATCTTATCCCACGCAAACTGCATCGCGGGTAAAGCATTACGCCGGATGGCGCTGCGCTTATCCGGCCTACACAACACCGGGGCGCAGCGCTTCCTTGATTGCTTTTAATTATTCGACAGAGACGTTTTCGAAGTGATGTTTGCCTAATGGATCAACCACATAGCCTTTAACTTCTTTACGCACTGGCTCGTACACGGTGGAGTGAGCAACAATCAGAGCCGGAGCCTGATCGTGCATAACAACCTGAGCTTGTTTGTACAGTTCGATACGCTTGTTGTGGTCGTCGGTGGCACGCGCCGGCTGGATCAAGTCTTCAAACGGCTTGTAGCACCAGCGAGAGTAGTTGGAACCATCTTTCGCAGCCGCACAGCTGAACAGGGTGGCGAAGAAGTTATCCGGATCCCCGTTGTCACCGGTCCAGCCCATCATGACGGCCTGATGTTCACCCGCTTTGGCGCGTTTCAGATACTCGCCCCACTCGTAGGTCACAATCTTGGCCTGAACGCCAATTTTCGCCCAGTCAGCCTGAACCATCTCCGCCATACGGCGTGCGTTCGGGTTGTACGGACGCTGTACCGGCATTGCCCACAGCTCAACGGTAAAGCCTTTGTCCTGACCGGCTTCTTTTAGCAGCGCTTTCGCTTTCTCAGGATCGTAACTGTAGTCTTTAATGTCATCGTTATAGCCCCACATGGTCGGTGGGATCAGGTTCTTCGCGGCCACGCCAGCGCCCTGATAAACGGCTTTGATGATCGCTTCTTTGTTTACCGCGTAAGTCAGCGCCTGACGAACTTTGACGTCATCAAACGGTTTCTTCTCGGTGTTGTAAGAGAGGTAGCCCACGTTCAGACCAGCCTGCTCCATCAGGTTGATGTTTTTATCCTGCTTCATGCGCGCGATGTCTGCCGGGTTCGGATACGGCATCACCTGGCACTCATTCTTCTGCAGTTTGGCGTAACGTACGGAAGCATCAGGCGTAATAGAGAAGACCAGACGGTCGATCTGCGGCTTAGTACCCCAGTAGCCCGGGAAAGCTTTATACAGAATACGGGAGTCTTTCTGGTATTGCTGCAGCTGGAACGGACCGGTACCAATTGGGTTGAGGTCTACTTTCTCCGGGGAACCGGCTTTCAGCATGTTGTCTGCATATTCTTTAGAAAGAATAGAAGCGAAGTCCATCGCCAGATCGGCCAGGAACGGTGCTTCCGGACGCGTCAGTACGAACTGAACAGTTTTATCGTCCACTTTTTTCA
The DNA here is from genome assembly GCF_030334645.1 of Citrobacter sp. Cc139. Taxonomy (NCBI): domain Bacteria; kingdom Pseudomonadati; phylum Pseudomonadota; class Gammaproteobacteria; order Enterobacterales; family Enterobacteriaceae; genus Citrobacter; species Citrobacter sp. Cc139. Next base: position 205,805 of record NZ_JAOWDM010000069.1, read on the forward strand.
CTTCGGAGATCAGATCTGGCAGACCCATCCCTTCGAAGTATTCATAACTGCCGCCAGAGACTTTGTGGTACGGGTTCTGGGCATTTTTCTGACGATCGAACGAGAACACCACGTCATCGGCGTTAAAATCGCGCGTCGGTTTGAAATCTTTATTGTCCTGCCACTTCACGCCCTGGCGCAGGTGGAAGGTGTAGGTTTTACCGTCTTCGCTGATTTCCCACTTCTCAGCAAGGCCCGGGATCACTTCGGTGGTACCGATTTTGAATTCAACCAGGCGGTTATAGATCGGTACGGAGCTGGCATCATAGGTGGTGCCAGAGGTGAAAAGCTGCGGGTTAAAGCCTTCAGGAGATCCTTCTGAACAATAAACCAGAGTTTTAGCCTGTACGCTTGCTGCGACGGTCATGGCCACCAGGCTCAGACCAAGCTTCAGCATCCCTGACTTCTTCAAGGAAATACTCATTCTTCTGCTCCAAATGTGATGTTTGTTGTTTTACCCTTTGCAGTGGGTTTGCACCGCCTGGCCTTTTTTGTTTTTTACCCGGCCGGGTCGGCGTTAAGAGGATGGGGATTCCGTTCACATAAGCGACTGAGTTGCAGTGCGGATTCTCCATGAAATGCCCCTCATGCCCTACAATCTGTCAACAGAATGTGAAAACGTCAATACAGGTAACCGTGATTTACACCAACGGTGAGAATTGACAAACAAAGATTAAAAAAAGTGCAGACGGCTATTTTCAGCAGGGAAATTTGTGCTACGCGCTCTGTGCCAGAATAAATATCTTAATATTTCGCAACATTTGGTGATTAACATTTATGCAAATTCTTAAAACTTTCTAAATTAATGCTGCATATCTGAGCGATTAATACCATGAACGTTAAAACGCACAGCGGAAAATGCCAGGTTCAGCCATAAGTAGCGCAAAAAAAGTTTCATGCAAATATAAAAAAAGGCAATGGAATATGTCACAAAATCGTTAACAGTCAGTGGGAAGTGGCGCACAATTTTTGTAGACAAAATGAAGGTCAAAGATGGGATTGGAAACGCCATACACGCAGGGGTGAAACTGAGCCTGTAGGCTGGATAAGGCGTCCATCCGCCATCCGCAATATCTCCAATATTGCCTGATGGCGCTGCGCTTATCAGGCCTACAAATGCAAAAAACCCTGCTCGTTGAGCAGGGTTTTGAATTTGGTCGGTGATAGAGGATTACTCGCCACTGCGTGGCTCGCCCTGCGGGCCGTTGCTGGCGCAACGTTCTCTCGCTACGCTCGAGTCGAACCTCTTGCCCCCGGAGGTTCTCATCCTCACGGGCCATAATGCAAAAACCCTGCTCGTTGAGCAGGGTTTTAAATTTGGTCGGTGATAGAGGATTCGAACCTCCGACCCCTTCGTCCCGAACGAAGTGCGCTACCAGGCTGCGCCAATCACCGAATGCGGGGCGCATCTTACTGCTCAGCAGCGCGCCCGTCAATCCCTTAGCATCAAAATGGCATTTGATCGGCGAGAAAGTCAGCAGCCTCCGTTACTGGGCTGCAACCTTCTTCGCGTCCGGGATACGGCACCAGTTGTTATTCTCGTTAATACCGCCATTTGGCGAGGTATAACCAAGGCAACCTAAAATAGTGTCGTACAGCTCCACGTGACGACGCGGCACCTTCATATCCGCTTCTTGCTTCAGATGGGCGAACGCCTTCGCATGATCGGGGTCTTCCAGATACTTGTCAGACATCCACACCAGCATAGGAACGCGGAACTGCTCAGGCGGCGCCATTTTACGCGGCGTCCCGTGCAGGTGCTCACGCTCGTTAATCGACTCACCGTGATCGGCAGCGTAGAACACTATCGCTTTCTTATCGCGCAGTTGATCAAATACTTGAGTGATAAAGTGATCAACATAAGTTACCGAGTTATCGAATGAGTTGATCATCTCCGCTTTTGAGCAGCCGCTATCAACATTGACGCATTCCGGCTTCCACTGTGCATATTCACGGGTGTAGCGCTGTGTATAGTTAAAATGCGATCCTTTGGTATGCAGAATAATCAAGTGATTACTACCGTCATCGTTCTGCTGCAGAGACTGCTGCATCTCGGGAATCAGCAGCATGTCATCAACGTTTTTGCCACGGTTACGCGGCTCAGCGCCGATCTGCTCACGGTAGGAGATATTCTCCGCCATGGTATTACTGTAAAACCACATCTCGCTTTGCATTGCGTAGAGATCTGTCTTGAACCCTAGCTGAGTAAGCACGGCGAAAACGTTTTGTTCTTTCAGCGTACGCTGCGGATTTTCTTCCGCCCCCCCCTCACGGACAAACATGCAGCGCAGAGAAAGTTTGGTTGCCGTATCGCAAGAATATCCACGGAACGCGGCCAGATTTTTCTCCTGGGCGAGCCTTGGCGTGGTATTTCGCTCATAGCCAAAAATTCCCATATGATCCCAGCGGGTCGTTTCCCCGATAATAAAGACCACATAGGTGTCGTCGAGGTTCTTCGGCGCGACATAGGTAAACTTTTTGGCCGGGTTCATCAGCGATTTGTTATCTGAAGACTCATCCACCTGCGCCCAGGCGTACAGGCCCAACGCTGAGAGCCAGTTTGACGGCAAATAAGAGTTCGCCACAACCCCGCCATAGCTGGGTAGATCGATGCCGGTTTCCCGTTCAACGCTTCTCTGTTGCATGCTCAACAGGCGAATCGGCACCCACACCATCAGGCCAGCCAGTAACACCACCGCCACGCTACGCCATCTCATGCCCGGGGTACGAATCTGTCTCATCAGCGTATAGCGGCAGCGGTTACTCCAAATAAGAACCAACGGCACAATACTGACTGAAACCAGCCACACGATAAAATGCCAGCCGACGACTTCTTTAGATAAATCAATATCCGTGGTCATGACGGAGGCAATAATACCGTAGCCAATTACCACGTTCAGGAAGGTCATATAATAGCTGGCGCCGGCAGAACACAGCACCACAAAGGTTGCCAGCACACGCCAGGCCCGGCGGCCGAATAAAGAGAGAATACGTAATAAAAAGAAGGTCACCAGCACAGTGCCAGCTAATTCAACAACCGCAGAGAGTCCTTTCCAGACGGTGAATTCGTGCGCATATCCGCTAAAGCGACGGAAAAATACAGCACAGTTCATAAACAAACCGATATAGATTGCCAGCAAGAAACTGAGTTTCTGCTGCGTCATCGACTTAATGTATCTCATGCAAACAAACCCTGGGGATCGGGATAAAAACTCCCTGTGCAGCGGCCAAACAGACCAAACAGGGGAAAAATGCGACAACAGCAGAGGTGAAATCTACGGGCGCGGGTAAGTAGACCACAGGAGGGAAGAAAAGTGCTTATAGAGAATGCAAATGACGCATATATTTTTGTAAATATATGCGCCAGGTATTAATCAGGCTACTAATAGATTTAGGCGTGCGCCTCGGTATATACGCTACGTTGCGGCTGGCGAATAGTGGTGGAAAGTGCCAGCGAGATGATTAACAGCGCAAAGATAACGCAGAAGGTCACATAGAATCCGCCAAACAGCGAGGCGATAATGGAACCACAAATACTGCCGATACCGAAGCCCAGGTAAATAACCCCGTAGTTTTTAGCCAGGTTATTGAGACCAAAGAACTCACTCACCAGTGACGGGAACACGGTAATTGTGCCGCCAAAGTTAAATGCCACGCAGGCAATCGCCGCAAAGAACGTAACGTCATTGAGCGGGGCGAACAGCAGTGCCGCCATACCGACCAGCGAAACAACCTGACCAATGGTGATAACACGAATACGAGAGATTTTGTCGGACAGAATACCCAGTACCAGACGGCCTGACAGGTTAGCGATGGAGATGACGGTCACTGCATTTGCCGCCGTGGCTACATCCATATGCGCCAGGCTCTGCGCAATATCTTTCGCCACGCCAATTACATACAGCCCGCTCATACATGCAGTCAGGAACATCACGGCCAGCATCCAGTACTGTGGTTTACGCATGGACTGCGCCAGAGTGTAGTCGTTCTCGACCACGCCATTTTTCGCCTTCACTTCCTGATTCGGCGCATCTTTCATCAGCATGGAGCCAAAGACGATCATCACCAGCACAATTGCGCCCCAGATCATAAAGGTTTTTTCCAGACCCACGGTGCTGAGCAGTTGGCTGTCGATAAATTTAAAACCGAGGCTACCCAGGCCATAAGAGCCGATGGCAAAGGCGGAAATCAGCCCCTTACGCTCAGGGAACCATTTTACGCAGTTGGAAAGGGTTAACAGGTATCCTGCGCCATCCGCCAGGCCGACCAGTACGCCGGCGCTCAACCACAGCATAATCAGGCTGTCAGAGTGGGCGGTTAAGAAGAAGCCGACGCCCAGTAAGATACCGGAGGCCATGGTGACGCGTTTCACGCCAAAACGTTCTTGCAGTTTTCCGGCGACGGAAGAAGAAATCGCCAACCCCAGGCTCAGCAAACCAAAGGAAAATGCAACCTGACTCACCGGCGCGTCCAGTTTAGAAGAGAGCGCGCCATTAAACAGGCTCCAGGTATAAACAGAACCTAAGGCAAATTGGGTAATGATGGTGCCGATCAGTGTCAGCCAACGGGTACGCTGATAATCAGAAGTTTTCATGGCAGTCTTCCTGCATAAGCAAAATGGGAAATTCTCTGCCAACAACCATACCGAAGCGCCATTTATACCAGGAAAAAACGGCATGAAATGCCGCCAGGACGGAATGAAATGCCTGGATTGCGGAATGAATGACGAGACAAAAAGTCGGGATACTGAATTTTATCGCAAGAGTTAGTACCCACTATCGCTGGAAGGCGTGTGATTATTGATCCTGATATGTAACTAAGATGTATAACCAATGATTTCTTTCGTTAAAATTTAGCGCTAACCCCCATGGTGTACATATAGTCGCTATTGTTGGTACTGTTTTCTGCCTGAGAAAGTGCGGCGTAAGCCGCCATATGCGGGTTCAACAGCATATCCGCACCGACGGTAACATCCAGCCAGTTACCGTCCTGTCCTGCTGTCGTCATGCGGCTGAGGCCCGACTGCGCCTTCCAGATATTCTCGCCAAACTGTTGGTTATAGCTGATTTGCGCCCATGGACGCACATCACCGAACTGCGAATTGACTCGCCAGCCTAACGTGCTGACGCTGGCATGCCACAACGGATCGGTCGGTGTTATCGAGGTCGCGCTATCACCGAACTCGTTGTAGGTAGACGTGGTCGAGCCGTCATAATGTAAGGCGGCGACCGGTCCGGTCGTTACCTGTCTGGAAAGCGGAAAGTTCCAGCCCATACTCATGCCGCTGGTCGTATCCATCAGCGTCTGATCGGCCAGATTCACCACCGGACCCGCCACGTTCTGCGTAGAACGAATACGTTCCTCCAGAATGTCGTTATAACGTGGTTGGTGATCGCTGTCCCATGTATAACGTTCAGCCGTATGCCCTGACATCGCATCAACGATATATTCTTGTTGCCAGCCATATGCTGTATTGATGGACAGCGCACAAACTACGACGCTCGCCAGAGTTAACCTTTGGCGACCACTACTGTTTCTTATAATCATCAACGCGACTCCAGAAAAGAGCCGAATTCGGCGATATTATTGTCATTGTGTGTAGGAAATCGGGCCCATCAGGCCCTGTATTAAATATTGTCTTTTTAGCTGGCGCGTCAAGGCGGGCCGAATGAAATTTTTACGCCAGTAAAAACAGCGAGGAAGAATATGCAGCGTTGCGGATGGGTCAGCCAGGACCCACTTTACATTGCCTATCACGACAAGGAATGGGGCGTCCCCGAAACCGATGGCAAGAAGCTGTTTGAAATGATCTGCCTGGAAGGCCAGCAGGCGGGATTATCATGGATTACCGTACTGAAGAAACGGGAAAATTATCGCCACGCCTTCCACCATTTTGATCCGGAAAAAGTGGCAGCCATGACCGAAGAGGATGTGGAAAGGCTGGTACAGGATGCCGGCATTATTCGCCATCGCGGAAAAATTCAGGCCATTATCGGTAACGCTCGCGCCTTTCTGACCATGGCGCAAAACGGTGAACCGTTTAGCGAGTTTGTCTGGTCATTTGTTGATAACCAACCGCAAGTGACCTGCGCCGCCAACCTGAGCGATATCCCCACCTCAACGCCTGCGTCAGATGCTCTGTCTAAGGCATTAAAAAAACGCGGGTTTAAGTTTGTCGGCACCACCATCTGTTACTCCTTTATGCAGGCCTGTGGTCTGGTCAACGACCATATCACCAGTTGCATCTGTTACCCAGGGGCACAACATGATTCGTGAATCTAAAGCTGACGATCTGCCGTCAATTCTGGCGCTGTGGATGGAAAGCACGATCCATGCCCATCCGTTTATCGACGAACGCTACTGGCGCGAAAGTGAACCCGTCGTGCGTGATGTATACCTGCCCGCCGCGCAAACCTGGGTGTGGGAAGAAGAAGGTGTACTCAAAGGCTTTGTCAGCGTGATTGACGAACGCTTTCTTGGCGCGTTGTTTGTCGCGCCAGCGGCCATCAGAAGCGGAATTGGCACAGCGCTGGTGCGGCATGTCCAGCAGCGCTTTTCCCTGCTCAGCCTGGAGGTCTACCAGAAGAATCAGTCAGCGGTAAACTTCTACCATGCGCTGGGTTTTCGCATTGAAGACGGCGCATGGCAGGAAGAGACTCACCACCCCACGTGGATTATGGGCTGGCAGGCGGATCAAACGCCGTAAGCGTCAGGGCGGGTCCATTGTATTTTTCGAGCCACGCCAGCGCAGTGTTGCCCGCGCAGCCATTCCCCAGCTTCGAGCTGGGGAGATCTTTGGTCAGCACATTGACGGCGCCATTTTTACAAATACCACCGGCAGTAAGATCCAAATCAGGCCAGGCGCCTTCATGAATGCAGATGACGCCAGGTTTGATCCCTGTCGTCACGACTGCACCCGCCAGAATTTGCCCACGCGGGTTCCACACCCTCACCGTGTCGCCATGCTTAATACCACGAGCGTTCGCGTCCTGCGGATGGATCGTAACGGGCTCACGATCCGCCACCGCATACTGCTCACGCAACGCACTGTAATTCAACTGGCTGTGCAAACGGTGCGCCGGATGGGCGGAAAGCAGCTGTAACTGACCCGGCTCGGCGTTACCAAACCACTCATCAGGCGCCAGCCACATCGGGTGCCCCGCACAATCCGCATAGCCGTAACCCGCAATCCTTGCGGAGTAGATTTCAATTTTTCCGCTATCCGTTTTCAGCGGATGCGCCTGTGGATCGCGGCGAAAATCCGCAAACCGAATAAATTGCGCGTTGGCGGGGTTTTCCGGCATTTCTATCAGGGCGTTGCGCTGCCAAAACTCGGTAAAGGGCGGCAGTGTAACCTGCTGGCTGGCCCCGCGCTGCCCGGCAATATTGTAAAAGGTCTCCAGCCACGCCAGCTCGCTTTTACCTTCGGTGAAGCGTTCATACCCGCCCTTTTCCCAGCGCTCGCTCAGTTCGGCAAAAACATCAAAATCATTGCGCGCCTCATACTGCGGCGGCACAACCTGCTTCATCGGCACCAGGTGCTGGTTGCTGTAATCACCCGTCATGGTGAGGTCGTTGCGCTCAAACGAGGTGGTCGCCGGTAATACGATATCGGCATGCTTTGCTGCGGCAGTCCAGAAACACTCCGAGATAACCACCAGCTCCGGTTTTTGCCAGGCGCGAATCAGACGGTTGGTGTCCTGGTGATGAGTAAAGTTGGCCCCGCCGGCCCACCACAACATGCGGATGTCCGGGAAATGCCGGTCCATTCCATTGTGCTGGTAAAAACCCCCGGGGTTCTCCAGCGCTTCGACAATTCGCGCCACCGGGATTTTATCCACCGCGTCGGTGCCGCCTTTAACGCTGCCCTGCATTGAAGCCAATACAGCGGCACGACGCGTTGGGTTACCGCCGTTGGCAAAATGGTACGACAGCCCAAAGCCACCGCCAGGCGTGCCGATTTGCCCGAGCATGGCGGCCAGGGTGACAATCATCCAGTGTTTCTGCTCGCCATACTGTTGGCGCTGCATCCCCCACCCCGCCATCAGCATGGTGGTGTTTTGGTGAAATATCGCCGCCAGTTCGCGTATTTTTTCCGCTGTTATCCCACAAATTTCAGCAGCCCACTCTGCCGTTTTTGCGACATTATCAGTTTTACCCAGCAGATAGTCGGCAAAGCGGTCATAACCGGTGGTACAGCGGGCGAGAAAGTCTTCGTCGTGCCAGCCGTTTTCCACCAGCGTATGCGCGATGCCCAGCATCAGCGCCACGTCGGTTCCCATATGCGGGGCGATCCATTCCATCTTATCGCCAAAGAAGTCCACGCTTTCCGATCGCATCGGATCGATACAGATCAAACGTTTGCCGCTATCACGCAATGCCCCGAAGTAAGCGAGACCCTGTTCGTCGGAAGCATTCCAGGCAATCTTCAGGGTATTCAGCGGATTGGCGCTCCATAACACCACCACATCGCTGTGTTCCAGCACGACAGGCCAGCTGGTCTGTTGCTGGTAAACTTCGTTACCGCCCACCACGTACGGCATGATGGCCTGCGCGGCACCCGTGGAGTAATCTCCCAGGTGCCCGGTATAACCCCCCGCCAACGCCATGTAGCGCTGTAACAGGGTCGCGGCTTTATGTAACACACCGTTGGAGCGCCAGCCGTAGGAACCAGCGAAAATCGAGGCCGGGCCATAGCTGTCACGGATGCGTTTATGCTGCGTATGGATAAGCGTCAGTGCGTCATCCCAACTGACGCGAACAAACTCATCCTGCCCGCGCACGCCTTGTGGGCTTTCCGGCGAGACGAGGAAGCCTTTACGTACCATCGGAAAACGTACCCGCGTTTTACTGTGTACCTGGTCACGCACCACAGTTTGCAAAGAGTTGGGATGAGTGGTGGGCAATGCGCCACGGGAGGAGAAAACGGTCTCGCCATCGGTTTCGACGCGAATAGGTCCCCAGTGGGCGGCGGTTAACACCGAGTAGTGTGCGGGTGAATTAGTCAAGATGGCGCTCCTGAATACGATGTGGCGGCTTATTTATTCTGCCGTTCAATGTTACTTACAAATTTCAGAGTCTTCCCTGGAATTTTCTTCATGTTCACACGTCATAATCAACCGCCACCGTCGCTGTGGCAAAGAAGAATAAGTCATTAAGGAATTGAGATGAAGAAACGTGTTTTTGTTATTGCTGCCATCGTGAGCGGCGCCCTGGCGGTTTCTGGCTGCACAACAAACCCTTACACCGGCGAACGCGAAGCGGGTAAATCCGGCATTGGCGCAGGCATTGGCTCTCTGGTCGGCGCAGGTATTGGCGCACTCTCTTCTTCGAAGAAAGATCGCGGCAAGGGCGCACTGATTGGCGCAGCGGCTGGCGCGGCCGTTGGCGGTGGTATCGGCTATTACATGGATGTGCAGGAAGCAAAACTGCGCGAAAAAATGCAGGGAACCGGCGTCAGCGTGACGCGTAGTGGCGATAACATCATTCTGAACATGCCAAACAACGTCACCTTCGACAGCAACAGCAGCAACCTGAAGCCTGCCGGGGCTAACACCCTGACCGGCGTGGCCATGGTCCTGAAAGAGTACAATAAAACCGCGGTTAACGTGCTGGGCTTCACCGACAGCACCGGCAGCCAGGATCTGAATATGCGTCTGTCGCAGCAGCGCGCGGACTCCGTCGCCAGCGCCTTGATCACTCAAGGGGTCGCGGCTAACCGTATCCGCACTCAGGGTATGGGTCCGGCAAACCCAATCGCCAGCAACAGCACGGCGGAAGGTAAGGCGCAGAACCGTCGCGTAGAGATCACCTTAAGCCCGATCCAGTAACGTTTTGAGCCGGAGACAGGCTGCGCCCGATCCGGCATGAAGCACTTGCCATCGTTGATTTTCGCGTTAAGGTGTTGTCACCAAATTCAGGGAAATCAGCGATGAGCAAATCAACACGGGCAACCATCAGCGATGTGGCAAAGGCCGCAAAAACCGGCAAGACCAGCATTTCACGCTACCTCAACGGTGAAAAGCACCTGCTTTCCGACGCGCTGCTGGCCCGCATTGAACAAGCCATTGCCGATCTCGACTACCGACCCAGCCTGATGGCACGCGGCCTGAAACACGGTCGCACCCGCCTGATTGGCCTGATCATCGCAGATATTACCAACCCTTACTCCGTCAACGTACTGAGCGGAATTGAAGCCGCCTGTCGCGATAAAGGCTTTACCCCGTTGGTGTGTAACACCAACAATGAAGTGGATCAGGAACTGCACTATCTTGACCTGTTGCGCAGTTACCAGGTCGAAGGGATTGTGGTCAACGCCGTTGGGATGCGCGAAGAGGGGCTGAACCGCCTGCAACAGTCTGCGCTACCGATGGTACTAATTGATCGTAAAATACCCGATTTCGCCTGTGATATGGTCGGACTGGATAACACCCAGGCCGCAACGATTGCCACGGAACACCTGCTTGAACAAGGCTTTGAAGCCATTCTGTTTCTCAGCGAACCACTCGGCATGGTGAATACCCGCCGCGAACGTTTGAACGCCTTTCGCGCCACGCTCGCACGCTACCCCGGCGTTATCGCGCAAAATGCCGAAGTTCCGCTAACGGACAATGCGCAACTGGATGACACGCTGCGCCAGTTCCACCAGCAGCATCGAGGCATGCGCAAAGCCGTTATCTCCGCCAACGGCGCCCTCACACTACAGGTTGCCCGCGCCCTGAAGCGCATTGGCCTCAACTGGGGCAGCGATATCGGCCTGCTCGGGTTTGACGAGCTGGAATGGGCCGAGCTGGCGGGTGTCGGCATTACCACGCTGAAACAACCCACCTGGCAGATTGGCTACACCGCCGTGGAACAGGTTGTACGCCGGATCGATGGCGGTTCTGATGCCATTCAGGAGCAGGTTTTCTCTGGTGAACTGATCGTGCGCGGATCTACCGCCCGTTAAATTTCCTTCGTGATGGTGATCATAAATTCAGCATCATGGGCTTTTCTTTGGAACCGGTTCCATCTAGCGTTATAGCAAGAACGCTGGTTATGGAGTTTCCATGAAAAGAAAAATTATGGTGGTCACCGCCGCCTACGGCTATGAGCAGGTCCGCGCTGCGGGTGGCCAAACCGCCATGCTGCCCATCATTGCTGAAGCCGGTGCTGACGGCGTCGAAATTCGCCGCGAGATGTTAACTGACACCGAACTCACCACACTGTCAACGATGGCCTCAGCGATCGAAATCTTCGGCCTGCTGGCCTGTTATTCAGCGCCTGAGCCGCTGTTCCTTGAGGACGGTAACCTCAATCCCCGTCTTCCGGCGTTACTCGCGGAAGCGCAGGCCCTGCAAGCGCTGTGGTTAAAAGTCTCCCTTGGTCATTTTTCCCATACCGGCCAGTTCGACGTTTTACGTACATGGCTGGCTGACAGCGGGATGGAGCTGGTTGTCGAAAACGATCAGACCGCCTGCGGACGCCTGCAGCCGATGCAGTGCTTTAACGAAGCCTGCCAGACGCAAAACCTGCCGATCTCGCTGACCTTTGATATGGGCAACTGGCTGTGGGTTGGCGACTCCCCGGAAGAGGCGGCGAAAAACCTGGCGCCAACCGTGGGATACATCCATGTCAAAGCCGCAGTTACGCATCACGACAGCTACCGCGCAGTGCCGCCTGATGCCGCCGAACCGCGCTGGCTGGCGCTGTTAAAAACGCTGCCTGACGATGTTCCGCGCGGCATCGAGTTTCCCCTGGAAGGGCAGGATTTGACGGCGGTTACCCGCCATTACGTCGAGCTGTTACGCGAGGAGTAACGCATGAAGAATTCACTGGATGTGGTCACCATTGGTGAAGCGATGGCGATGTTTGTCGCCACGCAAACCGGCGACCTGGCGGATGTAGAGCAATTTATCAAGCGCGTGGCAGGCGCTGAACTCAACGTGGCGACCGGTCTTGCTCGTTTGGGTCTGAATGTCGGCTGGGTAAGCCGCGTAGGTAACGACAGTTTTGGCCGTTTTATTATTAAGTCGCTGGAAAAAGAAGGGATTGATGCGCAAGGAGTCACCCAGGACGAGCGCTTCGCTACCGGCTTTCAGCTTAAATCTAAGGTCGAAAATGGAACCGATCCCATTGTGGAGTACTTCCGCAAAGGGTCCGCAGCCAGCCATCTCAGTATTGAGGATTACCACGAGAACTATTTTGCCAGCGCACGTCACTTGCACCTGAGCGGCGTGGCAGCCGCGCTTTCCGCCAGCTCCTATGAACTTCTGGCGCATACCGCCCGCACGCTGAAAGCCCTAGGGAAAACCATCTCCTTTGACCCGAATTTACGTCCGGTGCTGTGGAAAAGCGAAGCCGAGATGGTGGAAAAACTGAACCGGCTGGCGTTCCAGGCTGACTGGGTTTTGCCAGGCCTAAAAGAGGGAATGATTCTCACCGGACAACAAACGCCTGAAGCCATCGCCGACTTTTATCTGCGCCATGGGGTGAAGGCAGTCATTATCAAAACCGGGGCAGATGGCGCCTGGTACAAAACCGCCAGCGGCGAGCACGGCTGCGTCGCACCGGTAAAAGTCGACAACGTGGTTGATACGGTCGGCGCTGGCGATGGCTTTGCCGTGGGCGTGATCAGCGCTCTGCTGGAAGGCCGCTCGCTGCATCAGGCGGTGACCCGCGGCAATAAAATTGGCGCACTGGCCATTCAGGTTCAGGGCGACAGCGAAGGATTACCCACACGTGAACAATTAGGGGAATAAACCCCCGGCCAACTCTGTACCCTACATACAGAGGCGGCGTATCAGCATAACCAGAGGGCAGTCTATGAATAGCTCAACCAATGCAGCAAAACGCTGGTGGTACATCATGCCAATCGTGTTTATCACGTATAGCCTGGCGTACCTTGACCGCGCGAACTTCAGCTTCGCCTCCGCCGCAGGCATTAACGAGGATCTCGGCATTACCAAAGGGATCTCTTCCCTGCTGGGCGCTCTGTTTTTCCTTGGCTATTTCTTCTTCCAGATCCCGGGCGCAATTTACGCCGAGCGTCGCAGCGTACGAAAACTGATTTTTGTCTGCCTGATCCTGTGGGGGGCTTGCGCCTCGTTAACCGGGATGGTCAGCAATATTCCGATGCTGGCCGCTATCCGCTTTATTCTTGGTGTCGTTGAAGCTGCCGTGATGCCCGCAATGCTGATTTACATCAGCAACTGGTTTACGAAATCCGAGCGTTCACGCGCTAACACCTTCTTAATCCTCGGTAACCCGGTGACTGTCTTATGGATGTCCGTCGTTTCCGGTTATCTCATTCAGGCGCTGGGCTGGCGGGAAATGTTCATCATCGAGGGCTTCCCGGCCATCATCTGGGCGTTCTGCTGGTGGGTACTGGTAAAAGACAAACCGTCTCAGGTCGGCTGGCTGTCGGAATCCGAAAAAGCTGCGCTTCAGGCCCAACTGGAACAAGAGCAACAAGGGATCAAAGCCGTGCGTAACTACGGTGAGGCCTTCCGCTCACGTAACGTCATCCTGCTGTGTATGCAGTATTTCGCCTGGAGTATTGGCGTCTACGGTTTTGTGCTGTGGCTGCCGTCCATCATTCGCAACGGTGGCGCAAATCTGGGGATGGTGGAAGTTGGCTGGCTGTCATCCGTACCGTATCTGGCGGCGACGGCAGCGATGATTCTCGTCTCCTGGGCCTCTGATAAACTGCAAAATCGTAAGCTGTTTGTCTGGCCGCTGTTACTGATTGCCGCTTTCGCCTTTATCGGCTCCTGGGCCGTTGGCGCAGATCACTTCTGGGTGTCCTACACGCTGCTGGTTATCGCGGGCGCGGCAATGTACGCCCCATATGGTCCCTTCTTCGCCATCATTCCTGAAATGCTGCCGCGCAACGTGTCCGGTGGCGCCATGGCGCTGATTAACAGCATGGGCGCATTAGGCTCATTCTTTGGTTCCTGGTTTGTCGGCTACCTCAATGGCGCAACCGGCAGCCCCTCCGCCTCGTACATTTTTATGGGGGTAGCGCTTTTTGCCTCAGTATGGCTAACTCTTATTGTTAAGCCTGCTAATAATCAACAGCTACCTGTTGGCGCACGCCACGCTTAAATTTTAACTTACGGAGATCCGCATGAAGCCGTCCATTATTCTCTATAAAGCGTTACCTGACGATTTACTGCATCGCCTGGAAGAGCATTTTACTGTGACTTCTGTACCGAACCTGCGCCCGGAAACGGTCGCACAGCACGCCGAGGCCTTTGCCAACGCCGAAGGCCTGCTGGGCTCCAGTGAAGCCGTCAATACCGCGCTGTTGGAGAAAATGCCCAGGCTGCGAGCGACATCCACAATTTCCGTAGGCTATGACAACTTCGATGTCGATGCCCTTAATGCGCGTAAGGTGCTGTTGATGCATACGCCAACCGTACTGACGGAAACCGTCGCCGACACGGTGATGGCGCTGATGTTAAGCACCGCTCGCCGTGTGGTGGAAGTTGCTGAACGGGTTAAGTCTGGCGAATGGACCAAAAGTATCGGGCCGGACTGGTTTGGTACCGATGTCCACCACAAAACGCTGGGAATTGTCGGCATGGGTCGTATTGGGCTCGCGCTGGCGCAGCGTGCGCATTTCGGCTTTAGCATGCCGATTCTCTATAACGCCCGCCGTCATCATCACGAAGCGGAAGAACGCTTCAACGCGCGTTACTGCGATCTCGACACACTGTTGCAGGAGTCTGATTTTGTCTGCCTGATCCTGCCATTAACCAACGAAACACATCATCTGTTCAGTACCGAGCAGTTTGCCAAAATGAAGTCTTCCGCCATTTTCATTAATGCCGGACGTGGTCCGGTGGTCGATGAAAAAGCGTTGATTAGCGCTCTGCAAAACGGCGACATTCATGCCGCAGGTCTGGATGTGTTTGAGCAGGAGCCAGTAGCGACAGACTCTCCACTGCTGTCACTGCCCAACGTGGTGGCCGTGCCGCACATCGGTTCCGCCACGCACGAAACGCGCTATAACATGGCGGCCTGCGCGGTGGATAACTTAATCGATGCGCTGCAAGGAAGAGTGGAGAAGAACTGCGTAAACCCGCAGGTCGCGTAATAAACAAAAGGCCGGGTAGCGCTCACGCTTACCCGGCCTTCTATGTATTACAGCACTCTTTTACTGAGTGGCATTCACCGCAGCAGTCCAGGCTTGAGTAAACGCCTGATGCTGAGCAGCCAACGGACCAATCAACGTGTTGTACTGACTTGCCTGTTGTGAGGTTGGGAACTGGATACCGTTGGCGACAAAGCTCACCTGCGTATCCTGTTGCGCCACAAAATCACCGACCTGCACCAGTTGCTGCGTGAAGATTTGCGCGGCAGGGATCAGCGGCTGTAACGCCTCTGAAGGCGCAGTGACGACTTTATTGTAGACCTGATCAAAGACCGGCTTGAGATCCTCGCCCTGTTTCAGCGCGCCATGCGCAGCATCTGCCTGCAGTTTCGCATTCTGCAACTGTTGCCCTAACACACCCAGTGCGCCATTTGCCTGACGCAGCGGTTCACGCTGAGTCACATAATCCTGAGGAACACGAATCGCATTTACGCTATCAACGACCGGGCGCAGACCGGAGTCCATCGCCTGATTAATCTGTTGAGAATAGCCATACAGAATCGCGTAATCGGACACAAACGGGCCAAACTGTTTTTTCTGATCGGCGGTCAGCGTTGGTAAACGCTCCCCGCTACGCATTGCAGTATTCTGCAGAAAATCGATAAACGCTTTGCGCTGATCGCCTTCTTTATCAAAACACCCACTCAGGCCAACTACCATTAAGAGCGCCAAAACAGGCGCAAACCAGCGAGAGCAGGACTTACCTGTCGCCATTTTAATACTCCTTTCACCCAAAAATGCGCACAACGACACCCGCGTGCCAGACGTTGACAAGGATAGTCCAGGTCAGGCTCGCAAGATACCCTTTCCGCGTAATCTTGTGAGGGAAAATAACCGCTCCCGCCCCCCTTTTTTTTGCTAAACAATGCGCCATTCATTGCCCAGGGCCATATTTTCGTCATCTTTACAATCGGGAGCGATCGTTCGGAGATCGCGACCTTAATCAGTTTGTTAGCCTGTAAAGGCTGGTCGCTCATACTCTGCTGAAACGAATCCATCACGCAAACCTTAGATCCGACTTCATTTTTTCCGACTACTCTTAAGGAGCTTCGATGAAATTCACGATCCCGCTGTGTGATTTATAGGAGTTCTCAATGGAATACAAAGATCCAATGTTTGAACTGCTGAGCAGTCTGGAGCAGATTGTTTTTAAAGATGTATCGCAGACAGTTACTCTGACGCAAAAAACCAACCCTTTCACCGAATTTGAACAGCTACGACGAGGGACAGGTTTAAAAACAGATGATTTTGCCCGAGTGATGGGCGTGACGGTCGCGATGGTGCATGAATGGGAGTCTAAACGCGTTAAGCCTTCCACTACCGAATTGAAGTTGATGCGCCTGATCCAGGCCGATCCGAGATTAAGTAAGCAGTTGATGGATTGAACTATTTTTTAATTTTGCTGAAGAACGGTCCGGTAAAAGGGCCGTTCCCTTACGGAGGGTATCCACAAATAAGAAAATAGTAGTTGCATCCACAGGCGTAAAATGAGTTAATGCTCTCAACGGTTTGACGTACAGACCATTACAGCAGTTTAGTAAGGCAAGTCCCTTCAAGAGTTATCATTGATACCCCTCGTAGTGAGCATTTCCTTTACTGTTAAAAAATCTGTAGAGCACGCCATATCGCCGAAAGGCACACTTATTTTTTAAAAGGTAATACACTATGTCCGGTAAAATGACTGGTATCGTAAAATGGTTCAACGCTGATAAAGGTTTCGGCTTCATCACTCCTGACGATGGCTCTAAAGACGTGTTCGTACACTTCTCTGCTATCCAGAACGATGGCTACAAATCTCTGGACGAAGGTCAGAAAGTTTCCTTCACCATCGAAAGCGGCGCTAAAGGCCCGGCAGCTGGCAACGTAACCAGCCTGTAAGCTTAAAAAGCTCAAAATTCTGAATCCCTGCCAAACGGCGGGGATTTTTTTTACCTGTATTTCGCAATACATCCCACCGAAACGCGTCTTTGCATTACTTTACCCGCCGTACCTTTGACCTTTCCCTAAGGGCAAGCTTTATAGTGAGCCAGTCTGTATTCCATAATGTTCACAAGGAATTGAAGCTATGTCGAAATCCTCACTGCTGCTGGTTTTAGGTTTGCTCACAACGGGCACTGCATTCGCGGCGACCCCGGAAGCCACTTTTCTGGCGGAACATGGACTCAGCGGTAAATCCGTTGAGCAAATCGTAGAGACTATTGACCAGTCGCCGCAGAGTCGCCCGTTGCCTTACTCAGCGTCTGTCACCAGCACCGCGCTGAAACTCTCTTCTGGCGATCAGGTTTATACCCTGCCGCTCGGTGACAAATTCTACCTGTCATTTGCCCCCTATGAATGGCAAACACACCCTTGCTTCAACCATAGTCTGTCTGGCTGCCAGGGCGAAATGCCGGAGAAGACATTCAATGTCAAAGTGACGGACAGTAAGGGAGAGGTCGTAGTACAAAAAGCGATGAAGAGCGGTCGAAACGGCTTCGTCGGGGTATGGCTACCGCGCAATATGGAAGGCACCCTCGCAGTAAGCTACAACGGTAAATCAGCCGAGTATCCCATTAAGACTATGGAAGACAGCCAGACCTGCCTGACTAAGTTGCAGTTGCGCTAACACATAAAAAAATGCCGGATAAGGCGGAGACGCCATCCGGCATTTTCTAAGTCAGCTCAGGACCGTTACTGTAGCAGCGAAATATCCGCCACGCGCAGGAACAGCTCGCGCAGTTTTTCGAGCATAGACAGACGGTTAATACGCAGTTCTTTATCTTCTACGTTAACCATGACTTTCTCGAAGAAGGCATCGACCGGTTCACGCAGTGCCGATAGCTCAACCAGCGCTTCCTGGTAATGCCCGGCTGCAAAGACTGGCTCCAGCTTGTCGCGCAGCACCACAACCTGCATCGCCAGCGCAATTTCTTCCGGCTCTTTCAGCGTTGCCGCATTCACGCGGTCGTTCAGCGTTTCTTCAGACTTCGCCAGGATGTTCGATACACGCTTGTTCGCCGCAGCCAGCGCGGACGCGGCTTCCAGCGTACGGAAGTGCGATACCGCCTTCATACGTGCGTCGAAATCAGCTGGACGAGTCGGACGACGCGCCAGCACGGCCTGAATGGTATCAACGGTGTAACCTTCATCCTGATACCAGGCGCGGAAGCGACCGAGCATAAAGTCGATAACGTCATCCACGACTTTCGCGTTGGTCAGCTTGTCACCATACAGACGAACCGCTTCCTCGGTCAGCGTTTGCAGATCGAGATTCAGGTTCTTCTCAACGATAATACGCAGCACGCCCAGCGCAGCACGACGCAGCGCAAACGGGTCTTTGTCGCCTTTCGGATGCTGGCCGATACCAAAGATACCCGCCAGGGTATCCATCTTGTCGGCAATCGCCACGGCACAGGCTACCGGATTAGACGGCAGGTCATCGCCGGCAAAGCGCGGCTGATACTGCTCGTTCAGCGCCACGGCCACATCTTCCGCTTCGCCATCATGACGCGCATAGTGCATGCCCATCACGCCCTGGGTGTCGGTGAACTCGAAGACCATGTTGGTCATCAGGTCACACTTGGACAGCAGGCCCGCACGCGTTGCGTGGTTAACGTCGGCGCCAATCTGGCCAGCAATCCAGCCCGCCAGCGCCTGGATACGATCGGTCTTGTCGCGCAGCGTACCCAGTTGCTGTTGGAACAGCACGGTTTGCAGACGCGGCAGATGATCTTCCAGACGTTTTTTACGGTCGGTATTGAAGAAGAACTCGGCATCCGCCAGACGCGGGCGTACAACTTTCTCATTACCGGAGATAATCTGGCTCGGATCTTTCGACTCGATGTTGGCAACGAAGATAAAGTTCGGCAGCAGTTTGCCGTCGTTGGCGTAAACCGGGAAGTACTTCTGGTCGCCTTTCATGGTGTGAACCAGCGCTTCTGACGGAACCGCGAGGAATTTATCTTCGAACTTCGCGGTCAGCACTACTGGCCATTCCACCAGCGAGGTGACTTCTTCCAGCAGGCTTTCGCTCAGATCGGCGTTACCGCCAATCTTGCGCGCCGCTTCTTCAGCATCGGCTTTGATTTTCGCTTTACGCTCAGCGTAATCCGCAATCACTTTACCGCGCTCACGCAGGATTTCTGGGTATTGATCGGCAGAATCGATGGTGAATTCCGCTTCGCCCATAAAGCGATGGCCGCGAATCACGCGATCGGACTGAATGCCCAGAATCGTTGCCGGAATCACTTTGTCACCCAGCAGCAGAGTCACGGTGTGAACCGGACGCACGAAATGGACGTCAGACGCGCCCCAGCGCATCAGTTTCGGGATCGGCAGCTTAGCCAGCGAGGTGGCGATCATGTTCGGCAGCAGCGTTTCAGCGCTTTCGCCTTTCACATGCGCGCGGTACAACAACCACTCGCCTTTATCGGTGGTCAGACGCTCGGCCTGGTCAACGGTGATACCGCAGCCACGCGCCCAACCTTCTGCCGCTTTACTCGGTTTGCCTTCGGCGTCAAACGCCTGAGCAATTGCCGGGCCGCGTTTTTCAACTTCACGGTCAGGTTGCGCTTCAGCCAGGTTCGCGACTTTCAGCGCCAGACGACGCGGTGCGGCGAACCACTCAACGTTGCCGTGCGCGATGCCAGCGTTATCCAGCTCCGCGGTAAAGTTCGCAGCAAAGGACTCAGCCAGGCTGCGCAGTGCTTTTGGTGGCAGCTCTTCAGTGCCGATTTCCACCAGAAAAGTTTTCTCAGACATGGCCGCCTCTTATTTCTCTTTGTTGCACATCGGGAAGCCAAGGGCTTCACGGGAAGCGTAGTAAGCTTCTGCCACTGCTTTGGTCAGGGTGCGAATGCGCAGGATATAGCGCTGACGCTCGGTGACGGAGATGGCTTTACGCGCATCCAGCAGGTTGAAGCTATGAGCGGCTTTCAGAATACGTTCATACGCAGGCAGCGGCAGTGGGTTTTCCAGCGCCAGCAGCTGCTGCGCTTCTTTCTCGTACTGCTCGAAGCAGGTGAACAGGAAGTCCACGTCGGCGTATTCGAAGTTATAGGTGGATTGCTCCACTTCGTTCTGATGGAACACGTCGCCGTAAGTGGTTTTACCCAGCGGGCCGTCGCTCCAGACCAGGTCGTAAACGCTGTCTACGCCCTGAATGTACATGGCCAGACGTTCCAGACCGTAGGTAATTTCCCCGGTCACAGGTTTACATTCCAGACCACCAACCTGCTGGAAGTAGGTGAACTGCGTGACTTCCATACCGTTCAGCCACACTTCCCAACCCAGCCCCCAGGCACCCAGCGTCGGGTTCTCCCAGTTATCTTCCACGAAACGGATGTCGTGAATGGTCGGGTCCATACCCAGCTCTTTCAGAGAACCCAGGTACAGCTCCTGAATGTTGTCCGGAGACGGCTTAATCACTACCTGGAACTGATAGTAGTGCTGTAAGCGGTTCGGGTTTTCGCCATAGCGGCCGTCGGTCGGACGACGAGAAGGCTGCACATACGCAGTCGCCATCGGTTCCGGCCCCAGCGCACGCAGGCAGGTCATTGGGTGAGATGTCCCCGCGCCGACTTCCATGTCCAATGGTTGAACGATGGTGCAGCCCTGGCGAGCCCAGTAATCCTGTAAGGTCAGGATCAAGCCCTGGAAGGTCCTGGTATCAAACTTTTGCATATTATTTCGTGCTGGATACGTGTGGATTTAAAGGAAGCGGTCAGTATACCCGCTGGCTGCAAGATATACAGTACGAAACGGGAAAAAGGGGGAACTTAGCGCATGGAAAGGTGCAAAAACTGCCCGTTTGCATCAAAAGAGCAGACAAAACTCTCTTTACGGAAGGTCGAACCGCGCATTTCATAGCTGCCCTGGAATTGTTCCAGGCCGGCGATATCAATTTTCTGCGCGCCGGTGTTATAAAGCTCTGCCGCTTCACTTTTGCACAATGCCGCCATATCGAGCGAACGTGCGGCATTCACCTTTTGCGCCTTCTGCGCAGGTGCAGGCGGCTGTGTGTCGGCGCACGCCGCCAACAAAAAGATAGCGAGCGCGGGAAAGAAATACTTCATCATCATTTTATTACCGCCTGGTTTGCTGGTCAGTCTTATTATTAGTGTCTGGAAACGGATCTTATTTTGAGAATCTCATCAGACCATCTCAAGCTTTAGCGTAAAAACTCAGATTATTCCAGTGAGTTACGCTCGCAAAAAATCGGTCAGACTTTTTTTAATGGAGACAGAGGAACTGATGCAGCCCAAAATTTTCTGGATTGATAACCTGCGCGGAATAGCTTGTTTAATGGTCGTGATGATCCACACCACAACCTGGTACATCACCAATGCGCACAGCGTCAGCCCGTTTAATTGGGATCTGGCCAATGTGCTCAATTCCGCCTCTCGCGTCAGCGTACCGTTGTTCTTTATGATTTCGGGTTATCTGTTTTTTGGCGAACGCAGCGCCAAACCGCGCCATTTCACGCGCATCGCGCTGTGCATTCTTTTTTACAGCAGCGTGTCGCTGGCCTATATTCTGTTGTTTACCTCGATCAACGCTGAGCTGTCGCTGAAAAACCTGCTGCAAAAGCCGGTGTTCTATCACCTGTGGTTTTTCTTCGCCATTGCCGTCATCTACCTGGTTTCCCCGCTGATACAGGTGAAAAATATCAGCGGCAAGATGCTGCTGGCGCTCATGGTAGTGACTGGGGTGATTGCCAATCCCAACACCGTCTCACAAAAAATTGGCGGTTTT
Organism: Citrobacter sp. Cc139; assembly: GCF_030334645.1. Taxonomy (NCBI): domain Bacteria; kingdom Pseudomonadati; phylum Pseudomonadota; class Gammaproteobacteria; order Enterobacterales; family Enterobacteriaceae; genus Citrobacter; species Citrobacter sp. Cc139. Next base: position 227,712 of record NZ_JAOWDM010000069.1, read on the forward strand.
GAGTGGCTTCCCATCAACCTGTACATCAGTGGCGACACTTTCTATTACATCCTGTACGGCATGCTGGGAAGGGCGATTGGCATGATGGATACACAGAAACGTTCGCTCACCTGGCTCTGTGCAGCGTTGTTCATCGTCGCCGTGTTTGTTATCTCTCGAGGCACGTTGCATGAACTGCGCTGGCGAGGCAATTTTGCCGATACCTGGTACCTCTACTGCGGCCCGGCAGTATTTATTTGCGCCGTCTCGCTCCTGACGCTGGTCAAAAACACGCTCAGCACGCGCACTCTGCCGGTATTGGGCCTTATTTCCCGTCACTCGTTGGGTATTTATGGCTTTCATGCGCTGATCATTCACGCGCTGCGCACCAACGGTTTAGAACTCAAGAACTGGCCGCCGCTGGATATGCTATGGATTTTTAGCGCCACGCTGGCGGGTAGCCTGCTGTTATCCATACTGTTGCAGCGCATTGATACACGCAGGCTGGTGAGTTAAGACTCACCGTTTTGTTCATTCTGCCCTGGACGCAGCAGTAAAACTTGTCCGACCAAACACACGAAGAATGCTGCCGGGTATAGCCCCTTTTCGATGGGCGCTAACGGAATATTCCATATCCCTACCAGCAGTAGTCCCAGCGTTATCAACGCCACCATCTTGCATATGGAGGTGAAGCATTCGTCATTCTGATTAAGATTTACAGCTCGCTGATAAGCATACGTCACGAACATTCCCGTCATCAGCGCACCCAAAAAATAGCCTTTGCCACTCAATAACGGGCAGGCATGCCATAAGCCAACAACGTAAATCAGTATGCCAGAGAAGAATAATATCCATGGCAACAGCCTGGTGGTCTTCATTGGGATCTCCTTATCCATCATGGGTACAATATGAATAACCCGCTAAAGACAACACAGAAAAATGCCACCACACTGGATTTTCAGAATAAATCCACGTGTATCAATTATTTATTAGATTAAAATATATATTTTATCAATCCCCTCTGTTATCCAGAGGGGAAGGTCGTCAGGACATCAGCGGCTGTAATTGCTGATAAATACGACGGAAGGTTTCCCGACGCTGTTGGTAGAGCGCATGGCGCTCAGCATCAGGATAATGCGCCTGTTCCAGCGTAAGCTGAGGCAGCATGTCTGATAACGGCTTTTGCGGGTTCATGGCAATTTGCGCCAGGCGCGCCGCACCGAGTGCAGGACCGACATCGCCGCCGGTACGATAATCCAGTTGCAACCCGCTGATATCAGACAGCATCTGACGCCAGTATTCGCTGCGAGCCCCGCCGCCAATGAGCGTAATGCTGGCTGGCTGTACACCGCACGCATGCACGACATCCATGCCGTCGGCCAGCGCAAAACCCACACCTTCCAGTACCGCCCGCGCCAGTTCTGCCGGACCATGCTGATGCGTCAGACCGAAAAATACGCCCTTCGCCTGCGGGTTATTATGCGGCGTACGTTCACCGGACAGATAAGGTAAAAACCAGACTGGTTCGGCGTCTGCATTCGCTTGTTGCGCTGCGTCGATCAATGCCGGTACGCTCGCCAGTCCGGTTAATTTCGCCGCCCAATCCAGGCAGGATGCCGCGCTCAGCATCACGGACATCAGGTGCCATCGCTCCGGCAAGGCATGACAAAAACTGTGGACCGCGCTTTCCGGCTTACTGAGGAAGCCGTCGCTTACCGCAAAATAGACGCCGGATGTACCCAACGAAAGCATCGCCTGACCGGCATTCATCATGCCTACGCCGACTGCTCCCGCCGCGTTATCACCGCCCCCGGCAACGACCGCAACCTCATTCATTCCCCAGTCCCGGGCGACTTCTGGCAGCAATGTTCCGGTAATCGCACAACCTTCGTATAGCGCAGGCATATGCGCACGAGACAGCTTACAGGCCGCCAGCATGACATCACTCCAGTCACGTTTGGCGACATCCAGCCACATCGTACCTGCCGCATCAGACATATCGCTGGCAAAATCGCCGGTCATACGCAGACGCAGGTAATCTTTCGGCAGCAACACTTTATCTACCCGGCTGAAAATCTCCGGCTCGTGACGTTGCACCCACAGCAACTTTGGCGCGGTAAAACCAGGCATCATCAGGTTGCCGGTGATAGCACGAGACTGCGGAACCAGGTTCTCCAGCATTACGCACTCTTCAGCGCAGCGGCCATCGTTCCACAGGATTGCGGGACGTAATACTTTCTGTTGCTTGTCCAGTAACGTCGCGCCGTGCATCTGGCCGGCAATCCCTAACGCTTTCACCTCACTGAGCGAATGCTGCTGGCCCAGCGCTTTTACGGCGCGATCCGTTGCCAGCCACCATTGTTCAGGGTCCTGCTCTGACCATAACGGATGCGGACGCGAGACCGTGAGTTTCTCCGTTTGCGAAGCGATCACATCGCCCTGCTCATTCAGCAGAATGGCCTTTACGCCTGAGGTGCCAAGATCTATCCCGATATACATAGCGTATCGTTCCTTAAAGAAAGGCCCGGCAGCGCGTGGCTTTCCGGGCTTACGGACGTTCTCAGAAACCTGTTATTTGTCGAACAAATAATGGTTTACCAGATTTTCCAGCAGTTCCTGATGGCCGCTCTGATGCACTGGCGCCAGATTATGTTGTTCAGCGTACTGCGCAATTTCCGTCAGCGTCATCTGCCCTTTCAGAATTTGCTGGCCCAGCTCACCATTCCAACCAGCGTAACGCTTGGCCACACGCTGATCCAGACCACCGTCCTCAATCATACGGGCCGCAATTTTCAGCGACAGCGCCATGGTATCCATTGCGCCAATATGACCATAGAACAAATCGTATTTATCGGTGCTCTGACGACGAACTTTGGCGTCAAAGTTCAGACCGCCGGTGGTGAAGCCGCCCGCTTTGAGGATTTCGTACATCACCAACGCATTCTCTTCTACGCTATTTGGGAACTGGTCAGTATCCCATCCCAACTGTGCGTCACCGCGGTTGGCATCGACAGAACCAAACAGACCCAGCGCGATAGCAGTGGCGATTTCATGATGGAATGAGTGACCCGCCAGCGTGGCGTGGTTGGCTTCGATATTCAGTTTGATCTCTTTTTCCAGGCCGAACTGCTTGAGGAACCCATAAACGGTCGCCGCATCGTAGTCGTATTGGTGTTTGGTCGGTTCCTGCGGCTTCGGTTCGATAAGCAAAGTGCCCTGGAAACCCGTTTTGTGTTTGTGCTCTACCACCAACTGCATAAAGCGGCCAATCTGCTCACGTTCCTGACGCAGATCGGTATTCAGCAGCGTTTCATAGCCTTCACGGCCGCCCCACAGAACGTAGTTTTCACCGCCTAGCTTGTGCGTGGCATCCATCGCCGTGACTACCTGTGTGGCAGCCCAGCTGAACACTTCCGGGTCCGGGTTAGTGGCCGCGCCCGCGCCGTAGCGTGGATTGGTGAAGCAGTTTGCCGTTCCCCACAGCAGCTTGACCCCACTTTGTTCCTGTTTTGCCGCCAGTACATCAACCATCTGCGCAAAGTTGTTTTTGTACTCTTTCAGCGACGCGCCTTCCGGCGAGACATCCACGTCATGGAAGCAGTAGTAAGGGACGTTCAGCTTGTGAAAGAACTCAAATGCGACATCCGCTTTGCGTTTCGCCAGCTCCAGTGCTTCTCCGGGCTGCTGCCACGGACGATCGAAAGCGCCCATGCCGAACATGTCCGCACCGTTCCAGCAGAATGTATGCCAATAGCAGGCGGCAAAACGCAGATGATCTTCCATGCGTTTGCCCAACACGATTTCGTCAGGGTTGTAATGGCGAAATGCGAGCGGGTTAGTAGTTTTAGTCCCTTCAAAACGAACACGATCGAGTTGGTCGAAATAAGCCTGCATAATAAGCTCCATAATCAGGTAATACGGCAAGTAAACTGCGATATAGCTATACTGGAATTTCCTGATTTATTGCTCAATTACGTTATTTCACACCGCCATTAAGAGAATACCCAAACGTGCGCTGGCTCCCAAAAAAGCGCATTGAAAAGAGAATTAAAAAAGCGATCGCGATCGAAGGTTAATCATTAAACAAAAAACCGTAATGCGCAGATAAAAAATGGCAATTGTCATCCCGCGTTCAGTATGTGAATTTTGCGTAGCATTAAGAAAATAAAAATTTGTCACGCTTCATCAAGCAGTCGTCCCTGCGGTTTTGCTAGTATCGACAGGCCACGTTAACCTTCCAGGACAGATTCTTATGTTTGATAAACGTCACCGCATCACTCTATTATTTAATGCCAATAAAGCCTACGACCGCCAGGTGGTAGAAGGGGTGGGTGAATATTTACAGGCATCACAATCAGAGTGGGATATATTCATTGAGGAAGATTTCCGCGCCCGCATTGATAATATTAAAGACTGGTTAGGCGATGGTGTTATTGCCGATTATGACGATGATGACATTGCACAATTACTTGCCGATGTGGATGTTCCTATCATCGGCGTCGGGGGTTCCTACCATGCGGAACAGGATTATCCGCCGGTGCATTACATTGCCACCGATAACCACGCGCTGGTAGAAAGCGCTTTCCTGCATCTGAAAGAAAAAGGAATCAACCGGTTCGCGTTCTACGGACTGCCCGCTTCAAGCGGCAAACGCTGGGCGGCTGAACGTGAATATGCGTTTTGCCAATTGGTCGCTAAAGAAAAATACCGTGGTGTTGTCTATCAGGGACTGGAAACCGCGCCGGAAAACTGGCAGCACGCGCAAAATCGTCTGGCGGACTGGCTGCAAACTCTGCCGCCGCAAACCGGCATTATCGCCGTCACCGACGCGCGAGCGCGGCACATTCTGCAAGCTTGCGAACACCTGCATATTCCGGTCCCGGAAAAACTGTGCGTGATTGGAATCGACAACGAAGAACTGACCCGTTACCTGTCGAGGGTGGCGCTGTCATCCGTTGCTCAGGGGGCCAGGCAGATGGGGTATCAGGCCGCTAAGCTTCTGCACCGGTTACTGGCGAATGAAGAACTACCGCTGCAACGCATACTGGTCCCGCCAGTGCGCGTCATTGAACGCCGTTCAACTGACTACCGTTCATTGACCGATCCGGCGGTGATTCAGGCGATGCACTTTATCCGCAACCATGCCTGCAAAGGCATTAAAGTCGAACAGGTGCTGGATTCAGTGGGGATTTCGCGGTCGAATCTGGAGAAACGTTTTAAAGAAGAGGTCGGAGAAACTATCCATGCGGTGATTCATGCCGAAAAGCTGGAAAAAGCGCGCAGCCTGTTGATTTCCACCACGCTGTCGATCAACGAAATTTCACAAATGTGCGGCTATCCATCACTGCAGTACTTCTATTCCGTCTTCAAGAAAGAATACGACACGACGCCAAAAGAGTATCGCGATGTGAATAGTGAAGTGTTGCTATAGAGGGAATTGCCGGATGGCGGCTTCGTCTGATCCGGCCTACGAGATGACTTGTAGACCGGATTAGCACACGTTACATATGCGCGGCAATTAAGCGCTGGTTATCCTGATACATTGCGAACAGATAGTTGTTGTAGCTCTGTCCCTTAGTGGAATAACCCTTCAGCTTATGGATCATCGCGGTAGCGGTGACTTCCTGATCGGCTTTACGCAGTTGCGCACGTGACTTCCGGAAAGAAGAGTAAGCTGGGTGCGTATTCAGGTTAATGACATAGGCATTGACTGACTCTTTCACTGATTCAAACTGTGAGTAGCCTTTCACCTTACCAGGGGCATTATTACAACGCCCTTTGCCACATTTCATGCCAAACAGGTTGTTGTTGCTCCGCGCCAGCTTCGACGTCCCCCAGCCGCTTTCAGCCGCAGCCATGGTTGCCACCATACTGGTCGGGATAATGTCTACACGCTCAAGCAGCGTGTTCCACGGAATTTTACGCGTGTTGCCAGACCAGCTCACCTTATAGCGCTTAGCGATGTCTTTCATCCGCGTACGCTCTGTCGGTGACCAGCGATTCTGGTACTGTTTTGAAATCAGCCAGTTACGATCCGCCGTAATGGCAGCATTTTGACTGGTAATATAAGGCATAACCGTCCGGAGAAACGCTTTTTTCCTTGGTGTTCCGGAAGGGTATTTTCGCAAATCAGGAAGTGAACTACTCTTTGCACTATTGCGAGAATACTCTTGTTTACTGCTAACCTGTTTATTACTTGCCTTGATTACCTGGGGCTTGTGACTCGTTGTCGCCGTGTGTGTCTTTGCCAGCGCCTCACCCGAAAATGCAACGGTGAGTAACATAAGAATCATTGCCCCATATCGTCGAATGGGAGTCAATATCATTAGGTCTCCTGGTCGGATTTATACATTCCAACACCTTATATTTTTCAAAAAAATGAGAGATGAATCTCAAATCATATCAAAAATAACGGTCAAGAGCACCCAAAGGAATAGTCCAATTCTGAAACTATGTCACGCGTTAACGATTCGGGCTGCCATTAATTTGATGAAAATGTGGGGGTTATCGCAAAATTAGTTCATTTTTTGCGCGCATTAGCTCACCCTCACTTCTCCTCCTGGCGGAATCACCTCAAAGGAGGAGTTTCCGGCATGATTTCACTGGCAAACTGGCTAAAATCGCAGCATCAAGGACAGCATTATGAAACTTGCCGCCGTTGCGCTGGCGCTAATGCCCGGCATTGCCATCGCCTCAACATGGACTTCTCAGGGACTTCCCGCCTTCGAAGCGGAAGGTACGGGTAAATTCGTCAGCCATGCAGCGTTGACGAAGGGTACTCGTCCTTTAATTCTGAATTTTGACCAACAGTGCTGGCAGCCAGCTGACGCGATAAAACTCAACCAGATGCTGTCGCTTAAACCTTGTGAAGGCGCGCCGCCGCAGTGGCGTTTATTCAAGGACGGCGATTACACGCTGGAAGTCGATACCCGCTCCGGCACGCCAACGCTGATGCTCTCAGTCAAAAGCGCCGCAGACCCCGTCAGTAGCCAAATTCGCCAGTGTCCGAAATGGGATGGTTCGCCATTAACGCTGGACGTCAGTCAGACCTTCCCGGAAGGCGCCGTGGTGCGCGACTACTACAGCAACCAAACGGCGACGGTAAAAAACGGGTCGATTACCCTGCAGCCCGCCGCAACCAGTAACGGGTTGTTGCTGCTGGAACGAGCGGAAACCGACGCCCCCGCCGCTTTCGACTGGCATAACGCGACGGTGTATTTCGTCCTGACGGACCGCTTTGTGAATGGCGATCCGGGCAACGACCACAGCTACGGTCGGCGCAACGACGGTATGCAGGAAATTGGCACCTTCCACGGCGGCGATTTACGCGGTCTTGCCAGCAAACTCGACTATCTGCAACAACTGGGCGTCAATGCGTTATGGATCAGCGCGCCGTTTGAGCAAATCCACGGCTGGGTCGGCGGTGGCACCAAAGGCGATTTCCCCCACTACGCCTACCATGGCTACTACACTCAGGACTGGACCACGCTCGACGCCAATATGGGCAACGAAAACGATCTGCGCGAGCTGGTTGACGGCGCTCACCAGCGCGGCATCCGTGTCCTGTTTGATGTCGTGATGAACCATACTGGCTACGCCACGCTGGCGGATATGCAGGAATATCAGTTTGGGGCGCTGTACTTATCAGGCGATGAGCTGAAAAACACGCTCGGCGAACGCTGGACGGGCTGGAAGCCAACTGCCGGGCAGAGCTGGCATAGCTTTAATGATTACATCAACTTCAGCGATAAAGCCGGTTGGGAAAAATGGTGGGGCAAAAACTGGATCCGCACCGATATTGGCGATTACGACAACCCAGGTTTTGACGACCTGACCATGTCGCTGGCTTTCCTGCCCGATCTGAAAACCGAATCCACCACGCCTTCCGGCCTGCCTAATTTTTATCAGCACAAACCGGATACTCACGCTAAAGCGATCGCCGGCTACACGCCCCGTGATTATCTGACCCACTGGCTCAGTCAGTGGGTGCGCGATTACGGAATTGACGGCTTTCGGGTCGATACCGCCAAACACGTCGAGCTTCCCGCCTGGCAGCAGCTCAAAACACAGGCCAGCGCGGCGCTGGTCGAATGGAAGAAAGCCCACCCGGACAAAGCGCTGGATGATAAACCCTTCTGGATGACCGGTGAAGCCTGGGGTCACGGCGTCATGCAAAGCGACTATTATCGTCACGGTTTCGACGCGATGATCAATTTCGACTATCAGGAGCAGGCGGCGAAAGCCGTTGATTGTCTGGCAAATATGGATCTCACCTGGCAACAGATGGCGGAAAAACTGCAGGATTTCAACGTTCTGAGCTATCTCTCCTCCCATGATACCCGGCTGTTTCGCGAGGGTGGAGACAAAGCCGCCGAGCTATTGCTGCTGGCGCCTGGGGCAGTACAACTGTTTTACGGTGACGAGTCGGCCCGGCCTTTCGGCCCCACGGGGTCCGATCCCTTGCAGGGTACGCGCTCAGAGATGAACTGGCAGGACGTGACCGGGAAATCTGCCGCCAGCGTCGCACACTGGCAACGTATCAGCCACTTCAGGGCCAGACATCCCGCCATTGGCGCCGGTAAACAAACCACACTGACATTGAAGCAGGGGTACGGATTCGTCCGTGAACATGGCAACGATAAAGTTATGGTGGTGTGGGCCGGTCAGCCCTGATCCTGACGGGCTTCTCGTACTCGCTGATGCGAGAAGCCAAATTCACGATAAAACACCAGCCCGACAAAAATTTGCAGCACAAAACATCAATCCAGCCTGATGCCCCTGATTTGCACCCCGCCATAGGTAGCGCTATGGTTAGCCACTTTACTACTCAGCTCGACAGACCACCTGCTATGACATTCTCACTTTTTGGCGACAAATTTACCCGCCATTCAGGCATCACACGCCTGATGGAGGACCTCAACGATGGCTTACGCACACCAGGCGCCATCATGCTCGGCGGCGGTAATCCGGCGCAAATCCCAGAGATGAAAAATTACTTTCAGTCCCTGCTGGCAGATATGCTGGAAAACGGCAAAGCCGCTGATGCGCTTTGCAATTATGACGGTCCACAAGGTAAAACCGAGCTACTGGCCGAGTTGGCGAAACTGCTACGTGAGAAGCAGGGTTGGGATATCGAGCCACAAAATATTGCACTGACAAATGGCAGTCAGAGCGCATTTTTCTACTTATTCAATCTTTTCGCCGGACGCCGCGCCGACGGAACAACGCAAAAAGTGTTGTTCCCATTAGCGCCGGAATATATTGGCTATGCCGATGCCGGGCTGGAAGAAGAACTCTTTGTCTCTGCACGCCCAAACATCGAACTGTTACCAGAAGGCCAGTTTAAGTATCACGTTGATTTTGAACATCTGCACATCGGTGAAGAAACGGGGATGATCTGCGTGTCGCGCCCGACTAACCCGACAGGCAACGTGATCACCGACGAAGAGCTGATGAAGCTGGATCGGCTGGCCAACCAGCACGGTATCCCGTTGGTGATCGATAACGCGTATGGCGTGCCGTTCCCTGGCATCATTTTTAGCGAAGCCCGGCCGCTGTGGAACCCCAACATTGTGCTGTGCATGAGCCTTTCTAAGCTGGGTCTGCCAGGCTCCCGCTGCGGCATCATTATCGCCAATGAAAAGATCATCACCGCCATCACCAATATGAATGGCATTATCAGCCTTGCGCCCGGCGGAATGGGACCGGCGATGATGTGCGAAATGATTAAACGTAACGATCTTCTGCGCCTTTCTGAGACGGTGATCAAACCGTTTTATTACCAGCGCGTTCAGCAGACAATTGCGATCATTCGTCGATATTTACCTGAAGATCGCTGCCTCATCCACAAACCAGAAGGGGCGATTTTCCTGTGGTTATGGTTCAAAGATTTGCCGATCACCACCGAGCTGCTGTATCAGCGCCTGAAAGCGCGCGGCGTACTGATGGTTCCCGGTGACTACTTCTTCCCGGGGCTGGATAAACCCTGGCCGCATACCCATCAGTGCATGCGCATGAATTACGTTCCGGAGCCGGAGAAAATCGAGGCTGGCGTGAAGATTCTGGCGGAAGAGATCGAGCGCGCCTGGCTGGAAGGCTAACGCAAATCCCGACCCGAGCGCGGGTCGGGTCGCTTCACAGCGGCAGCGAACGCAGACGCTGTCGCTGCATACTGACAGCATCAATACACTGCAAGGCACTGGTCGGGCAGGCTTCTACACATGCAGGTCCCGTCTCGCGATGCCAGCACAAATCACATTTTATCGCCTGCGCCCGTGACGTTCGTGCGACAACGTTCATCGCCCCAAACGGACACGCGATCATGCAGCTTTTACAGCCAATACACTGCGCCTGTTCAACGAAGATATGTCCATGTTCACGACGAATTGCGTGGGTTGGGCACACGTTAGCGCAGGGAGCATCTTCGCACTGATGACAGGCAACTGCCGTCGTAAAAGCGTCGTCTTTAATCACCCGAATCCGCGGGATAAACGCCTCAGAGGAGACCGATGCGCAATCCTGATTTTCCTGATGTGCGACAACGCAGGCAACTTCGCAGGTACGACACCCAATACATTTTGCCGCATCCGCCATAATAAACTCGTTCATTGCCCCCTCCGTCAGAGTGAAAACCACAGATTGCCAGAGAGAGACTCCCTGCTGCCTTGATCGGACAGGGGAAACGGTTAAATTTTGTCAGGTGACTGAACGATGTCAGGCACGCGCCTAATCGCGAACGGTAAAGCCCAGCTCATTGGAAATTGCCTGAGCGGTTTCGCGTAGCGGCTTGAGTAAATTCTTTTCCCCTACCTGCTTCAGACGCGAGGTAGAAAGTGAAATCGACACCGAATATGGCACCCGACCGTGAATATCAAACACCGGCACGGCAATACAGGAAACCCCCAGCTCGTTCTCTTCCCGATCCATCGCCATACTGCTTTCGCGGATTTGCGCCAGTTCATCGTACATCGCCGGTAAACCAGTGATGGTATTGCGGGTCAGCGGCTGAATCAGCTCCTGATGGCTCTCCCAGTAGGACGCCACGTAATCCGCATGTCCAAACGCCATATAGATTTTGCCCATCGCGGAGCAGTACAGCGGCATATGCTGGCCGATATAGGCGCGGGTACGCAGCATGCCCGTCGTCGGCTCGAGCTTATAGATCAAAATAGCGTGATCATCTTCACGGCTGGAGAAGTTGATAGTTTCGCCGGTGGCAATATTCAGCGCTTCAAGGTGCGGCGCGGCGACATGGATGATATTCAGTGACGACAGCGCCTTCTGCCCAACGGCGATAAATTTAGTGGTCAGCCGATAGCTGCCCGCAGCGGGTGCGGGTGTGACATAGCCGCAGGATTGCAATCCTTGCAAGAGTCGATGCACGGTACTTTTGTTCAGCCCCGCCAGTTCAGACAGGTGGGCCAGCGGGCACCCATTCGGATAGTTGCTCAGGATCTCAATCAACATCAAACCACGGAACAGGCTCTGACTTCCGGCTGGCCTCTCTTTGTCTTGCGTCATTTCACTCTCTTTTGTGCCCATTTTTTCCGCTCCCCTTTTCGTCGCGCTCTGATGGTAGCGCAAAGTGTGTTTCAGTTCACGATCTGAACCGAAAAAACACAACTGTTTGATTTTGCAGATTTTAAAAAACAGGCCACCCCGTTGATCTGTTAAATTTTGATCGCTATATTTGAAATCAGATTTCGCATAGTGAAATTTAGAGATAAAAAAGCGATCAAATTTAAACAAGGAAACAGGAATGAAAGTCACCTTTGAACAGTTAAAAGATGCGTTCAATCGGGTACTGCTGGCACGCGGTATCGCCGCTGAAACCGCAGATGCCTGTGCAGAAATGTTCGCCCGCACCACCGAATCCGGCGTCTATTCGCATGGCGTCAACCGTTTTCCCCGCTTCATTCAGCAACTGGATAACGGCGACATCATTCCTGAAGCCAAACCACAGCGCATCACCAGCCTGGGGGCGATTGAGCAATGGGATGCCCGGCGTTCGATCGGCAATCTGACGGCGAAAAAGATGATGGACCGAGCCATTGAATTGGCCTCCGATCACGGTATTGGTCTGGTGGCGCTACGTAACGCCAACCACTGGATGCGCGGCGGCAGCTATGGCTGGCAGGCCGCGGAGAAAGGTTACATTGGTATCTGCTGGACCAACTCAATTGCCGTCATGCCGCCGTGGGGTTCAAAGGAGTGCCGCATTGGCACTAACCCGCTGATTGTCGCGATCCCCTCCACGCCAATCACCATGGTTGATATGTCGATGTCGATGTTCTCCTACGGCATGCTGGAAGTGAATCGCCTGGCCGGTCGCGAACTGCCGGTAGACGGTGGCTTTGACGATGAAGGTAATCTCACCAAAGAGCCTGGCGTTATCGAAAAAAATCGTCGCATTCTGCCAATGGGTTACTGGAAAGGTTCAGGTCTGTCGATTGTGCTGGATATGATCGCCACCCTGCTTTCTGACGGCTCTTCTGTTGCGGAGGTCACTCAGGATAACAGCGACGAATATGGCGTTTCGCAGATTTTCATCGCCATTGAAGTGGATAAGCTGATCGATGGCGCCACGCGCGATGCGAAACTCCAGCGGATTATGGATTTCATCACCACCGCCGAACGCGCTGATGAAAACACGCCTGTTCGTCTGCCTGGCCACGAGTTTACAAAGCTACTGGAAGAAAATCGCCGTAACGGCATCACCGTTGATGACAGCGTCTGGGCAAAAATTCAGACGCTGTAAGGAGCAACCCCATGATCTTTGGACATATCTCACAGCCTAATCCGTGTCGTTTGCCCGAGGCGATTGAAAGAGCGCTCGACTTCCTGCGCACCACGGATTTCCGCAAACTTGAGCCGGGCGTGGTGGAGATCGAGGGTAAAAATATCTTCGCGCAGATTATCGATTTAACCACGCGTGACGCTGCCGAAAATCGCCCTGAAGTACATCGTCGCTATCTGGATATTCAGTTTTTAGCCTGGGGTGAAGAAAAAATCGGTATCGCCATTGATACCGGAAATAACGAAATCAGCGAATCGTTATTAGCACAGCGCGATATTATTTTTTATCACGCCAGTGAACATGAATCTTTTATTGAAATGATTCCGGGAAGTTACGCCATATTTTTCCCGCAGGATGTTCATCGCCCCGCATGTCATAAAACTGTCGCCACGCCGATCCGCAAAATAGTCGTGAAGGTTGCTATTTCAGTTTTATAAAAGGAGCACAAAAATGAAAGCTAACACTACCGGTTATATTATCGGTGCGTACCCTTGTGCACCCTCATTTCACCAAAAGAGTGAAGAGGAAGAGAAGGAATTCTGGCGTCAACTCTCCGATACCCCGGATATTCGCGGACTGGAGCAGCCCTGCCTTGAGCATCTGCATCCGTTAGGTGACGAGTGGTTATTGCGCCATACGCCAGGCGAGTGGCAAATCGTGGTCACAGCGATTATGGAGACCATGCGCCGTCGCGGCATCAATAGCGGTTTTGGGCTGGCCTCCAGCGACGAAGAGCAGCGTCAGGCCTGTGTGGCGTATTACCGCCATCTGCACCAGAAAATCAACCGTATTAATGCGGCCAGCGCCGGGAAAATAATCGCCCTTGAACTGCATGCCGCTCCGCTGGCAAGCAACCCAAATGTCGCTCAGGCCACCGACGCGTTTGCCCGTTCGCTCCAGGAAATTACCCGTTGGGACTGGTCCTGCGATCTGGTGCTGGAACATTGCGATGCTATGACTGGCCCCGCGCCACGCAAAGGATTTTTACCGTTAGAAAACGTACTGGACGCGATCGCCGGTTACGACATCAGCGTGTGTATTAACTGGGCGCGATCGGCGATTGAAGGGCAGGACCTCGCCCTGCCGCTGGCCCACACGCAGCAGGCCCAACGGGCCGGGAAACTGGGCGCGCTGATGTTCTCCGGCACGACGATTACAGGAGAATACGGCGAGTGGCAGGACCTGCACGCGCCGTTTGCTCCTTTCTGCCCGCAGAGCCTGATGACCGCCGATCGTGCCCGCGAATTATTCACCTGTGCAGGAACCGAACTATTGCAATTTGCCGGTATTAAATTGCTGGAAATAAATGCCAATGCAGATGTGTCCCATCGCGTAGCGATATTACGCGACGGCATCGCTGCATTAAACAAAGCAAAACTATAAAAATAACATACTACTCTACGAGAATATTAATATGAACATGACCTCTCGCCCTACACTCAAAGATATACCCCGTCAGCGCTGGCTGCGGATTATTCCCCCGATTCTGATCGCTTGTATTATCTCTTATATGGACCGCGTTAATATCGCATTTGCGATGCCCGGCGGTATGGATGAGGAATTAGGTATTTCCGCCACCATGGCCGGTCTGGCCGGGGGAATTTTCTTCATCGGTTATCTGTTTTTACAGGTTCCCGGCGGAAAAATTGCCGTACACGGCAGCGGCAAGAAATTTATCGGCTGGTCGCTGGTTGCCTGGGCGGTTATTTCCGTTCTGACGGGATTGATCACTAATCAGTATCAACTGCTGGTTTTGCGTTTCTTACTCGGCGTGGCCGAAGGCGGCATGCTGCCGGTGGTGCTGACGATGATCAGTAACTGGTTCCCCGACGCCGAACGCGGTCGCGCCAATGCGATTGTGATTATGTTTGTGCCTATTGCCGGGATCATTACCGCCCCGCTCTCGGGCTGGATAATCACCGTACTCGACTGGCGCTGGCTGTTCATCATTGAAGGTTTACTCTCCGTCGTCGTTCTGGTGCTGTGGGCCTATACCGTTTACGACCGTCCGCAGGAAGCGCGCTGGATCTCTGAGGCGGAGAAAAATTACCTGGTAGAAACCCTGGCCGCCGAGCAAAAAGCGATTGCCGGAACAGAGGTCAAAAATGCCTCTCTGGGCGCGGTGTTGTCCGACAAAACCATGTGGCAGCTTATCGCCCTGAACTTCTTCTATCAGACCGGGATTTATGGTTACACCCTGTGGCTGCCGACCATCCTCAAAGAGTTGACCCACAGCAGCATGGGGCAAGTTGGCATGCTCGCTATTCTGCCGTACGTCGGCGCGATTGCCGGGATGTTCCTGTTCTCTTCCCTCTCTGACCGGACCGGTAAACGCAAGCTGTTCGTCTGCCTGCCGCTGATTGGCTTTGCCCTGTGCATGTTCCTCTCTGTAGCGCTGAAAAATAACGTCTGGCTGGCTTATGCCGCGCTGGTTGGCTGCGGATTCTTCCTGCAATCAGCCGCGGGGGTGTTCTGGACTATTCCGGCGCGTTTGTTCAGCGCGGAAATGGCCGGTGGCGCACGTGGGGTCATCAATGCGTTGGGGAACCTTGGCGGTTTCTGCGGTCCTTACGCGGTCGGCGTACTTATCACCCTGTACAGCAAAGATGCTGGCGTTTACTGCCTGGCCGTCTCACTGGCTCTGGCCGCGCTGATGGCGCTGCTGCTGCCGGCGAAATGCGATGCGGGCGCAGCTCCGCTAAAGACACTGAATCCACATAAACGCACAGCCTGAAACAATGCCCGGGGGCGCTGCGCTCACCGGGCCTACAAAACCAATAAATACCCAAGGCCGGATACGCACAGCGCCATCCGGCAAAAATGAGATAACAAAGATGAGTGATAGAGAGACCTTTTGGCTGGGGATCGATTGTGGCGGTACGTATCTGAAAGCTGGTTTGTATGATGCCAAAGGTCATGAGCATGGAATTAACCGTCAATCGTTGCAGACCGTATCGCCATTACCGGGTTACGCCGAACGCGATATGCGCCAACTGTGGCAACAGTGTATCGCCACCATTGCCGGGCTGTTGAAACGCACCGGCGTATCCGGTGAACAAATCAAAGGCGTCGGTATCTCCGCTCAGGGCAAGGGACTGTTCCTTCTTGATAAACAGGATAAGCCGCTGGGTAATGCCATTCTCTCTTCCGACCGACGGGCGATGGACATCGTTCAGCGCTGGCAGCAGGATGGGATCCCCGCACAGCTCTACCCGATCACCCGCCAGACATTGTGGACCGGACATCCCGCATCCCTCCTGCGCTGGGTGAAAGAAAATGAACCGCAACGCTACGCGCAAATCGGCTGCGTCATGATGGGCCATGACTACCTGCGCTGGTGTTTAACCGGCGTGAAAGGCTGCGAAGAGAGCAACATCTCCGAGTCAAATCTCTACAACATGACGACAGGTCAGTACGACCCGCGTCTGACCCAGTGGCTGGGCATCAGTGAAGTCGACAATGCGCTACCGCCCATTGTCGGTTCAGCAGAAATATGCGGGGAAATCACCGCTCAAACGGCTGCCATAACCGGTCTGGCGGCGGGTACACCCGTCGTCGGCGGTCTGTTTGATGTGGTTTCCACCGCACTCTGCGCCGGGATCGAAGATGAACACACCCTCAACGCGGTGATGGGGACCTGGGCTGTCACCAGCGGGATCGCTCACGGCCTGCGCGACCACGAAGCGCATCCTTACGTCTATGGCCGCTATGTCAATGACGGGCAGTACATCGTTCACGAAGCCAGCCCGACCTCTTCCGGCAATCTGGAGTGGTTTACCGCCCAATGGGGCGAACTCTCTTTTGATGAGGTCAACCAGGCCGTTGCCAGCTTGCCGAAAGCCAGTAGCAATCTTTTGTTCCTGCCTTTTTTGTATGGCAGTAACGCCGGGCTGGAGATGACCAGCGGTTTTTATGGCATGCAGGCTTTACACACTCGCGCCCACTTATTGCAAGCCATCTACGAAGGCGTGGTTTTCAGCCATATGACCCATCTCAACCGCATGCGCGAACATTTTACGCAGGCGCATACCCTGCGCGTTACCGGTGGCCCGGCGCACTCCAACGTCTGGATGCAAATGCTGGCGGACGTCAGCGGTTTACGTATCGAACTGCCGCAGGTTGAAGAGACCGGCTGCTTTGGCGCAGCGCTCGCTGCCCGCGTCGGCACCGGTGTTTATCACAATTTCAGCGATGCCCAGCGCAGCTTACAGCATCCGGTACGCACCCTGTTGCCGGACGCCGCGGCGCATGCGAACTATCAGCGCAAATACCGCCAATACCAGAATTTAATTACCGCACTGCAGGGCTATCACGCCCGTATTAAGGAGCACGAATAATGAGTCGACCATTACTGCAACTGGCGCTTGACCACACGAATCTGCAAGCGGCCCAACGCGATGTCGCTCTGTTACAGGAAAGTGTCGATATCGTTGAGGCCGGCACGATTCTCTGTTTAACCGAAGGTCTGGGCGCGGTGAAAGCGCTGCGCGCTCAGTGCCCAAATAAAATTATCGTCGCCGACTGGAAGGTGGCCGACGCAGGTGAAACCCTCGCCCAGCAAGCGTTTGGCGCAGGCGCCAACTGGATGACCATCATCTGCGCCGCGCCCCTCGCTACCGTAGAAAAAGGTCATAGCGTCGCACAGTCCTGCGGCGGTGAAATTCAGATGGAACTGTTCGGCAACTGGACCCTGGATGATGCCCGCGACTGGTATCGCGTTGGCGTTCGCCAGGCGATTTATCACCGTGGACGCGATGCGCAGGCCAGCGGTCAACAGTGGGGGGAAGTGGATCTGGCGCGGATGAAGGCGCTTTCCGATATTGGTC
Source organism: Citrobacter sp. Cc139 (assembly GCF_030334645.1). Taxonomy (NCBI): domain Bacteria; kingdom Pseudomonadati; phylum Pseudomonadota; class Gammaproteobacteria; order Enterobacterales; family Enterobacteriaceae; genus Citrobacter; species Citrobacter sp. Cc139. The sequence continues at coordinate 245,313 of NZ_JAOWDM010000069.1, forward strand.
TGGAGCTGTCGATTACCGGTGGTATTACGCCCGCCGACCTGCCGCTGTTTCGCGACATCAACGTCAAAGCCTTTATCGCCGGACGCGCGCTGGCGGGAGCACAAAACCCGGCGCAGGTGGCCGCCGAATTCCATGCGCAAATCGACGCCATCTGGGGAGCACAGTATGCGTAACCATCCGTTAGGTATCTATGAAAAAGCGCTGGCGAAAGACCTCACCTGGCCGGAACGGCTGGTGCTGGCGAAAAGCTGCGGTTTTGATTTCGTTGAAATGTCGGTAGATGAAACCGATGAACGTCTGTCTCGCCTTGACTGGACTCCTGCCCAGCGTGCATCGCTGGTGAGCGCGATGCTGGAAACCGGCGTGGCCATTCCCTCCATGTGCCTGTCAGCCCACCGCCGCTTTCCCTTTGGCAGTCGCGATGAAGCCGTCCGCGTCCGGGCACGCGACATCATGACCAAAGCCATCCGCCTGGCCCGGGATTTAGGTATTCGTACCATTCAACTGGCCGGTTATGACGTCTATTACGAAGAACATGACGAAGGTACACAGCAGCGCTTTGCCGAGGGGCTGGCATGGGCAGTTGAGCAAGCCGCCGCCGCGCAGGTGATGCTGGCGGTAGAAATCATGGATACCGCATTTATGAACTCGATCAGCAAGTGGAAAAAGTGGGATGAAATGCTCTCATCGCCGTGGTTCACCGTCTACCCGGACGTGGGCAACCTCAGCGCCTGGGGTAACGACGTCAAAGCTGAATTGACGTTGGGCATCGACCGTATCGCCGCTATCCATCTGAAGGACACGCTGCCGGTAACCGAAACCCATCCGGGCCAGTTTCGCGATGTACCCTTTGGCGAAGGATGCGTGGACTTTGTGGGCATCTTCAAAACGCTGCATGAGCTGAACTATCGCGGATCGTTTCTGATTGAAATGTGGACGGAAAAAGCAAAAGAACCGGTGCTGGAAATTATCCAGGCCCGACGCTGGATAGAAGACCGTATGCAGGAAGGAGGTTTTCCATGTTAGAACAACTGAAAGCCGAGGTGTTGGCAGCGAATCTGGCGCTGCCGGCACATGGTTTAGTCACCTTTACCTGGGGTAACGTCAGCGCAGTGGATGAAACACGCAAACTGATGGTTATCAAGCCATCCGGCGTGGAATATGACGTGATGACCGCCGACGATATGGTGGTGGTGGATATCGCCAGCGGCAACGTGGTTGAAGGCAGTAAAAAACCCTCGTCTGACACGCCAACCCATCTGGCGCTGTATCGCCGTTACCCTGAGATCGGCGGCATTGTGCACACGCACTCACGCCACGCGACAATCTGGTCGCAAGCGGGTCTTGATCTCCCGGCATGGGGTACCACGCATGCCGATTACTTTTACGGCACTATCCCATGCACCCGACTGATGACCGTGGAAGAGATCAACGGTGAATATGAATACCAGACCGGCGAAGTCATCATTAAAACGTTTGAGCAACGGGACCTGAACCCGATGCAGGTTCCGGCGGTACTGGTGCATTCACACGGCCCGTTCGCCTGGGGTAAAAACGCCGCGGATGCTGTGCATAACGCCGTGGTACTAGAGGAGTGCGCCTATATGGGACTGTTCTCACGCCAGTTGGCCCCACAGTTACCGAATATGCAGCCTGAGTTGCTGGATAAACACTATCTGCGTAAACACGGCGAGAATGCCTATTACGGACAGTAGCATGTCAGGCGCTATTGATATGTTCTTTGCAATAGCGCCGTTTCCAGGCCGCGGGCGTCAGGCGCATACGCTGACGTTCATTCCGTGGTTTAGCTGGGCAAACCGTGGTGAAGGCGAAATGCGAATCTGGATAAACGAGTAGTAATGATGACGATGGATGGCGGCAGTTAGCCCCATCCGTCAAGGCATCATGAAAAGATTGCCCTCCTCCCTGAGGACAAACGGGTGAGAATCAGAAACGCCAGGTCAGACCGGACATCAGGGTAAAGCTGTCATCGCGATCAACCATCGGGCTATTTTTAATGTCATCCGGCAGCACACTATAGTTGGCGCTGGCCAGCAGCGTCAGGTTGCTGGTCAACGCGTATTTAGCGGACAGGCCAACATACGGTGTCCAGCTGTCCCCTGGGGAGTAGCTTGATAACCCACTACGGCGGGATTCATTGCCAGAGATGCCGTAGTAATATTCGTTGAAGTTTTCGTCATAGTAGAGCACGCCAATCGCCGGCGTCAGCGTCAGCTTGCCCATTGGCATTTGGCGGAACATAGACATTTCCGCCACCCAGCCATTGCGGTTATCCAGCACATCCGCTGCGGCAGAGACCTTCACGCTACCCCATTTTTCATGGTGATACCATGCAGCACCCGCCATCGCGGTTGCATCACGCTTGTCCAGCTGCTTCATCGCATGATCGTCGTTATCACCGGGATCAAACTCAAGCGGCATGTAGGAAGCAGTAATGCTAAATTCATTACTTTCACTTTTTGAAAGAATATAGCCTAACGTTGTTTGCCTAAAATAAAATGATTCACTTTCATAACTGATAAGCGGTACTGCATGAACATTATCATTATATCCACGATAAGGAGATTCATTATATACAGCGCCACCGCCAATAGAAAACTCTGCGGCAGTTGCACTCGCCATAAAAGAAAAGGCGAACAGCGCCACAATATTGCGTTTAATTAACATGCCAACATTCCATTTTAAAATAAGCCACAAAGCGGGTGCATAATAATGCTTACAATTTCATCGATGCAACTTCCATATTTATATAGTAATATATACAAACATATATATATTGGGTTTGGCGATGAACAAATTACAACTCAAACACCGGGAACTGAAGATTATTTCGGTAATTGCTGCCAGTGAAAACATCAGTCATGCCGCTACGGTTCTCGGCATCGCACAGGCTAATGTCAGCAAGTACCTTGCTGATTTTGAATCAAAAGTTGGGCTAAAGGTCTTTGATCGCACCACCCGCCAGTTGACCCTGACGCCCTTTGGTGTAGCGCTGCTACCTTACATCAATGACATGCTGGACAGAAACGAGCAGCTAAATAGTTTCATCGCTGATTATAAGCATGAAAAACGTGGCAAGGTAACGGTATATGCACCAACCGGAATTATTGCTTACTTATCGCAACATGTTATTGCAAAAATTCAGGATATCGGTGGTATTACTCTCTCGCTGAAGACCTGCAATCTTGAACGGAAAGCATTTTATGAAGGTGTAGATTTCCCGGATGATTGTGACGTTTTAATTACCTATGCGCATCCCAAAGATGAATCACTGGTCGCCAGCTTTATTACCAAATATGCAGTGATGGCGTTTGCCAGCCCTGAATATATCAAACAGCATCCCATTAACAGCCCTGATGAGCTGGAAAATCATTCCTGTATTTTAATCGATTCCATGATGATTGATGAGGCCAATATCTGGCGCTTCAGCTCCGCGGGCGGCAAGGAAATGCATGATTATCGGGTGACCGGAAACTACGTCTGTGACAATACGCAATCCGCGCTGGCGCTGGCGCGTAATCATCTGGGCATTGTTTTTGCGCCTTATGCAAGTATACAAAAAGATGTTCAGTCCGGATTGTTGGTTCCCTGTTTCTCCGAACAGCACGAATGGTGGCTGGATTTGGTGGCGATTTTCCGCAAGCGTGAATATCAGCCCTGGCGTGTACAGTTTATTCTCGACGCAATGTTAGCGGAGATACGTCAGCAGCTTACTCAGACGCTACAGCTGTCTGAGTAAGCTAAATAGCCTGCACCTAGTGGTCGAGATACAGGTAATGCACCCAGCTGGTCATCCGCAACAAGACTTTGCGCATGATTGACACATGTTCGAAGTGGTCAGAGTAAACGGCGACCTGGGCGTAAATCCCATCGGGTAACCCGCTCACGTCCGCATTGTCGTTCAGCTCAATCGTGGCGATCACCCCTTCTGAACCGGGCGTAGAGTTTAAGGATTGCAACGCCCCGTTCGACTGGTATGTACCACCCGGTACAGCCGGGCTGATAGCCGCCAGTTTGCCGCTAAATACCTTCCCCGGCAGGGCGTTAAACACCACTTCTGCTTCATCGCCTGGCTCCAGTCGCAGCAGTGAGTTTTGACGGAACTGGGCGATAATTTGCCGTTTCTGTTCCGGGATAAACACCATCACCGGACGCATAGGCAGCGCGGCGGCATAGGTTCCGGGGCGCATCAACACCTGCGTAACGTAACCATCGCTGGGCGCACGAACCACGGTCTGGTCAAGGTTAAACTCCGCTTCGGCGAGTTGTGCCTTCAGGCTGGCAATTTGCGAATTTTCACCCAGTACCAGGCTGTCTAACTGGCTCTGGATTTGCTGTTGCTCCGCAATAGACGATTTCACCGATGCTTCCTGCGCCAGATAGTTTTGGCGCGCCGCATCGATATCGCGTTCAGAAAAAGGGTTGACCTTCGCCTGACTCCCCTGCGCATAGCGCTGGTAATCTTTTGCCAGCTTGTCACGCGTGGCCTTTGCCTGCTGCGTGTTGGCTTTCATTTCGTCTAGCTGCGCAACCAGCGCCTGCTCTTTATGCTGAGCGGTGACAATATCGGCTTTCAGGCGATCAACCCGCGCCTGATAACGTCCAGGATTAAGTTTAAACAGAACTTCGCCTTTTTTGATCAGCGTATTCTTCTTATCTGTCACTTCCGTTACAACACCCGTGACCTGCGGCACGACGGGAATAGAAATTACCGCTTTTTGCGCCTTAAAGGTATACGGATGGTTATAATTCATCAGTAATATAAGCCCGCAAACAATGAAAATACCACCCAATGCTGCAGTGGGTACCGTCCATTTATTTACAGGAATTTTAAAAATTTTAAATATCGACCATGCGCATGCCACATAGGTCAGAACAATCAGTAAATCCATCGATATTACTCCGCCGGAGAGGTCTTAACCTCATCCAGTTTCTTTTCCAGGTCGGCAACCCGCGCCTGAAGCTGGATCAGGGAAGAATCCGCGCTCTGCATACCCCACCCGCGCTCCGGGCGATAAAGCGTTGCCCAGATCCATAAAAAGGGCCAAATAACATGTAAGGTAAACAAGCTAACCCAGCCCGCAACATGTATTGCGTCGGCATGAGGATGGTTACGTTTCTTTGCAATAAGGTAGGGAATATCATGCAGAATAATAATCCCGTAAAAAATGACCAGGAATACAAAAATAAGCACTCCTAATGCAAAATAATCAAGGAACATATTTGCCTCAGGGATTTAAATTAAAGAACTTGGCTGCTATTTATTTAAAAAATAGAGTTGATAATAGTAGTGGAATGACCAGATTGGATGCAATGGGGTTATTTATATAACGATATATGAGTTTCTATATATACCCGTCGTCTTTCGAGCTGCTTCTTTGTTGGCTGCGTTCACTCACCCCAGTCACTTACCGGAGTAAGCTCCTGGGGATTCCCTCTCTTGCCGCCTCGAAGCAACACGAAATCCATAGGGTACCCTTGTCATACTTTGAACTGCAGGACATAACTTGATGCCCGGTACGCTAAATGCGACCGGGCGGTCAGTGACGGGATATTAAAACAGCCCCAGCGGTTTATCCGAGTAGCTCACCAACAGGCATTTGGTTTGCTGATAGTGCTCAAGCATCATTTTGTGTGTCTCGCGCCCAATGCCCGACTGCTTATAGCCGCCGAACGCCGCATGTGCCGGATAAGCATGGTAGCAGTTGGTCCAGACACGCCCTGCCTGAATCCCGCGGCCCATCTTGTACGCGAGATTTCCGTTACGGCTCCAGACGCCAGCGCCAAGTCCATATTGGGTGTCATTGGCAATTTCCAGCGCTTCGTCCATGGTTTTAAAGGTCGTAACAGCCAGCACCGGGCCGAAGATCTCCTCCTGGAAAACCCGCATGTTGTTCTTACCAAACAGAATGGTCGGTTCGAGGTAGTAACCCTCTTTTAACTCACCATCCAGTTGCTTACGCCGTCCACCGGTCAGGACATCCGCCCCTTCTTTCTTACCAATATCGATGTAATTCAGAATGGTTTCCAGTTGACCATGCGACACCTGCGCGCCCATTTGCGTCACACTGTCTAACGGGTTGCCGCTACGGATACTCTCCACCCGGCGAATGGCTCTTTCCATAAAGCGTTCGTAAATGGATTCCTGTACCAGCGCGCGGCTCGGACAGGTACACACTTCGCCCTGGTTGAAGGCAAACAGCGCAAAGCCTTCCAGCGCCTTATCAAAGAACGCATCTTCTTCATCCATCACGTCCGCGAAGAAGATATTGGGCGATTTCCCACCCAGCTCCAGGGTGACGGGAATAATGTTCTGCGTAGCGTACTGCATGATCTGCTGGCCGACTTCCGTTGAGCCGGTAAACGCCACTTTCGCAATACGTTTAGACGTCGCCAGATATTCACCGATTTCCCCACCCGCACCGTTTACCACGTTCACGACACCAGGCGGGAGCAGATCGCCAATGACCTCCATCAGCAGCAGCACGGACAGCGGCGTCAGGCGCGCGGGTTTAAGCACCACGCAGTTACCCGCCGCCAGCGCGGGCGCCATCTTCCAACTGGCCATTAGCAGCGGGAAGTTCCACGGGATAATTTGCCCGACCACGCCAAGAGGCTCATGGAAATGATAAGCCACGGTCTCACTATCAACCTCGCTGATTCCCCCTTCCTGCGCACGAATACAGGAGGCGAAATAGCGGAAATGGTCAATCGCCAGCGGCACGTCTGCCGCGCTGGTTTCACGGATGGGTTTACCGTTATCCCAGGTTTCTGCCGTCGCCAGCAGTTCCAGGTTTTGTTCCATACGATCGGCGATTTTAAACAGAATCGCCGCTCTGTCCTGCACGGATGTCTGCGCCCATTTATCTTTTATTTTGTGCGCGGCATCCAGTGCCAGATCGATATCCTTCTTACCGGAAGAGGCCACTTCGCACAGCAATTGCCCGGTGACCGGCGTCAGGTTTTGGTAATATTCGCCGTCCACCGGCGCGACCCAGTCACCGCCGATAAAGTTATCGTATCGGGCCTTTAACTTCAGAGGGTAACCATACTCGCCGGGATAAATACGCGTTGAAGGGGGGTTATTGGTCATGACCGTCTCCTTGCTGTAGGGGTACTACAAGGGTAGACGGGGCTGGCGAATAATTCGCCAGCCTTTTACTGCTTTACGACAGGTATCACGAATTACATCGCAGCGCGATAAATCGCCATGATTTCGTCATGAGTCGCCTGAATCGGGTTAGTGAAACCACAGGCGTCTTTCAGGGCATTGGTCGCCAGAACGGCAAAATCTTCTTCCTTCACGTTCAGCTCACGCAGACCGGCCGGAATATTCACTTTCTGCGCCAGTTCACGGATCGCCGCGATACAGGCTTCCGCCCCTTGCTCTTCACTCAGTCCAGCCACGTTAACGCCCATCGCAGCCGCGCAATCACGCAGACGAGCGGCAGCCACTTTGCTATTGAAAACCTGTACATGCGGCAGCAGCACGGCGTTACATACACCGTGTGGCAGATCGTAGAAACCACCCAACTGGTGCGCCATGGCGTGCACGTAACCCAGAGAGGCGTTGTTAAATGCCATGCCTGCGAGGAACTGTGCGTAAGCCATGGCTTCACGTGCCTGAGCATTGCTGCCATCTTCAACGGCAACCGGCAGATTTTCCGCAATCATGGTGACCGCTTTCAGCGCGCACGCATCGGTAATTGGGGTTGCAGCAATAGAAACGTAGGCTTCGATAGCGTGGGTCAGCGCATCCATTCCGGTGGCCGCCGTCAGAGACTTCGGCATACCGACCATCAGCGAGGAGTCATTGACCGACAGCAGCGGAGTGACGTGCTTGTCGACAATCGCCATTTTGATATGGCGTTCTTCATCGGTAATGATGCAGAAACGGGTCATTTCAGATGCCGTACCCGCCGTGGTGTTGATGGCAATCATCGGCAACTGCGGTTTTGCAGAGCGGTCAACGCCTTCGTAATCGCCGATATAGCCACCGTTAGCGGCCACCAGCGCAATGCCTTTCGCACAATCGTGTGGCGAACCGCCGCCGAGAGAAATAACGCTATCACAGTCGTTTTCTTTCAACATTTTCAGGCCAGCAGCTACGTTACTGGTCGTCGGGTTAGGATGCGTACCATCGTAAATTACGCTGAAAATATCATGTTCCTGTAATGCTTTTTGAATCTCGCCAGCCATACCTAATTTGGTCAACATGGCATCCGTGACAATCAGCGTGCGGCGAAAACCATATTCAGCCATGGTATTCATCGCGTCTTTTAATGAATCAGCGCCGATTATATTCACAGAAGGAATAAAAAATGTTGAAGCAGCCATTGTACGATCCTTAATTACTCTAAAGAGTCAGGAAGCATACGTGTGCATTTTCCAGCAAAATATGATCGCGGTTGTTATTTTAATCACATTCAAAATAAAAAAGCACATTAGGTTCATAATCTAATGTGCTGATTGCAATCAATATATATTTTGTATTAATTCATTTAATCTCTGAATTAATTGTTTCATTATTTTTCAGGAAACAGTAATGCATCGCGTAATAAATGATCATTCCCGCGACGACGCGTAAAACCAATGCGGTCAAAATATTCCAGAATCTGGATAGCCAATTTACGCCCCACGTTAAGCCTGTCGCGAAAATCGGCGGCGCAGGTCGATCCTTTCTCCTGGTCCAGCTCGCGGATCATATTGGCGAAAGACACAATGCGATCGTTACGATAATAACGATCTTTCACGATCGCAGTAATAATGCCTTGCTGCGCCGCTTGTCGTAATACCACGCGCATCATTTGCTCATCCGTCCCGGTCTGTTTTGCCAGGTCGCGCACCCACCACGGCTCATCGCCAAAAAGCGGTTCTGCTTTTTGCCAGATAGCCTGCTGTTCATCGCTGAAACCCGCCTTGTGATCCGGCAAATGCAGCCAACCGTGATGGCTATGGATAGCGCCGCTCTCGCGCATCTTTTCAATCAGCAGCAATACCAGCGCTTCATCTTCCATCGGCAACGCCATACGACGCAGGCGTTCGCGCCCTGGCCCGGGCTCATCACGGTGCTGTTCGTGATAGGTCGCCAGCGTATCGAGGACTTTTCGCTGCCAACGCGCGGCAACGGGAGCATTCAACAGGCTATACCCCGCCTGAATAAAACCATGTTGCTCAATCAACGGACGCATACCGTTACCATTGAGCTGACGCGCCCAGGCGAAGTCAGGAATATTCACCGCCCCACGCGACAGATGCAGCGCCAGGGCGTCGCCGTCGGTGTGCGCATTTTCGAGCGCCGACAACCACTGCAGATATTCCGGTTTACGCTTTCCGCGGCGCGGTGGGTTGAGCGTGACGACGCGTGCGCCAGCCAGCGTCGTGCGGGCAGAAATATCGCGTAGCACCAGGCGGTCGTTATCGGCGAGCCACAACGGTGTATCAAACACCAGTTCCGCCAGCGTTCCTTCAAGCAGTGAGATGCGTCCGGTGACATGGCTGGCCGCGTGGTGAATATGCAGCGGTTGCCACTGCATCAGCGGCGCGGCATGCTCTAAAGAGACAATCACGCGGGTAAAAGCCTCTGGCGGGACATCTGAAAGCAGCCAGTCGCCGCGATTTAGCGCTTCTTTTTGCGCATCACCGGCAATATTCAGCGCAATACGCTGCCCGGCATGAGCATGCTCAGTAGCCTGATTTTGCGCATGCAAGCTACGTACGCGCATTGGCTTGTTGACGCCCGTCAGCCACAGCGTATCACCGACATTCACTTCACCGCTGAGCGCCGTCCCGGTCACCACCAGCCCTGCGCCTTTAACCGTAAAAGCACGGTCAATCGCCAGACGGAAGCTGTGATCGCGGGCATGCTCGCGCGAGGTTAATTGCAATAAATGGTCGCGTAGTTCTTCGATCCCACGGCCTTCACTGGCGGCAGTCACAAACAGATCCGCATCGGCAAAACCATAGTTTTCCAGCGTGGTGTGTACCTCTTCACGCACCGTATTGATGCGGTCCTCATCCACGCGATCGGCTTTCGTGAGCGCCACGGTGATTTGCGGATTGCCCGTCAGTTGCAGAATTTGCAAATGTTCACGCGTTTGCGCCATCACGCCATCATCACAGGCGACAACCAGCAGCGCGTGGTCGATACCGCCTACACCCGCCAGCATGTTGGACAAAAACTTTTCATGTCCGGGAACATCAATAAACCCCAGCACCTGCCCATCCGGCTGCGGCCAGTAGGCATAGCCGAGATCGATGGTCATGCCACGCTTTTTTTCCTCCGGCAGACGGTCGGCATTCACGCCCGTAATTGCCTGTAATAACGTTGTTTTTCCGTGGTCAACGTGTCCGGCGGTTGCAATAATCATTTCAGCATCATCTCCATAAACCGGGTCTCGTCTTCAAGGCAGCGCAGATCCAGCCACATGCGGCCATCATAAATTCGCCCAATGATCGGCACGGGCAACGCACGCCAGCGGGCGGCCAGCGCGTCGAGGCGACTACCGCGCCCGTCATGTGGGGTAAAGGTCAATGCCGCGCTGGGTAACCTGTCAACAGGTAACGAACCGCTACCAATCTGCGACAGGCAAGGCATCACATTCAAAGCAAACTCGTCGCAGTAACGATCGGCAAGCTGCGCCTGTAATTGCTGGGCCTGCGTGTGGATCGCCTCTTGCGAGCGGGTGAGCTGGCGTAATGTCGGCAACTTCGCCGCCAGCGCTTCCGGATGCAGATAGAGCCGCAGCGTTGCTTCCAGCGCCGCCAGCGTCATTTTATCTGCCCGTAACGCACGTTTCAGCGGATGGCTCTGTAAGCGCGCGATCATCTCTTTTTTACCGACGATAATTCCGGCCTGTGGCCCACCCAGCAGTTTATCGCCAGAGAAGCTCACCAGACTCACGCCTGCGGCAATCAGTTGCTGCGGCATTGGCTCCTGCGGCAAACCATACTGACTGAGATCGACCAGCGAACCGCTACCGAGATCCGCCACCACAGGTACATCCAGCTCCCGGCCAATGGCGGCCAACTCTGCCTCATCCACCGACGTCGTAAAGCCTTCAATGCTGTAATTACTGGTATGCACCTTCATCAGCAGGCCGGTATTTTCATCCACCGCCTGACGGTAATCCTTCGCGTGGGTCCGGTTGGTGGTCCCCACTTCGCGTAGCGTACATCCGGCCTGACACATCACATCAGGAATACGAAACGCGCCGCCAATTTCCACCAGCTCACCGCGCGAAACGACCACCTCTTTGCCGTTAGCCGTGGCGGCCAGCATCAGCAGAACCGCTGCCGCATTGTTATTCACGATACAAGCGTCTTCGGCCCCCGTCAGGCGACAGAGTAAATCCGCCAGCGCCCGATCCCGATGTCCGCGCCCGGCATCATCCAGGCTGTATTCCAGCGTCACCGGCGTGCGCATCGCCTGCACCACCGCATCGATGGCTTCCTCGGCCTGCGACGCACGACCCAGGTTAGTATGCAGCACCGTTCCGGTCAGATTAATCACTGGACGCAACGCGCTTTGCGATTCACGTTCCAGCCGGGCTCTGGCTTCTTGCGCCCAGTCCTCACACCATGCCGGGAGCGCGTGAGCGTCGCGAATGGCTTCTCTGGCTTCGTCGAGCATGTGACGCAGCAGGTCAACTACCCGGGTATGACCGTGGGATTCACGTAAGGCGGAGAAAGCGCTATCGCGCAATAGACGATCGATAGCAGGAAGCTGGCTGTAGAGTGAACGCATGTCGGTTGTCATGAAAGGGCCTGGCTGTTGGTGGCCCTCTCCACCGCGGAGAGGGCTATCGATATAGGAAGGATTGTATCGTGACTTTGCTCAGGCGGACATAACGTGTATCAAGCCTTTGGCGGTTCCGTACGGGCAAAACTTTCGCGTTGAAAGAGCGTTTCCACCAGTTTGACCAGACGCGGGCGGTCCACACACCAGCCGGGCGCGACCCGACGGAAATTGAGATAGCCGACAGCGCAGGCAATCGCAATGGTGGCCAGGTTAACCGTATCCGTTTTCAGCGTACCGTCCGCCAGATAGCCTTCCAGCACATCCAGACTGCGGGTGATCTTCTCCCGCTGGCGTAACAACTCTGTTTCTGACTGCTGTGCGGCGGGGCGAGCCTGTTCGCGTACCGAGACTAAACCGGCATCCATAATGCCGTCTGCCAGCGCTTCCAACTGACGCACCTTCAGCGCCGCCAGCGGTTCACGCGGCAACATAGCTGGCGCAATATCCAGCAGCTCTATGTATTCCGCGATGATTGGAGAATCAAACCAATACTCGCCTTCATCAGTAACCAGCGCGGGCACTTTTCCTAACGGGTTATAGCGCGCCACGCCGCTATCCGCGTTGTAGGGGAGTTCATTTACAAATTCGAAGGTGATGCCCTTTTCCAGTAACAGAATAGAAATTTTACGCACAAAAGGGCTGGTATAGCTGCCAATGAGTTTCATGCCGGGTCCTTTTTGCCAACAAAAAGCTATGCCCAACGATTGGGGGGCACAGCTTAGTATGGCTCAGGTCAGCGCAAATGGCAGGTGATGACGGTCTCAATGATCCAAATAAAGGTAATGCATCCAACTGGTCATGCGCAGCAGCACTTTACGCATCACCGACACATGGGCGAAATGGTCGGAATAGACCGCCACCTGGGCATAGATACCGTCCGGCAGCGCATCTACCTCGGCATTCGGATCCAGTTCAATGGTTGCCATTACGCCATCGGTACCCGGTACTACTGTTAAGGATTGTAATGCCCCCTGCGCCTGATAAGAACCTCCCGGCACAACGGGAAGGATACTGGTCAGCTTGCCGCTAAACACCTGGCCTGGCAGCGCGTTGAATACCACTTCGGCTTCATCGCCCGGTTCAAGACGCAGCAGTGAATTCTGGCGGAATTGCGCCACGATTTGCCGTTTTTGTTCAGGAATAAATACCATCACGGGTCGCAGAGGCAACGCGGCGGCGTAAGTCCCCGGGCGAATAAGCACCTGCGTCACGTAACCGTTGCTGGGCGCACGCACAACGGTCTGCTCAAGATTATATTTGGCTTCGGCGAGCTGGGCGCGCAGGGAGGCGACCTGGGATTGCTCACCGTTGACCATACTGTCTAACTGGCTCTGAATCTGGGTCTGTTCCGCTACTGAGCCTTTTACCAGCGCATCCTGAGCCAGATAGTTCTGGCGAGCATTGTCGATATCACTTTCGGAAAACGGGTTAACCTTCGCCTGGCTACCCTTCAAATAGCGCTGATAATCTTTATACAGGCGGTCACGTTCAGCAGACACGCGAGTGGTATTAGCGACCGCTTCCGACAGTTGCGCTTTCAAATTGTCGATATTGTGGGTCGCGGTGACCAGGTCAGCCTGCAGCCGGTCAACTCGCGCCTGATAACGCACAGGATCGAGTTTAAATAACACTTCGCCTTTTTTAATCAGCTGATTATTTTTATCTGTTACCTCACTAACAATTCCTGTGACCTGTGGAGTGACGGGAATTGAAATAACCGCTTTTTGCGCCGTAAAGGTATACGGATGGTTATAGTTCATTAATAAGATGAGTCCCGCCACAATAAACACCCCACCTAATGCTGCGGTGGCAAGCGTCCACTGGTTTACCGGAATACGAAATATTTTAAAGATGGCCCAGGCGAATGCCACATAAGTCAGGACAATTAACAAATCCATGATTAAATCTCCGGAAAGGTGGAGTTATCGATTTTTTTATCCCCATCCAGCTTTTTTTCCAACTGGGCTATGCGCGCGGCCAGCACGGCGATTTCAGGGTCAGGTTCCTTTCCGGTCGGCGTGATGTGCGACTGCATCCCCCACCCCTTTTCGGGCTGGTAGAGCGTGGCCCAAATCCACAGGAACGGCCAAATAACATGCAACGTAAAAAGACTTACCCACCCTGCCGTATGGATAGCGTCGGCATGCGGATGGTTGCGCTTTTTAGCGATGTTATAGGGAATGTCATGGATGGCGATGATTCCGTAAAACAGAACCAGAAAAACGAAGATCAGCACGCCTAACGCGAAATAATTTAGAAACATACCTGCCTCGAATTCACGCTAATTAGAGTTTTTTTATGCCGGCAGCCGTACGCATCCTGGCTGATGCTTTGAACATAACCGCAGTTTGCGGTTTTCGCCATAACACAAAAATAATATTTTTTCTGGTTTTAAGTTGCTTTATCTGGCAAGAAAAATGTGAGCTCCAGAACCCGTCGCAGATCACATTTGGTTAAACCGAGACAAAAATACTTTGTGAATCACATCACAAAAATTCAACAAACAGCAAATACAAAAATGTGAATAAGATCACATTTAACCGCCATTTTTAGCGATTACTTGCACTGTGATGTTTTTTTGTACCGTTATTTTGTGATGAAAATCACATTAACCAACACCACACACCCTATATTTACGTGACCAATATCACATTAATGGCCGTCGACTGGACAGTTGAACGATTCAGTGCCAGATTTCGCAGTATCTACAGGGTCCGGCTACCTCCTGCCGCTACATTAACAAACCTCGGGCTTTCAGCCTGCGCGATAGCAAACATAAGAAGGGGTGTTTTTATGTCATCCGATATTAAGATCAAGGTGCAAAGCTTTGGTCGATTCCTCAGCAATATGGTGATGCCAAATATCGGCGCGTTTATCGCGTGGGGTATTATCACCGCATTATTCATTCCGACAGGGTGGTTGCCGAACGAAACGCTGGCGAAGCTGGTCGGTCCGATGATCACCTATCTGCTGCCGCTGCTGATCGGTTATACCGGTGGTAAGCTGGTGGGCGGCGAGCGTGGCGGCGTGGTTGGTGCTATCACCACCATGGGCGTTATCGTCGGCGCGGATATGCCGATGTTCCTTGGCTCCATGATCGCAGGCCCGCTGGGCGGCTACTGCATCAAAAAATTCGATAACTGGGTAGACGGTAAGATCAAATCCGGTTTTGAGATGCTGGTGAATAACTTCTCCGCAGGCATCATCGGTATGATCCTCGCCATCCTGGCTTTCCTCGGCATTGGTCCATTGGTTGAAGGTCTGTCCAAAATTCTGGCGGCAGGCGTTAACTTCATGGTTGTCCATGACATGCTGCCGCTGGCGTCTATCTTCGTTGAACCGGCAAAAATCCTGTTCCTCAACAACGCCATCAACCACGGTATTTTCTCACCGCTGGGTATTCAGCAGTCTCATGAGATGGGCAAATCCATCTTCTTCCTGATTGAAGCTAACCCAGGTCCGGGTATGGGCGTCCTGCTGGCGTACATGTTCTTTGGTCGCGGCAGCGCTAAGCAGTCTGCAGGCGGCGCGGCTATCATCCACTTCCTGGGCGGTATCCACGAAATTTACTTCCCGTACGTGCTGATGAACCCACGTCTGATTCTGGCCGTTATCCTTGGCGGTATGACTGGCGTATTCACCCTGACCATTCTGAACGGCGGTCTGGTTTCTCCGGCTTCTCCTGGCTCGATTCTGGCCGTGCTGGCGATGACGCCAAAAGGCGCTTACTTCGCAAACATCGCTGCTATCTGTGCCGCCATGGCGGTCTCCTTTGTGGTCTCAGCCATCCTGCTGAAAACCAGCAAAGTGAAAGAAGAAGACGATATTGATGCGGCGACCCGTCGTATGCAGGACATGAAAGCGGAATCTAAAGGCGCATCTCCGCTGGCGGCTGGCGACGTGACCAACGACCTGAGCCATGTACGTAAAATCATCGTGGCTTGCGATGCCGGTATGGGTTCCAGCGCCATGGGCGCAGGCGTACTGCGTAAGAAAGTGCAGGATGCCGGTCTGTCTCAGATTTCCGTCACCAACAGCGCGATTAACAATCTGCCGCCGGATGTGGATCTGGTCATTACCCACCGCGACCTGACTGAACGTGCGATGCGTCAGGTGCCTCAGGCACAGCACATCTCGCTGACTAACTTCCTCGACAGCGGTCTGTATACCAGCCTGACCGAACGTCTGGTCGCTGCACAGCGCCACAACGTGAACGAAGAGAAAGTCCGCGATCACCTGAAAGACAGCTTTGATGAGGGTGATACCCATCTGTTCAAACTGGGTGCGGAAAATATCTTCCTTGGCCGGAAAGCCTCTAACAAAGAAGAAGCGATTCGCTTTGCCGGTGAACAACTGATGAAAGGCGGCTATGTTGAGCCGGAATACGTCGATGCCATGCTGGACCGCGAAAAACTGACGCCGACTTACCTCGGTGAATCCATCGCAGTACCGCACGGTACGGTAGAAGCCAAAGACCGCGTGCTGAAAACCGGCGTGGTGTTCTGCCAGTACCCGGAAGGCGTACGCTTTGGTGAAGAAGAAGACGATATTGCCCGTCTGGTCATTGGTATCGCCGCACGTAACAATGAGCACATCCAGGTCATCACCAGCCTGACCAACGCGCTGGATGATGAATCCGTGATCGAACGTCTGGCCCATACCACCAGCGTGGATGAAGTTCTGGAACTGCTGGCAGGTCGTAAGTAAGCGTTATTGCCCGGTGGCGCTCACGCTTACCGGGCCTACAAAATCCTCTCCCTTGTGGAGAGGGTTAGGTTGAGGGGAAAGCTATGCGGTCCCTCACCCCAGCCCTCTTGGGTAAAAACATTAATGAAGGTTAATACTATGAAAGCATTACATTTTGGCGCAGGTAATATCGGTCGTGGCTTTATCGGCAAACTGCTGGCGGACGCGGGGATACAGCTGACGTTTGCAGATGTAAACCAGGTCGTGCTCGATGCCCTGAATGCCCGTCATAGCTATCAGGTTCATGTTGTGGGTGAAAACGAGCAGGTTGATACCGTTTCCGGCGTCAACGCCGTCAGCAGCATCGGCGATGATGTCGTCGATCTGATTGCCCACGTTGATTTAATCACTACTGCCGTAGGTCCGGTTGTGCTTGAGCGTATCGCTCCGGCCATCGCTAAAGGGCTGGTAAAACGCAAAGCGCAGGGCATCTCTACCCCGCTGAATATCATCGCCTGTGAAAACATGGTGCGCGGAACCACGCAGCTGAAAGGCCACGTCATGAACGCGCTGGCAGATGAAGACAAAGCCTGGGTTGAAGAACATGTTGGCTTTGTCGATTCCGCCGTGGATCGCATCGTGCCGCCATCTGCTTCTGCGACCAACGATCCGCTGGAAGTTACCGTCGAAACATTCAGCGAGTGGATTGTCGACCAAACGCAGTTCAAAGGCGAGCTGCCAAACATCCCGGGAATGGAATTAACTGATAACCTGATGGCATTTGTCGAACGTAAACTCTTCACGCTGAACACCGGGCATGCTATAACCGCGTACCTCGGAAAATTGACCGGTCATCAGACCATCCGTGACGCGATTCTCGACGAGAAAATCCGCACAGTGGTAAAAGGTGCAATGGAAGAGAGCGGCGCGGTACTGATCAAACGCTACGGTTTTGATGCCGATAAACACGCGGCTTATATCCAGAAGATCCTCGGTCGTTTTGAAAACCCGTATCTGAAAGATGATGTTGAGCGCGTTGGACGTCAGCCGCTGCGTAAACTGAGTGCAGGCGACCGTCTGATTAAACCGCTGCTGGGCACGCTGGAGTATGGTCTACCGCACGTTAATCTGGTTACCGGTATTGCTGCTGCAATGCATTACCGCAGTGAAGAAGATCCGCAGGCACAGGAACTGGCCGCGCTGATTGACGAAAAAGGTCCACAGGCCGCGCTGGCGCAGGTATCCGGTCTGGATGCCAACAGTGATGTGGTGGCGGAGGCGGTTAACGCATATAACGCGACCAAATGATAGAGAATGTGGCGCAGGTCAGCCTGCGCCCGAATGACAGATTGTCAGATATGCAGGCAATAATGGAACAAACGCAGGCCTTTGAAAATCGTGTGCTTGAGCGTCTGAATGCTGGCAAAACCGTACGCAGCTTCCTCATCACCGCCGTAGAACTGCTCACCGAGGCGGTGAATATCCTTGTGCTTCAGGTATTTCGCAAAGATGACTATGCGGTGAAATATGCCGTAGAACCGTTGCTCGACGGCGACGGTCCATTAGGCGATCTTTCGGTTCGTTTGAAGCTAATCTACGGTCTGGGCGTACTCAGCCGCCCGGAGTATGAAGATGCGGAGCTTCTGATGGCGCTGCGGGAAGAGCTGAATCACGACGGCAATGAGTATGCGTTTACCGACGACGAGATTCTTGGGCCGTTTGGCGAGCTTCACTGCGTGACGGCACTCCCGCCGCCGCCACAGTTTGATACCTCAGACTCAGGTTTGCACGCCATGCAAATCCAGCGCTACCAGCAAATGGTACGCTCCACGATGGTACTTTCCCTGACCGAGCTGATTTCTAAAATCAGCTTAAAAAAAGCCTTTCAAAAATAAGGCCATGCAGGCTTATTTCTCTTCCTGCTGCGGTCGATAAAGCTGTCGATAGTACGCCAGACGTTGCAGATACAGCTGCGCATTCTCCTGCGGTATTTCAGAAGGGACAACGTTGCGCGGCGGTGTTTTATTCAGATACTCGCGAAAAGCCTGGCTTGAGGCCATGAAATCAACAGTCTTATCAATAAGGACCGAAACATTCTCACCTATTTTCGCCATAATCTTCCCTCCTCCATGTATTAACCACGCTTAGCCTGCGCGGTTGATCATTTAAGTTTAGGATCGGTTGGACGATTATATTGAGGAAAACGTGCTTCGCTATCAACCCGCCAACAGAAAGCGCCATCGCCGATCTTATTGCTTAAAATTCCTTATTAATCAAAAGCGTAATATTATCATTAGCTGATTAATACTTGCGGCATTTGATTATTTACCTTCGATTTGTTGTGAAGAATCCCGCTCTGCGCGCATACTATAGGATATACATTCTATTTTTTATCAGAAGCTATCCTATGAAAGAAGTCGAAAAAAACGAAATTAAACGCCTGAGCGATCGCCTGGACGCTATCCGCCACCAGCAGGCTGACCTGTCGCTGGTTGAAGCCGCTGACAAATATGCCGAGCTGGAAAAAGAGAAAGAAACCCTGGAAGCCGAGATCGCGCGCCTGCGTGAAGTACACGGCCAGAAGCTGAGCAAAGAAGCACACAAGCTAACGAAACTTCCCTTTCGCCGCGCCATTACCAAAAAAGAACAGGCCGACATGGGCAAGCTGAAGAAAAGCGTGCGTGGTCTGATTGTCGTCCACCCGATGACCGAACTTGGTCGTGAAATGGGCCTGAAAGAGATGACGGGCTTCGCAAAAACCGAGTTCTGATCTCCTGCCGGGCAACATCCGTTTGCCCGGTCTTTCCCGCACCGCCAATTGGCCCTACCAATTATAACCAGATCCTACCATCACCTCACATTTCATTAAAAATAGCGTACAATACCGTTGCCAATAAATAACATCTGATTAACCATTCATTGTCATTACCCCTACACAACAATATTGGCAGGGCCACTTTTACACATAATGTGACGAAGAGATGAGCAAAGACTCATTTCATTATGTCTGAGGCCCCCAGGAGACCTGCAATGAATCTCTGGCAACAGAACTACGATCCAGCCGGTAACATCTGGCTTTCCAGTCTGATCGCATCGCTCCCAATCCTGTTCTTTTTCTTCGCCCTGATTAAGCTCAAGCTGAAAGGCTATGTTGCGGCGTCATGGACGGTGGTGATTGCTCTGGCTGTCGCCCTACTGTTCTACAAAATGCCGGTCGATCACGCTCTGGCCTCGGTGGTGTACGGCTTCTTTTATGGTCTGTGGCCGATTGCCTGGATAATCATCGCAGCGGTATTCGTCTATAAAATCTCGGTAAAAACCGGGCAGTTCGACATCATCCGTTCATCAATACTCTCCATTACCCCAGACCAGCGTCTGCAAATGCTGATCGTTGGTTTCTCCTTTGGGGCATTCCTTGAAGGTGCAGCTGGCTTTGGCGCGCCGGTCGCCATTACCGCCGCGCTGCTGGTGGGGCTTGGCTTTAACCCGCTGTATGCGGCGGGGTTGTGCCTGATCGTGAATACCGCGCCGGTCGCCTTTGGCGCAATGGGCATTCCGATTCTGGTTGCCGGCCAGGTTACCGGACTGGACAGCTTTGAGATTGGCCAGATGGTCGGTCGTCAGTTGCCGTTCCTGACGATTATCGTGCTGTTCTGGATTATGGCGATTATGGATGGCTGGCGCGGCGTGAAAGAAACCTGGCCTGCGGTAATGGTCGCTGGCGGCTCGTTTGCTATCGCCCAATACCTCAGCTCGAACTTTATTGGGCCGGAACTGCCGGACATTATCTCTTCGCTGGTCTCACTGGTATGTCTGACGCTGTTCCTGAAACGCTGGCAGCCGGTACGTATCTTCCGCTTCGGCGACATGGGCGCTTCGCAGGTCGATATGGACCTGTCGCGCACCCGCTACACTGCGGGGCAAATCATCCGCGCCTGGTCCCCATTCCTGTTCCTGACAGCCACCGTCACGCTGTGGAGCATACCACCGTTTAAAGCGCTGTTTGCGCCGGGTGGCGCAATGTACCACTGGGTAGTGAATGTTCCGGTTCCGTTCCTCGACAAGCTGGTAGCCCGCATGCCGCCGGTCGTACACGAAGCCACAGCCTACGCGGCAGTGTACAAATTTGACTGGTTCTCCGCGACCGGTACCGCGATTCTGTTTGCCGCCCTGCTGTCTATCGTCTGGCTGAAGATGAAGCCGTCCGCTGCGCTGCAGACCTTTGGCAACACGCTGAAAGATCTGGCGCTACCAATCTATTCCATCGGGATGGTGCTGGCATTCGCATTTATCTCTAACTACTCGGGGCTTTCATCAACCCTGGCGTTGGCCCTGGCGCACACTGGCAGCGCGTTTACTTTCTTCTCGCCGTTCCTCGGCTGGCTGGGGGTATTTCTGACCGGGTCCGATACCTCATCTAACGCCCTGTTTGCCGCCCTGCAGGCCACGGCGGCTCAGCAAATCGGCGTTTCGGATGTGCTGATGGTGGCGGCAAATACCACCGGCGGCGTGACCGGCAAGATGATCTCTCCACAGTCTATCGCTATCGCCTGTGCGGCAGTGGGATTAGTGGGGAAAGAGTCTGATCTGTTCCGCTTTACCGTGAAACATAGCCTGATTTTCACCTGCATGGTGGGAGTGATTACCACCCTGCAGGCCTATGTCTTAACCTGGATGATTCCATGATTGTGATGCCCAGACGCCTGTCCGACGAAGTCGCTTCTCGTGTGCGGGCGCTGATTGAAGAACAACAGCTGGAGGCGGGCATGAAGTTGCCCGCTGAGCGCCAGTTGGCTGTACAGCTCGGCGTATCGCGCAACTCGCTGCGCGAGGCGTTAGCAAAGCTGGTGAGTGAAGGCGTGTTAATCAGCCGTCGCGGCGGCGGGACGTTTGTTCGCTGGCAGCATGAAGCCTGGTCTGAACAAAACATCGTTCAGCCGCTGAAATCCTTGATGGCGGACGATCCTGATTACAGCTTCGATATTCTGGAAGCCCGCCACGCTATTGAAGCCAGTACCGCCTGGCACGCAGCCATGCGGGCCACCAGCGCCGACAAAGAGAAGATCAGACTCTGTTTCGAGGCCACGCAGAGCGAAGATCCGGATCTCGCTTCGCAAGCGGACGTGCGCTTTCATCTCGCCATTGCGGAAGCCTCGCATAACGTGGTGCTGTTACAGACCATGCGCGGTTTCTTCGACGTATTGCAGTCTTCGGTTAAACAGAGCCGCCAACGTATGTACCTTGTGCCGCCCGTATTTTCACAGCTTACAGAACAACATCAGGCCGTGCTGGACGCCATTGTCGCCGGTGATGCCGATGGCGCACGTAAGGCCATGATGGCGCACCTCAGCTTTGTCCACACCACGATTAAACAATTTGATGAAGATCAGGCCCGCCAGGCGCGTATCACCCGCCTGCCCGGTGACCCTGGTGAGAATAGCAGGGAGAACAACACATGATTATTTCAGCCGCCAGCGACTATCGCGCCGCCGCCCAACGTATTTTGCCCCCGTTCTTGTTCCACTACATTGACGGCGGCGCATATGCCGAGCGCACTCTGCGCCGTAACGTCGAAGACCTGTCGGAAGTGGCGCTGCGCCAGCGTGTGCTGAAGAATATGTCCGATCTGAGCCTCGAGACAAAGCTGTTCAACGAAACGCTCTCCATGCCCGTGGCCCTCGCGCCTGTCGGCCTGTGCGGAATGTATGCGCGTCGGGGAGAGGTGCAGGCCGCCGCTGCCGCTGACGCCAAAGGCATTCCGTTTACGCTTTCCACGGTTTCCGTATGTCCAATTGAAGAAGTCGCTCCGACCATCAAGCGTCCGATGTGGTTCCAGTTATATGTTCTGCGCGATCGTGGTTTTATGCGCAACGCGCTGGAACGCGCCAAAGCGGCGGGCTGCTCCACGTTGGTCTTTACCGTCGATATGCCTACGCCGGGCGCACGCTACCGTGACGCCCATTCCGGTATGAGCGGTCCCAATGCCGCGCTGCGTCGTTACTGGCAAGCGGTTACCCATCCGCAGTGGGCATGGGACGTGGGCCTGAATGGTCGCCCACATGACTTAGGCAATATCTCAACCTATCTTGGCAAACCTACCGGCCTTGAGGATTACATTGGCTGGCTGGCGAATAACTTCGATCCGTCAATTTCGTGGAAAGACCTTGAGTGGATCCGCGAATTCTGGGATGGTCCGATGGTGATCAAAGGGATCCTCGATCCGGAAGATGCCCGCGATGCCGTCCGTTTTGGCGCGGATGGCATTGTTGTTTCTAACCATGGTGGCCGCCAGTTAGATGGTGTGCTGTCTTCTGCTCGCGCGCTGCCCGCCATTGCCGATGCGGTGAAAGGCGATATCACTATTCTGGCAGACAGCGGGATCCGTAACGGTCTGGACGTTGTGCGCATGATTGCGCTGGGCGCGGATAGCGTGCTGCTGGGGCGTGCTTATCTGTACGCACTCGCAACCCACGGCCAGGCCGGTGTGGCAAACCTGTTGAACCTGATCGAGAAAGAGATGAAGGTGGCGATGACCTTAACCGGTGCGAAATCGATTAGCGAAATCAGCCGCGATTCACTGGTACAGGAGCTGGGTAAGAACCTGCCTGCTGCATTAGCGCCTCTGGCCCAGGGTAGCGCTGCGTAACACTCTCCCCCGTAAAATCGCGTTTTCTGCATGGTCGGCCTGTTCTCAGTCCGGCCATTTTTTATGCAAGAAATAACGACCAGTTAACATTTACAACCAATATATTTGACAACTTTTTATCCAACTGCCAAATGTATATACAAGCTAATACAAGGGCATTTTATACAGATACCCAAATAATTCGAGCTGCAGGAAGGCGGCAACGCAGCGAATCTCAGGAGCGTACATAAGTACGTGACTGGGGTGAGCGAGGAAAGCCAACGCACATGCAGCTTGAAGTATGACGGGTAGATAACAACCATCATAACGGGCGAGGGTGACATGGCTTATTCCGGTAAAGTGAATATCCAGCAGGCGATAGACGACAGTCCTTTTTCACGCTTTCATTGGGTGATTATTGTCCTGGGCTTTCTGGTGTTAGCCATTGACGGCTTCGATACGGCGGCGATGGGTTATATTGCGCCCACGCTCTCTGCTGACTGGGGCATCCAGAAGCAGGATCTCGGGCCTGTTTTAAGCGCCGCATTATTGGGTCTCTCATTTGGCGCATTATTAGCCGGACCGATTTCCGATCGGATGGGCCGTAAGCGCGTACTGGTGTTTTCCTGCCTGTTCTTTGGCCTCGCCAGTCTCGGCACCGCCTATGCACAGACGCTGAATATGTTAACGTTCTGGCGCTTCCTCACCGGGCTTGGACTCGGCGCAGCAATGCCCAATGCCATTACCCTGGTGTCAGAATTTGCGCCCAAACGCTGCCGTTCGATGGCAATAAACACCATGTATTGCGGCTTTCCATTAGGGGCCGCGGGCGGTGGCGTCATCTCGTCCTGGCTGATCCCCAACTACGGCTGGCACAGCGTGCTGCTCGCTGGCGCAATCGCCCCACTGACGCTCACCGTGCTGTTGGTGCTGTTCCTGCCGGAGTCGGTTAAGTATTTGGTGCACCGTGGCAAAAGCGTTGCGCAGGTGAAACGTATTGCCCAACGATTTATGTCAGGCAGTCTGGAACAAGTTACCCAGTTTTATCTGGATGAAGACAAGGTTACGGTCAAAAAAGGCAGCGTGGCGCAGTTGTTCAGTATGCCCTGGCTGCCTGGCACGCTGATGCTGTGGATGACCTACTTTATGGGACTGGTTATCTATTACGTACTGCTGAGCTGGATGCCCACTCTGATGTTGGGCATGGGCTATCCGCTGGCGGAATCGGCCTGGTTAACGTCGCTGTTTACCTTCGGCGGTACGGCCGGGATCCTGCTGGCCGGTTGGTTAATGGATCGCTGGGAAGCACATAAAGTGGTATCACTCGGCTTTATTCTGACGATGCTGTTTGCCCTCGCCCTCGGGTTTGAGCATAACCATATCATCCTGTTCGGCGCACTGATTTTCCTGATGGGGATTACCATGAACGGTGCACAGTCCGGGCTGCAGACGCTGGCCGCAACGTTCTATCCTACCCACTGCCGCGCGACGGGTATCGCGTGGATGCAGGGCGTGGGTCGATT
The DNA here is from genome assembly GCF_030334645.1 of Citrobacter sp. Cc139. Lineage (NCBI taxonomy): Bacteria > Pseudomonadati > Pseudomonadota > Gammaproteobacteria > Enterobacterales > Enterobacteriaceae > Citrobacter > Citrobacter sp. Cc139. The sequence goes on from NZ_JAOWDM010000069.1 coordinate 269,968, forward strand.
CGGCGGCGTGGCCGGAACGATGATGAGCGCCCAGTTGCTTTCCCTGCAATGGCAGGCGGATAGTATCTTAATGTTCCTTAGCCTTCCCGCGCTGCTGGCTGCTGCGGCGACGATTTACAAGCTGCAACGCTATAAACCGCGCGCGCTGACCGTCGCATAGTACCCGCTGTTTCTGCTATTCTGCCCCCCGTTATTAAGGGGGCAGTATGCTTAACATCGTTTTATTCGAACCAGAAATCCCGCCAAATACCGGCAATATTATCCGTCTTTGCGCCAATACTGGCTTTCGTCTGCATATTATTGAGCCAATGGGCTTTACCTGGGACGACAAGCGCCTGCGTCGCGCAGGCCTGGATTACCATGAATTTACCGCCGTGCTGCGCCACCCTGATTACGCCGCCTTCGTCGCCGCAGAAAACCCGCAGCGTCTGTTTGCCCTGACCACCAAAGGTACGCCAGCGCACAGCGCAGTAAGTTATCAGGATGGGGATTATCTTATGTTTGGCCCGGAAACACGCGGTCTGCCAGCCAGTATCCTCGACGCTCTGCCGGCCGAACAAAAAATTCGTATTCCGATGATGCCGGACAGTCGTAGCATGAACCTGTCAAATGCGGTGTCGGTGGTGGTGTATGAAGCCTGGCGCCAGCTGGGATATCCCGGCGCGGTATTACGCAGTTAATTTGTGTCGGATGGCGGCTGACGCCTTATCCGGCCTACAAATCCCACGTAGGCCCGGTAAACGCAGCGCCACCGGGCATGGCTCGAAATCAGATGCCATCGCCGTATTCGAACGTATGATGTATCCCATTGAAATGCTGATCCATATCCATGGACGGCTTATCGCTGTCAGGCTTGCCGACAATGCGTGCCGGGACGCCTGCGGCGGTAGTATGTGGCGGTACGGGTTGTAAAACGACAGAACCCGCGCCAATCTTCGCGCCGCGCCCGACTTCAATGTTGCCGAGAATTTTCGCGCCCGCGCCAATCATCACCCCTTCACGAATTTTTGGATGACGATCGCCGCCCGCTTTACCGGTCCCGCCAAGCGTAACGGATTGCAAAATAGAGACGTCATTTTCAATCACGGCGGTTTCACCCACCACAATACCGGTGGCGTGATCGAGCATAATCCCACGGCCAATTTTTGCCGCCGGATGAATATCTACCTGGAAAGAAACAGATACCTGATTTTGCAGGAAGATTGCCAGCGCCTGACGCCCCTGATGCCATAGCCAGTGGCCGATGCGGTAGGCCTGAAGCGCATGAAAGCCCTTCAGATACAGAAGTGGGGTGGAATATTTGTCGACGGCCGGGTCGCGCGTGCGTACCGCCTGGATATCACAAGCCGCCGAAGCAATCATTTCGGGATCGGCCGCGTAGGCCTCTTCCACAACTTCGCGAATCGCAATGGCAGGCATGATTGGAGACGCGAGCTTATTCGCCAGCATATAGCTCAGCGCGCTACCGAGGTTTTCATGCTTGAGCAGCGTTGCGTGGTAAAAACTGGCCAGCATAGGCTCACATTCCGCCAGTGCCCGGGCTTCCGCTTTAATGTTTTTCCAGACGATATCCAGTTCTTCACACGGCATTGCGTACTCCAGAAGGTAGCAAAACGACCGACCCGTTCTTCGCGGGTCGGGTCGCTATATTCAACAGTTCCTTACAGCTAGTGGCGGCTCAGCTCATCCTTGCGTGCACGGCCTAATAACGTTAATGCTGCCTCGCGCGCATTTTTTCCGCAATACAATACTTGATAAATTTCCTCGGTTATTGGCATCTCAACACCAAAACGGTGCGCCAATTCACGAACTTCTTTCGTATTACGGTAACCTTCCACCACCTGACCAATCTTGTCCTGCGCGCCCTGCACGTCCATCCCCTGGCCAAGCATCATGCCAAAACGACGGTTACGCGACTGGTTGTCGGTACAGGTCAGCACCAGATCGCCTAAACCCGCCATCCCCATAAAGGTGGCAGGATCGGCACCCAGCGCCGCGCCAAGACGCGACATTTCGGTCAGTCCACGGGTGATCAATGCGGTTCGCGCATTGGCGCCAAAACCGATGCCGTCGGACATTCCCGCGCCAATCGCAATGACGTTTTTCACCGCGCCGCCAAGCTGCACGCCAATGAAATCCGGGTTGCTATAAACGCGGAAGCTTTTGCCGCAGTGCAACAACTGCTGGAGATCGTCAGCAAAGGTGTCGTCCGTCGAGGCCAGAGAAATCGCCGTCGGCATACCCGCCGCCAGCTCTTTGGCGAACGTCGGGCCGGAGATGACCGCCAGCGGAATAGAATCCCCCAGCGCTTCACGCGCCACATCCTGCAACAGACGCCCTGTTTCCGCTTCCAGACCTTTTGTCGCCCAGACCAGACGCGCATCAGGACGCATCAACGGTTTGATGTTACGCAGCACTTCGCCAAAGACGTGGCTCGGCACCACCACCAGAATATTACGGCTGGCGGCCAGCGCAGTGGCTAAGTCACTTTCCAGGTGCAGCGTGTCGGGAAAAGGCACATCAGGGAGGAACGCGACGTTGCAGCGATCGTGCTCAAGGGTCGCGATATGTTTTGGATCATGGCCCCACAGGACAACCTGATGGCCATTTCTTGCCAGGGTAATGGCAAGAGCGGTGCCGTACGAGCCGGCACCAATCACAGTCATTGAAGCATTACTTTGGTTCATCAGGCATCCTGATGTTCTTCAGTACCTTCGCCAGCCTGCTGCTGTAAATAGTTCATGAACAGCGCATCAAAGTTGACCGGCGCAAGGTTCAGTTGCGGGAACGTACCGCGTGAAACCAGGCTAGTGATGCATTCGCGGGCATACGGGAACAGAATGTTCGGGCAGTATGCGCCGAGGCAATGCGCCATCTGAGTCCCTTCGATACCGCTGATGGAGAAAATACCGCCCTGCTGAACTTCACACAGGAACGCCGTTTCTTCGCCAAGAGCAGCTGTTACGGTGACACGCAGCACGACTTCATACACGTCATCTGCCAGTTGGGTAGATGCGGTATCAAGATCAAGTTTAACCTCTGGCTGCCAATCTTTCTGGAAAACATGCGGTGCATTTGGCGCTTCGAAAGATACATCCTTGGTATAGATACGTTGGATCTGGAAAGCCATTTCAGTGTTATTTTGTTCTGACATGTTTAGAAAACCCTTAGTGTTGTCCTTTAAATACTTTCAGTACGCCTTATCGCAGCAGGGGATCCAGTCCACCACGCGCATCCAACGCATACAAGTCGTCACAACCGCCAATGTGCTGTGCATCAATAAAAATCTGCGGAACCGTCGTACGGCCACTGCGTTTGATCATCTCTTCACGCTTTACGGCATCGCCGTCAATCGGAAGTTCCTGGAAACTCACACCCTTGCTGTTCAACAGCGCTTTTGCACGATGGCAAAACGGGCAGGTTGCTTTGGTGTAGATCTCAATATTGGCCATGACTTATCTCCAGTGTTCTTTTTACCCTGCGGCATGAAAGAAGACGGGTAAATTACTTGCCGCGAACCAGTGGCAGATTCTCACCACTCCAGCCCGCTACGCCGTCTTTCAGTACGGATACCTGCTCAAAACCGGCTTTAATCAGCGCAGTTGCTGAATCCTGGCACTGCATGCCTGAACCATCAACCACAATCACAGGTTTGTTTTTGTGTTTTTCAAGCTCGCCAAAATTGTTGGCTTTGATTTCGCTCGGCAGCAGGTTAGTGGAGCCTGCGATATGGCCTTTGCGGAAGTCGTCGCGCTGGCGTAAATCCACAACAACGGCGTCTTCTTTATTGATGAGACGTGTAGCTTCGCCGCGAGTAATCACCTTCACTTTTGAGGTCAGGCTCTTAAACGTGGTAAATAATACAGCCGCCAGTAACGCAATCCAGGCGATACTCAAGACAGGGTGGCGACTAACAAATTGCATAATTTCTTGCATGGGGGGTAACAACTCCCGACTAGTGATTAAAAAAACCAGGAAAGGAGTATACCTGCGCGTTGGCGCAAATACAGCCAGAGCGTGCATTGGATTGCATTTTTGCGGGGCGCTACGGAAAAAAAAATGTAAATCGGTGTTCCCCCTGGCACGCGATCCCCCATTATTTGATCTTCGGGGGCGACTTTATCGATTCAGCTGTAGTAAAATTACGCAATTATTTTTTATCTATTGAGTGTGAGGTTGTCGCAATGTCGGTTTCTAAAAAACCTATGGTACTGGTGATTCTGGATGGCTACGGCTATCGCGAAGACAGCCAGGATAACGCCATTTTTACTGCTAAAACCCCGGTAATGGATGCGCTGTGGGCAAAACGTCCGCATACCCTGATTGATGCGTCTGGTCTGGAAGTCGGCCTGCCCGATCGCCAGATGGGCAACTCCGAAGTGGGTCACGTCAACCTGGGCGCGGGCCGTATCGTGTATCAGGACCTTACCCGTCTGGATGTCGAAATCAAAGAGCGTACGTTCTTCGCTAACCCGGTGCTGACCCACGCGGTCGACCAGGCAAAAAATGCCGGAAAAGCGGTACACATCATGGGTCTGCTTTCTGCTGGCGGCGTTCATAGCCACGAAGATCACATCATGGCGATGGTAGAACTGGCCGCTGAACGCGGTGCGGAAAAAATCTATCTGCACGCTTTCCTTGATGGTCGTGATACCCCGCCGCGCAGCGCTGAACATTCCCTGCAGAAATTCGAAGAGAAATTTGCCGCGCTGGGCAAAGGTCGCGTAGCCTCCATCATCGGTCGTTACTACGCTATGGACCGCGACAACCGTTGGGATCGCGTAGAACAGGCTTACGATCTGATGACGCTGGCGAAGGGCGAGTTCCAGTTCGCTACGGCGGTTGAAGGCCTGCAGGCTGCTTATGCCCGCGACGAGAACGACGAATTCGTCAAAGCGACCGTGATCCGTGCCGAAGGTCAGGCAGAAGCTGCTATGGAAGACGGCGATACGCTGATTTTCATGAACTTCCGTGCTGACCGTGCGCGTGAAATCACTCGCGCATTCGTTAACGCTGACTTCGATGGCTTCGCCCGTAAGAAAGTCGTTAACCTCAACTTTGTGATGCTGACGGAATACGCGGCCGACATCAAAACTGCGGTGGCTTACCCACCAGCATCTCTGGCCAACACCTTCGGCGAGTGGATGGCGAAGAACGAAAAAACGCAGCTGCGTATTTCCGAAACCGAAAAATATGCGCACGTAACCTTCTTCTTCAACGGCGGCGTAGAAGAGCCGTTCACAGGCGAAGACCGTATCCTGATCAACTCGCCGAAAGTCGCGACCTACGATCTGCAGCCGGAAATGAGCTCTGCTGAACTGACCGAGAAGCTGGTTGCAGCGATTGAGAGCGGTAAATACGACACCATCATTTGTAACTATCCGAACGGCGACATGGTTGGCCACACCGGCGTGATGGAAGCAGCGGTTAAAGCGGTTGAAGCGCTGGACCATTGCGTTGAGCAGGTAGCGAAAGCCGTTGAATCCGTTGGCGGACAGTTGCTGATCACCGCAGACCACGGTAACGCAGAGCAAATGCGCGATCCGTCTACTGGTCAGGCGCATACCGCGCATACCAACCTGCCGGTTCCGCTGATTTATGTCGGTGGTAAAAACGTTAAAGCGGTCGAAGGCGGTAAACTTTCAGATATCGCCCCAACGATGCTGACGCTGATGGGTATGGAAATCCCGCAAGAGATGACTGGTAAGCCGCTGTTCATCGTGGAATAATCCCTCTCCATGAGGGGAAAGGCGATTAATACCATCACTCGGGCCGTGAAACTGCCAAAGTTTTCAGTCAGGCCCTTGTTCTACGCCAGCGCGCTTAGCGCTGGCGTATTGCTGTGCGCCTTTTCCGCCCACGCGGACGAACGCGATCAGCTCAAATCTATTCAGGCCGATATCGCGGCAAAAGAACGCGCGGTACGCCAACAGCAACAACAACGTTCCACTCTCCTCGCTCAGCTTAAAGCTCAGGAGCAGGCCATCGCCGTCGCCGCAAGGCAACTGCGCGAAACGCAAAACTCACTGGCACAGCTGAACGCACAAATCGCTGAGATGAACGCCGCGCTCGCGAAGCTGGAAAAACAGCGGGCAGCGCAAGAGCGCAGCCTGGCAGCCCAGTTAGACGCCGCGTTTCGCCAGGGTGAACACACCGGTCTTCAGCTCATCCTTAGCGGCGAAGAAAGCCAGCGCGGACAGCGTCTGCAGGCCTATTTCGGCTACCTGAACCAGGCGCGGCAAGAAACTATCGCGCAGCTGAAACAAACCCGCGAAGAGGTCGACTCACAAAAAGCCGAGCTGGAAGATAAGCAGAGCGAACAGCAGACCCTGCTGTACGAACAACGCGCTCAGCAGGCTAAGCTGGAGCAGGCGCGTAACGAACGTCAGAAAACACTGTCGGGTCTGGAGTCATCGATTCAACAGGGCCAGCAGCAACTGGGCGAAATGCGCGCTAACGAATCCCGTCTACGCAACAGCATTGCTCGCGCTGAAGCCGCGGCCAAAGCGCGCGCGGAACGTGAAGCGCGCGAGGCGCAGGCCGTACGTGATAAGCAGAAGGATGCGTCACGAAAAGGCTCGACCTACAAGCCGACCGAAAGTGAAAAATCCCTGATGTCCCGTACCGGCGGCCTGGGATCGCCGCGCGGCCAGGCATTCTGGCCTGTTCGCGGCCCAACGCTGCATCGTTATGGCGAACAACTGCAAGGTGAGCTACGTTGGAAGGGTATGGTTATTGGCGCATCCGAAGGCACCGAAGTTAAAGCCATTGCCGATGGTCGCGTCATTCTGGCGGACTGGTTGCAGGGCTATGGTCTGGTCGTCGTGGTTGAGCACGGTAAAGGCGATATGAGCCTGTACGGTTATAACCAGAGCGCGTTGGTCAGCGTCGGTACGCAGGTTCGCGCCGGGCAGCCTATTGCGCTTGTGGGTAGCAGCGGCGGTCAGGGCAGGCCGGCACTCTATTTCGAAATTCGTCGCCAGGGTCAGGCGGTCAATCCACAGCCGTGGTTGGGAAGATAAGTTTTGCCTCAATTTCGTCGTCTATTACTCTCTCTTGCCAGCGTGCTGGCCTTCGTAACACCTGTTTTTGCTGGCAAACTCGCCATCGTTATTGATGATTTCGGCTATCGTCCACAAACTGAAAATCAGGTACTGGCGATGCCTTCCACCATCTCCGTTGCCGTTTTACCCAATGCTCCACATGCGCGTGAAATGGCGATTAAAGCGCATAACAGTGGACATGAGGTGTTAATCCATCTGCCGATGGCGCCGCTGAGCAAACAACCGTTAGAGAAAGATACTTTGCGCCCGGAAATGAGCAGCGAAGAGATTGAACGCATTATTCGCGACGCGGTAAGCAAAGTGCCGAATGCCGTGGGGCTGAACAACCATATGGGCAGTGCGATGACTTCCAGCCTGTTTGGCATGCAGAAGGTGATGCAGGCGCTGGAACGTTACGATCTCTACTTTCTGGACAGCATGACCATCGGCAACAGCCAGGCCATGCGCGCAGCGTCAGGAACCGGTGTGAAGGTCATCAAACGCAAAGTCTTCCTGGATGACACGCAAAATGAAGCTGACATTCGTCGTCAGTTTACTCGCGCCGTCGATCTTGCGCGCCGCAACGGCTCAGCGATCGCCATTGGACACCCTCATCCTTCCACGGTGCGAGTATTACAGCAGATGCTTTATAATCTGCCAGCCGATATTACGCTGGTTCGTCCGAGCAGCCTGCTCAATGAACCGCAGGTCGATACCTCCAGACCTAACCTCACGCAACCGAATAACGGCGCACCGCGTAATCCTTTCCGCGGTGTGAAATTGTGCAAACCGAAACAGCCGTTAGAACCCATTTACGCCAGTCGATACTTCACCGTACTCGGTGAAAGCATCGCCCAAAGCACGCTGGTGCAATATATGCGCCTGCAGTGGCAGGGCTGGCAATAATCAGTCGTTAAGATCCAACGTTAAATGGGCCAGGCGGCGCGGCGTCAGTGATTTATCGCGCCACTGGCTAAAACGGATGGCCCACAGCAGCACCTGATAACCCAGCTTAACGCTGCAGATATTACTCACCATCCGTTTGAACATACCCGACACAAATACTTCAGCAATCATACGCTGGCGGATTTTTTCGTCCGGCTCTTTACGTATGCAATGACAAACGCGTAGCGCTTCGTAAATCACCTGCTGTTTGAATTCCGGGTAAATGGGAATGCGCCCGGCGTACTCATGATTCATTTTGTCGAGCAGGCGGGTAATCTTGATGTAGTGACGCTGATAGGCGAGGTTCTTCAGCCCGGTACGCGGCAGACGACTCACGGACGCGCCGTGCAGGAAGTATTTGTACAATGGGACTTCCGTATAGCGTGCGCGTTTCGCATTAAACATAAACTCCGTGGTCCAGATGATATCCTGGTGGTGCAGGCCAGACAGGAAGGTCAGCCCTGCATCGCGGATCGTCTGATGACGGTATACGCCCATCCAAACAACGTGCCGCCAGCGGCGACTGGCTAACGCTTTTCTTAACCAATCCGGTCCGGTCATCACGTCAGTAGAACGTATACGATCGGTAGGAATGGATGCCCATGTATGCCCCGTCTCCGCAATACACCAATCGGCATTGCACTGCGCCACATCCAGATTGTCCTGCAGCGCCATCTTCATCAACGTTTCATACATTTCCGGATAAGCAATATCATCACCGTCAACATAAGCGATGTACTCGCCCCTGGCGACTTCCATACCGGTATTACGCGCCGCTGAGACTCCCCCGTTCTGCTGGTGCAGTAGATGAACGTGCGGATAACGATCCGCATACGCCTGTGCGAGCTGCGCAGAGTTATCCGTAGAGCCATCATTAACAATGATGATCTCCAGATTTTTCCACGTTTGCGCAATCAGCGAATCCATACACGCAATGAATGGTTCACCCGTATTGTAAAGCGGCATAATGACGCTCAATAGGCCGGGGGTATAGGTCATATCAAATCCTGCCAAACAGTATAATTAACGGCAATTTCTAACATATTTAGCGGTAATTCTTCAGAGAAAATTTCTCAAACCTTTAGCGGAAAATGCGCCTGACGAATGAGCGCAGCAAACAAAAAAAATCCCCGGAGAGTTAACGATAGTCAACATCCGGGGACGGCATGCAGAATCCACTACGTGGATACGGTTAATCCCAGCTCAGGATCACTTTCCCTGACTGCCCTGAACGCATCGCGTCAAAGCCTTGCTGGAATTCATCGATGGAGAATCGATGGGTGATAATTGGCGACAAATCCAGACCAGACTGAATGAGAGCGGCCATTTTGTACCAGGTTTCAAACATCTCACGACCGTAGATACCTTTAATAAACAGCCCCTTAAAGATAACTTTAGTCCAGTCGATGGACATATCAGATGGCGGAATACCCAGCATAGCAATACGGCCACCGTGGTTCATGGTATCCAGCATAGCGCGAAACGCTGGCGGCGCACCGGACATCTCCAGGCCTACATCAAACCCTTCGGTCATGCCCAGCTCAGCCATCACGTCGGTCAGATTCTCTTTCGATACGTTGACCGCGCGGGTGATACCCATTTTGCGTGCCAGCTCAAGGCGATACTCATTCACGTCGGTGATCACCACGTGGCGTGCGCCAACGTGCTTCGCAACCGCCGCCGCCATAATACCGATTGGACCCGCGCCGGATACCAGCACATCTTCTCCCACCAGATCGAACGACAGCGCCGTGTGCACCGCATTACCGAACGGATCGAAGATGGACGCCAGATCATCGGAGATATTGTCCGGGATTTTAAACGCGTTAAATGCCGGGATCACCAGGTATTGTGCAAAACAACCAGGACGGTTTACACCGACACCGGTCGTATTGCGACACAGGTGCGTACGCCCACCGCGGCAGTTACGGCAATGCCCACAGGTGATATGACCTTCGCCAGAAACGCGATCGCCGATTTTAAAGCCTTTAACTTCCTGACCAATGCCAACAACTTCGCCGACATATTCATGCCCCACGACCATCGGAACCGGGATAGTTTTTTGCGACCAGTCATCCCAGTTATAAATGTGAACGTCAGTCCCGCAGATGGCTGTTTTACGGATTTTAATCAGCAAATCGTTATGGCCGACTTCCGGTTCAGGAACGTCGGTCATCCAAATGCCCTCTTCCGCTTTCAGTTTGGATAACGCTTTCATTTCACATCCTCAGGCAATAACGCCCAGTTGTTTACCAATGCGTGTGAACGCCTCAACAGCACACGTAATCTGCTCAGGGGTATGCGCTGCAGACATCTGAGTACGGATACGCGCCTGGCCTTTTGGAACCACTGGATAGAAGAATCCAGTAACGTAAATCCCCTCTTTTTGCAGCTCACGGGCAAACTCCTGCGCCACCACCGCATCACCCAGCATAACCGGGATAATCGCGTGGTCCGCACCGGCTAAGGTAAAGCCTGCGGCAGACATTTGCTCGCGGAACTGGCGCGCGTTCGCCCACAGGCGATCGCGTAGTTCGCTACCTTGCTCGACCATTTCCAGCACTTTAATGGAAGCAGCCACAATCGCCGGAGCCAGTGAGTTGGAGAACAGATAAGGGCGGGAACGCTGACGCAGCCACTCAACGACCTCTTTACGGGCCGCGGTGTAACCACCGGATGCGCCGCCGAGCGCTTTACCCAGCGTACCGGTAATGATGTCCACACGGCCCATCACGTCACAGTATTCATGAGAGCCACGACCATTTTCGCCGACAAAGCCGACCGCATGGGAGTCATCAACCATGACCAGCGCATCATACTTGTCCGCCAGATCGCAGACGCCTTTCAGGTTCGCAATCACGCCATCCATAGAGAACACGCCATCGGTGGCAATCAGGATATGACGAGCCCCCGCTTCGCGCGCCTCTTTCAGACGCGCTTCCAGCTCGACCATGTCGTTGTTGGCGTAACGGAAACGCTTCGCTTTACACAGACGAACGCCATCAATGATTGAAGCATGGTTCAGGGCATCGGAGATGATCGCGTCTTCTGCGCCCAACAGCGTTTCAAACAGACCGCCGTTGGCGTCAAAGCAGGAAGAGTAAAGGATGGCATCTTCCATACCAAGGAAAGCCGCCAGTTTTTGCTCCAGTTGCTTATGGCTGTCCTGGGTACCGCAAATAAAGCGTACCGAAGCCATACCAAATCCGTGAGAATCCATACCCGCTTTTGCCGCGGCAATCAGTTCCGGGTGGTTAGCCAGTCCCAGATAGTTGTTCGCACAAAAGTTAATAACGTGGCTTCCATCTGCCACGGTGATATCCGCCTGCTGGGCAGATGTAATAATGCGCTCTTCTTTAAACAACCCTTCCGCACGTGCGGTTTCGAGATCGTTGGTTAACTGTTTGTAAAAATCCCCACGCATTTCAATTCTCCAGACTGGGCAAATTTCAGCACATATTACCCAAAGCTATACATTGATACGAGATGACGCATCATCACTTCTTCAAAATGAAGCATAAATCACGCGTACCCGCACAGCTTATCGGTGAATGGCTGAAGCCTGGACCATGTAGTGATATGATAGAAGTATTCGTGTCTGAGATTGTCTCTGACTCCATAATTCGAAGGTTACATTTATGATCATCGTTACCGGCGGCGCGGGCTTTATCGGCAGCAACATCGTTAAGTCCCTGAATGATAAAGGCATCACCGATATTCTGGTGGTGGACAACCTGAAAGACGGCACTAAATTTGTTAACCTGGTGGACCTGAATATTGCTGACTACATGGATAAGGAAGACTTCCTGATCCAGATTATGGCTGGCGAAGATTTCGGCGATATCGAAGCGATTTTCCACGAAGGCGCATGCTCTTCCACCACCGAGTGGGATGGCAAGTATATGATGGATAACAATTATCAATACTCCAAAGAGCTGCTGCACTACTGCCTGGAGCGCGAAATTCCGTTCCTGTACGCCTCTTCCGCCGCGACTTACGGCGGTCGTACGTCTGATTTCATCGAATCCCGAGAATATGAGAAACCGCTGAACGTCTATGGCTACTCAAAATTCCTGTTCGACGAATACGTGCGTCAGATCCTGCCAGAAGCCAACTCTCAGATTGTTGGCTTCCGCTATTTCAACGTCTACGGACCGCGTGAAGGCCACAAAGGCAGCATGGCAAGCGTCGCTTTCCACCTCAATACCCAGCTTAACAATGGCGAAACACCAAAACTGTTCGAAGGCAGTGAAAACTTCAAACGTGATTTCGTTTATGTTGGCGATGTGGCGGCGGTAAATCTGTGGTTCCTCGAAAACGGGGTATCCGGCATCTTTAACCTCGGCACCGGTCGCGCGGAATCTTTCCAGGCCGTTGCCGATGCAACGCTGGCGTACCATAAAAAAGGCAGCATTGAGTACATTCCATTCCCGGAAAAACTGAAAGGCCGCTACCAGGCATTTACTCAGGCAGATCTGACTAACCTGCGCGCTGCGGGCTATGACAAGCCGTTTAAGACCGTTGCCGAAGGCGTAACGGAATATATGGCCTGGCTGAACCGCGACGCGTAAGAAGTTAGCATGAAAATACTGGTGATCGGCCCGTCATGGGTGGGCGACATGATGATGTCGCAAAGTCTCTATCGCACGCTCAAGGCGCGCTATCCCCAGGCGATAATCGACGTGATGGCACCGGCGTGGTGCCGTCCGCTGCTGTCGCGTATGCCTGAAGTCAACGAAGCCATCGCCATGCCGCTGGGACACGGCGCGCTGGAGATCGGCGAGCGCCGTAAGCTCGGTCATAGCCTGCGTGAAAGACGCTATGATCGCGCCTGGGTGCTGCCGAATTCTTTTAAATCCGCTCTGGTGCCGTTTTTTGCTGGCATCCCCCATCGTACCGGCTGGCGTGGCGAGATGCGCTACGGCCTGCTAAACGATGCGCGCGTGCTGGATAAAGAAGCATGGCCGTTGATGGTCGAGCGCTATGTGGCTCTGGCCTATGATAAAGGCGTGATGCTGACGGCCAAAGATTTGCCGCAGCCTCTGCTATGGCCGCAGTTGCAGGTCAGCGAAGGTGAAAAATCCCTGACCTGTAGTCAGTTCTCTCTTTCTGCCGAACGCCCCATCATCGGTTTTTGCCCTGGTGCGGAATTTGGTCCGGCGAAACGCTGGCCGCATTACCACTATGCGGAACTGGCGAAACAATTAATCGATGAAGGCCATCAGATTGTGTTGTTTGGCTCTGCAAAAGACCACGAAGCCGGAAATGAGATCCTCGCTACGCTGAGCCTTGAACAGCAGTCCTGGTGCCGCAATCTGGCGGGTGAGACACAGCTGGAGCAAGCGGTCATTCTTCTCGCCGCCTGCAAAGCGGTTGTCACCAATGATTCTGGATTAATGCACGTTGCCGCCGCGTTGAATCGACCTCTGGTAGCATTATATGGCCCAAGTAGTCCGGACTTTACCCCGCCGTTGTCGCACAAAGCGCGAGTCGTCCGCCTGATTACGGGCTACCACAAAGTGCGTAAGGGCGATGCAGCAGAAGGCTATCATCAGAGCCTGATCGACATTACTCCTCAGCGCGTACTGGAAGAACTTAATGACCTGTTGTTACAAGAGGAAGCCTGACGGATGCGGGTTCTGATCGTTAAAACATCGTCTATGGGCGATGTGCTGCATACGTTGCCCGCATTAACCGATGCGCAGCAGGCCATACCGGATATTCACTTTGACTGGGTGGTGGAAGAAGGGTTCGCTCAGATACCCTCCTGGCATTCGGCCGTTGACCGCGTGATTCCGGTAGCGATCCGCCGCTGGCGTAAAGCGTGGTTTTCAGCGCCGATTAAAGCTGAGCGTAAAACGTTCCGCGATGCGGTCCGTTTACTGCAATATGACGCGATAATTGATGCGCAGGGGTTGGTAAAAAGCGCAGCGCTGGTTACTCGTCTGGCTCACGGGATCAAGCATGGTATGGACTGGAGCACGGCCCGTGAACCGCTGGCGAGCCTGTTTTATAATCGCAAGCATCATATTGCCAAACAACAGCATGCCGTAGAACGTACGCGTGAATTGTTTGCGAAAAGTCTGGGATATAACAAACCGCAATCGCAGGGTGATTACGCTATCGCTCAGCATTTTTTGACAGAAGTAAATGCTGATGCAGGGCAATATGCGGTGTTTCTGCATGCCACCACCCGTGATGATAAGCACTGGCCGGAAGCCAACTGGCGGGAGCTGATTGGCCTGTTAAACAATGCAGGCATACGCATTAAACTGCCCTGGGGAGCCGCGCATGAAGAAGCGCGTGCCAGGCGACTGGCGGAAGGGTTCCCTTACGTTGATGTCCTGCCACGAATGAGTCTGGAAGAGGTCGCCCGTGTTCTCGCAGGGGCCAAATTTGTAGTATCGGTTGATACAGGCCTAAGCCATTTAACCGCCGCATTGGATCGCCCAAATATTACGCTGTATGGCCCAACTGATCCGGGACTGATTGGGGGATATGGGAAAAACCAATATACACAACAGAGTCATTCCGGAAAATTGCAGGATCTGAATGCTAGTTTAGTCAACGCATCGCTGGTTGATAATAATTTGCTTTAACTTTAAGAGATGAACCATGCTTCACCAACACATGTTTTCTCGCTTTATATATAGTATAAAAAATAATCCATTCGATTTTGTATACTGCTTATTTTATGCCGGGATACTTGCTACTCTCGGGATGGTGCTGGTCAATCCAGATGAAGCGCTGAAGATATTTATTTTCTCCACTGCTCTGTCTCTGCCTCTTATAGGTAAAAACTTAAAGTATGTATGCAGTGAGAAAAAGAATCTGGTTTTGCCTTTTATGTTGCTGCTCTTCGGTTTGCTCCAGATTATTTGGGTAGAAATATTTAAACAACCAGGCTCGGCCTTTACCGGAGCCTACCGCTCATATCAGAACGGTGGCAAAGTGATGCTGTTTGCCGCGCTGGTGATGACCGCGCTAACATCGCGAGCACCGTGTGCCAATAAAACCCGCATAACCAGTATCTGGGTGATTCTTACGGCAATCGGTTTGTATCTTTTCGCGGGATATGAACTTGTGAATCAGCCTGATTTATTAAGCTATCGTTTGGCACTCGGATTTGAACACCAAACTGGTACAGCTTATGCACTAACATTGATTGGCTTATTGGCATCTCAGGCCATCATCAACCTGCGTATAAAACATACCGTTTCACTGTATCTGTTACATTTTTTGATATCGCTGGCGGTGATCATAACCACGCAAACTCGGGCGGCTATTTTGGTATACCCGATTCTGAGTATCGGCCTGTTTCTCATGCGCTATCGTCATAACCGGGCCATGTTGATCAAAGCGTTATTGGGCTTCGTGATACTGGTTGGGTTAGCGTCAATTCCGCTTAAATCAATTATTGAAAATCGTTACCAGAACATGATGGTCGATTTGCATTCCTACAGTCAGAACAATAGTAATACCTCTATTGGCGCGCGGCTTGCAATGCAACGAGCAGGTATTGAGTCAGGGAAAGTACATCTCGAGGGGCAATCACTTGAACAACGTGGTGCAGAAATTCAGCAACTTGCTGTGCAAGATACCTCGCTACAAGGGGCGCTTGAGTTCCTTAACGTTCACCTGCATAACGAAATCGTTGATACCTTTTCGCTAAAGGGCATCCCCGGAGTTGTTGTGCTACTCTTGCTCTATACCGCTATGTTTTTAAGAGCTTACTGGCAACGTAGTCCTCTGTTGTTTGTCATTTCAGGCGCTATCGCTATCTATGGCCTGAGTGATTTATTATTATATGCCAAAGGTGAAGCCTTGAGCAGCGTACTGGCGTTATGCGTAGCAGTAATGCTGAGTTCGAATTCCGACGAGAGAACAATGCCATGATTAACGCTTCAGGTTATTTGCTGAGCATAATTATTCCCACTTATAACAATGCTGAACTCATCACAGCGACGTTGGCGTCTATCCATCAGAGCATTACTGACGAAGTGGAGGTAATAATTGTTAATGATGGTTCAACAGATTTAACGGAAGAGCGCATCAAGGCATTTTATCGTGAACATAACTGCAACAACGTTAAATATATAAACCAAAAAAATCAAGGTGTTGCAATCACCCGTAACGTTGGGCTTGCCCATGCAACGGGAAAGTATATTGGTTTTATCGACAGCGATGACATTGTCTGTAAGGATTATTTCACTATTCTCCTCCCTAAACTGAGGGAGGAAAAATATGATATCGTGGAATTCAACTTAACCAGGGATATCAAAAATCTGTATCAGAACAAACCTGGTGCAAAGCATGCTTTAGCCGAACACGAAATTATTTTGGCTGATGATAACTATGCTCCCCTGTTGCCAACTTTCCGTGCCGGGCAATGGCATCTTATGACAAAAATCTTTCACCGCGACATTATTGGCAACGATCGATTCGAAGAACATCGTCGATATGAAGACATGATTTTTTGTCCCTTTCAATACTTTAAGTGTCATTGCATATTAAAGATAGAAAATAAATTATATTACTATCGGGTAAATGAAAAAAGCATTACCGAAAACATTATTGATAGCGATGCGGACAGCATCTTCTTTGCTATGCGAAAAATGTATAACTATGTGAATAAAAATAACGAAAAACGTACTGTCGCCACATTAATGATCATCAATTGTTTTCTGGAAGGCCGCAAACTTTTACGTAAAAAGAAAGGCTACTATCGTTATAACGAAAGTATGTTAAATGACATTCAGAATGCACTTGCATGCTGCGATACCAAAATCGTTAAAAACAAAATAATCCTTAAGATGAAATATCCGCATATCGACCGTTCAATTTCTGAAATAAGATACAAGATACTATCTGCATGCAAAAATTTATTTTTTCGAAAGGGATTTTAACATGTTTGATAAAGTCGACCGTGTTCTTATTTGCAAGCTCAAATTTTATGGTGATGTTCTATTAACAACACCTGTCATTGCCAGCATTCAGGCTCGTTATCCTCATGCTAAAATCGATCTGCTTCTTTATAAAGATACAAAATCAATTTTGGCAGCAAATGAAAGTATTAATGAGTTTTATCTCATTGAGAAAAAGAAAGGCCTTTTAGATACAGTAAAAAATTATCTTTCAGTGCGCCAACAGCTGAAAAAAAACCACTACGACCTGATCGTTAATTTAACCGAGCAGTGGCCGATTGGCGCTCTTATTGCCTCATTACGTCGCCCCTCAATTGCATTTGAACGGGATAAGAAACAATGGAACAAGCTTTTTTCACGGGTTACAACGCTGACCGGTACGCATATAGTTGAACAAAATCTCTCCATTCTAAAAGGTGTTGGGTTTAGCGAGACCGATCTGAAAAAAGAGATGTCACTGCACTACCGCCGGGATGATTACCACTATTTGGTTTCCCAACTTCCGGCATTACCTTCACAAAAATATGTCGTTATTCAACCTACTGCCAGACAAGAATTCAAATGTTGGGATGATGATAAATTTGCCCATGTGATTGACTATCTGCATCAGCGTGGCCTGCATGTTTACCTAACCTGTGGGCCAGCATTGAGTGAACAACAGCAAGTCCAGCGTATTGCTGAACAGTGTCAATCATCACCTGACCTGACACTGGCAGGCAAAACAACCTTCCTGCAATTGGCCGCGTTGATCGACCATGCGGTTCTTTACATCGGGGTCGATTCTGCGCCTATGCATATGGCGGCAGCATTAGGAACACCACAGGTTTGCCTGTTTGGGGCAACCAATTATCAGCAATGGAGACCATGGTCAGATAATGCTGTATTGATTTGGGCTGGCGATTACCATCCCATGCCTCCCAGAGATGAACTCGACAGGTCAAAAAAATATTTAACATGGATACCGGAGCAAGCCGTGATTGACGCTATCGATAGGGTACTTCATGATAGTGGCAATAATAAAGGCAATGAGAAAGCATAGATGGACAACAAAAAAAACGTTATTAATATTGCTTACTGTACAGATGCCAATTATCTGGAATATGTAGCAGTGTCCATTATGTCTGTCATAATGAACAACCCTGGACAAGACTTGTCATTTTTCGTTTTTGTCTATGACGTCTCAGACGACGAAATCAATAAACTGCGCGCAACCAGCGATAAAATTCAGGTTATCAATATTGATAAAGAAGAGATTGAGAAATATAACAATGACTTTGCAATCAAACACCTGAACCGTTCAACCTATATGCGCCTTGCCGTTCCGCGCTTATTAAAAGATAAAGTTGAGTACTTTATCTATTTAGATGCAGACACTCTGTGTTTCGATAAACTCAATGATATTAACAGTATTGATATCAGTAACGTCATTTGCGCAGTCAGCCACGACTCGCTCGATATCCATGATACAAAAAATGCCAAACGCCTGGGTCTCAGTACGGGTCATTACTTCAATGCTGGTTTTTTGTATATTAATATCGCAAATTGGATTAAATTCGACATCGAAAACAAAGCTAATACTGTGCTATTTGAACAAGGGAAAACTCTACCTTACTTTGATCAAGATGCTCTGAATATTGCAATGGATGGCAACGTCAAATTTATTGATAATCGATGGAATTTTTTGTTTAACTGGTTTAACGACCAACAAAAAGAGAGTTTCTTCTATCAAAAAGATATCCTGCCACGCATTATCCATTTCACCGGTGGACGAAAGCCATGGTATAAAGAACACACTGGGCTTTCACAGCAACTGTATCTTTTCTACCATCATTTCACACCATGGCAGAACACAGAAATGCGCTCTTATGCTCCACGAATGAGACCTACTGATTATCGGGTTTACTCACGTCAGGAAGCCAAAAGAGGAAATTACTGCGCTTCTATCAAATGGTATCTGAAATATCTCAAGACAAAACTACGCTAAATAAAAAACTCCCTTTCGGGAGTTTTTTTACTTACTTTGTAACTTTGCACGTAAATAGCCGATATAGCTAATTACTGAAGCGAAATACTTTCCTTGTAGCCTTTCATGCCGTGATTTCTTTTTGTATTGCTTTGGTGTTCTGGCTGGTAACAAAGGAACATCAGCCCATGGAGAAGACTTCCACGCTTCAACAAAATACTGTGCTGAAGGATAGTTAGCCCATGAATTCCATGGCTTGGTAACGCCTATATAATGAATCAAAATGGTTTCAGGCGTTATAAACTCTTTATATTTTGAAATATCTTTGCTCTTAAGCTCTTGTTTAATACCATATATTGCATCATAAATTCGTGGTAAGAAAATAGTTTTCCCCAAAAACATGATATTCAAAACATCCTGGTCAAGAAACGCAAATTTCTTAGTTTTATCTAACAGAGTAGAAAATGCTTTAGAGAAAAATTGTTGTTCCTTCCATTCCTTTAAATTAGCAAAAATAACCCCAGCATTAAAATATTGCTCATTAAACTCTGGAACATTAAGACGAGTAGCGGCATATGAGCGACTATCATCAACATCCTGGATAACGGCAGCAACATGATGCTCAAATTTGATATTCGTTAAATCAATCAACGAACCCTTACATACCACATCGGCATCAATATAGAGCAAACTATCGATTTTTTCACTAAGATATTCAAATGCAATAAATCTAAAATAAGTCGCATGAGACCAGGCATTTCCACATGGCAAGACCTTTAGTCCTTCAGCATTCATTACATAGACAGTTATATTAGTAGCAAATTTTTTTGCTAGTTTTTCAAGCCGTTGTCGATAATCTGAATCAATATAATCAGTAAAAAGGTGAAAATGAATGCTGATATCTTGATTATGTAGTAAAACGGACGACATCGAAACTGCCGCTCCGAACATAAAATTCTGATCAACCCCCCATGCAATATTCAGCTGCGGGGTATGATCTGTTGGAGCACCAAAGATCTCAATGGTATCCTTGATAGACTGATGACAATCAAAATTCATGTACTACACCTTTTTTATGCTATCTGAAAATTATCTGCACAACAGACTAGTGCGACCGTGCATTATGTAGTTTATTTTTTATATACATAACATGACTTAGCACAGAACGGATATATTTTCGCTGCACTCTTTCATGTCGTGACTTACGTTTATACAACTTGGCTGTGTTTGCGTTTAACAGAGACTTTTCCGCCCATGCGGATTTCTGATATGCATCAATAAAAAACTTAGCCACCGGGTATTTAGCCCATGAATGCCATGGTTTAGTGACGCCCACATAGTGAATTAATACCGTATCATCGGTAATGAAATCCTGATAAATCTTATCGTTTTTATTTTTGAGCTCCTGATCAACGCCATAAATGCAGTTAAAGTCTCTTCTCAGGAAAATAACATTCCCGACAAACAAAATATTGAGTACGTCCTGGTCGAAATAAAGCAATTCTTTTTGGCGTTTGTCTAATATAGAAAATGCTTTAGTTAACAACTGCTGCTCACGCCATACTTCGAGATTCGCAAATACAACACCCGAATTAAAATACCCATTACTCAGTTCAGGGATACCGAGTCTGGTACCGGATTTAATTCGCACTTCATCAACATCATTAATAACAGCTGCATATTCCCCACAGAAATTAATCTCAGTAAGTTCCCGTAGAGAACCTTTACAAATGACATCGGCATCCAGATACAGTACCGAGCTTAATTCGGTGCTTAAATATTCAAATGCAAAGTAACGATAGTACATTGCATAAGTCCAGGCTTTCGTGCTCGGCAGTTCACGAAATGCCGCATTATCGAAAACAAGGACAGTCACGGTCGTACTGTACATTTGTGTCAGTCGTTTTATGCTTTCCAGATAGTCGTCATCAATATAGTCAGTGGCGATATAAAAATGGATATCAATATCAGGATTATTCACTAATACTGAGGTCATAGAAATGCCAGATCCAAACAAAAAATTACGATCAACACCATACGCAACGCTTAGTTTTTTACTCTTGTCATGCGTAGAGCTGTCGATGATATGTTTTTGAATGATCAACTTCTGGAAATCGATGTTCATAATAAAATAGCCTCAAACTTCATGTGTAATTTATAGCGCTTTTCTTATTGTTCTTTGTCTTATTTTTTGCGCTTTTGTGACAGCCTGTTCAAACAACCTGACTTCCTGACGAAAGATTTCACGTAATGGCATCGAAAAATAGACACGTAAAAAACGGTAGATATCTCTGGACGTTAGACCAATTTCCAGTGAGGAGAAATAGAGCCCGATCAAATCCTTATCCCGCCAGCGGCGTGGTACCTGCTGACGTATTTGAGCACGATGTAGATCAATCACAGAAAGTTTGATATCCGCAACATCTGCTGGCATCGGCTGTTGGAGCAGGAAGTGGCAAATATAACAATCCCGATGATTTACCCCACCTCGATGCATTTTACCCACCATTTCCGCCACGCGGGTAATAATGGTCCGTTTTAATACAAAATCGGGCCGTTCAACTCCCCAATTGGCGCAAAAATCTTCAAGACTGATGGCAGGAGAAAGATCCTCGGTGATAATAAATGAGGTTCGCTCTAACGGATTCAGGCCTTTCTGTCCAAAAGCAACCCCCGTCATTGTTTCCACATTCAGTGCTTGCAAACGGTGAATCGCCAGCCACTCCCGGTCCGCGCCAAGCACAGGCATGCGCAGAGAAATAAGGTTTTTCACCACTTCTTTAAGCGTGGTCCCATGATGATATTTAAGAAAGTAACCTTTTCCCATCATCTCAAAACGCAGGGTACGCCGAGTTTCCAGAGCGCGAAAAACCTCGCCATCCAGCTTAGTGACTTCCGTGAACGGGTCTTTTCCTTGCCATTGCGTGGCAAATGGTTCTTTCAATTCAATCATTTTCGAGACCTAAAATGATATCTGCAGCTTTATCTGCCAGACTGTAGAGATCTTCTGTATCAGCAAAATGTCGCGCATTTCCAGCCCAACGACTTCTCTGCTCATTATTTTGCAGCGCATCGAAAAGCGCTGTATTCAAATTTTCCTGCGCAAAAGGTTCAGGAATCACCACGCCGCATCGGGCGGCAGTGATATAACCTGCGTAGCCGCATACCTCAGTAGTTAATACTGGCAGCCCGGCTACTACGGCTTCTAGCAAGACAATACCAGCGGCTTCCTGAACTGCCGGGTGAAGCAATAAATCAGCAGCGGACATCAATTCAGCGACATCATCTCGCCCCGAGAAGAATTGCACATGCTTTTCAATACCCAATTGGCGGGCCAGAGCACGATAACGATCGGCCTTATCCTGACCAACAACCATCAACTGAGTACGGTGACGTATAGTCTCAGGTAAAGAAGCCAACGCGTGTAAGCTTCTTGGCACACCTTTACGCTTGAAATCTGATCCGACCTGCAGAAGCAGGAACTGATCGAGAGCAATACCATTCTTTTCTCTGACAATCTGCCTGCTGTTTTCAGGTTGCAGGCTGTATTTTCTGTCTGGGTAGATACCTGGCGGCAGAATACGAAAACGCTGGCTCTCGGTATGATAATGCTGTTTGAAATCACCGATTTGCTTATCGGTTAACATCAAAAGCGTGGTACCGGAACCTTGTTGAAACGTCGCTTTTTCAAATGCAGAGTAGTGCCGATACCGACGCGTCAACTTATAGAAGAAGCCCTTCTCGCGAGCGACCTTTTCCGCATAGCAAACGTCGGCGGCGTAATACACATCCAACCCAGGCATTTTATTAAAACCAACGATACGATCGACGGGATGCTGACTTAAATAATTCTGAACCCACTGATAATATTGCTCGTTTTTCCCATGATTAGTTCTGGCTGTGACGGGTACGAGTATAATTTCGAGTCCTTCCGGACGTTCGCCCTGCCATGACTGGGTAAACACCTGGACATGATGACCTCGCGCAGCAACCGTGAGCGCTACTCGCAGAAAATCACGCTGTAGCCCACCATAGGGGAAATACTTGTACAAACAAAAAGCAATATTCATGCATTAATATCCGCATCGCGTCGCCAGGCATAGCAGGTCTGATACATCCAAAGTTTACCGCCCATGTTTTCGAAACGTTTCTGCCGGCTAGCTACCTGAAATTGCGCAGTAGTATATCATTTATTACCACGCATTCCGAAACGAATATTTTTTGAACAAAATAAAGAAATAAATCATTAAAAACAAAAAGATATAAAATTAACGCATTCACCTTAAAACACGCGCCGCACAAGACGTTAAGCCGCGTCAGTACGTTTATAGGCATTTTTAAAAATGCCGCCGATTAAAACAGTGCCGCGACGATTCCATCGTTTTGCTGCGACCTGGATAAAAATGATGGTAAAGCCATAGTTAAATACATAGAATCCCCAGCACATTCATAAGTTAGCTACCATTATGCTCGAATTGCTTTACACCGCCCTTTTCTACCTTATTCAGCCTTTGATCTGGATACGGCTTTGGGTGCGCGGACGTAAGGCTCCGGCCTACCGTAAACGCTGGGGTGAACGCTACGGTTTTTACCGCCGTCCGCTAAAACCAGGCGGCATCATGCTTCACTCAGTTTCTGTGGGCGAAACGCTGGCAGCTATTCCATTAGTCCGTGCTCTGCGACATCGTTATCCCGACTTGCCGATCACGGTAACCACCATGACGCCAACCGGCTCTGAGCGCGTACAATCCGCGTTTGGTACTGACGTTCAGCACATTTATTTGCCATACGATTTACCGGATGCTTTGAACCGTTTCCTAAATAAAGTTGACCCCAAGCTGGTGTTAATCATGGAAACCGAGCTGTGGCCAAATCTGATCGCGGCACTCCATAAGCGCGGTATTCCTCTGGTCATCGCCAACGCACGGCTTTCTGCGCGTTCAGCCGCTGGCTACGCAAAATTAGGCAAATTTGTTGGTAAGCTACTGCGTCGAATTACGTTGATTGCCGCACAGAACGAAGAAGATGGCGCGCGTTTTATTACGCTTGGCGCCAGGAGCAATCAGGTCACCGTCACCGGCAGCCTGAAGTTTGATATTTCCGTCACGCCACAGTTGGCCGCCAAAGCGATTACGTTGCGTCGTCAATGGGCGCCTCATCGCCCGGTGTGGATTGCAACCAGCACGCACGATGGTGAAGAAAGCATTATCATTGCAGCCCACCAGGCGTTATTAAATCAGTTTCCTAATCTTTTGCTGATCCTGGTTCCCAGACATCCTGAGCGATTCCCGGATGCCATTAACCTCGTACGCCAGGCTGGGCTAAGCTATACCACACGCTCTTCTGGCGAAGTTCCATCCTCAGATACACAGGTCGTTATCGGCGACACCATGGGCGAGCTGATGTTGCTTTACGGCATTGCTGACCTTGCTTTTGTCGGTGGTTCACTGGTTGAACGTGGCGGGCACAACCCACTGGAAGCCGCGGCACACGCCATTCCGGTACTGATGGGGCCACATACCTTTAATTTTAAAGATATTTGTGCTCGTCTCGAACAGGCAAGCGGATTGATTACCGTCACCGACGCAACCACGCTGGTGAAAGAGGTCTCTTCTTTACTGACCGATGCCGATTATCGTAATTTTTATGGCCGTCATGCAGTTGAAGTCCTGTATCAAAATCAGGGCGCGCTACAGCGCCTGCTGCAGCTGCTGGAACCTTATCTGCCACCCAAAACGCATTGAGGCAAATCATGCAAAAACGGGCGATTTATCCAGGAACCTTTGATCCCATAACTAACGGCCATCTTGATATCGTGACGCGTGCGACCAGCATGTTCGATCACGTGATCCTGGCGATTGCCGCAAGTCCCAGTAAAAAACCGATGTTTACCCTTGAAGAACGCGTCGAGCTGGCGCAACAGGCAACGGCGCATCTTGGCAATGTGGAAGTTCTGGGATTCAGCGACTTAATGGCAAACTTTGCCCGTGATAATCAGGCTAACATTCTGATCCGTGGCCTGCGCGCGGTAGCAGATTTTGAGTATGAAATGCAGTTGGCCCACATGAACCGCCACCTGATGCCGCAACTGGAAAGCGTCTTTCTGATGCCGTCTAAAGAGTGGTCATTTATCTCATCGTCACTGGTGAAAGAAGTCGCCCGCCACCAGGGAGATGTGACGCACTTTCTGCCGGAAAACGTCCATCAGGCGTTAATGAGTAAACTAAAGTAATACGTCTGCCCGGATAAGACATACAGCTTATCCGGCCAGCAACGAATGTTATTTCTGACAGCGACGGCAGTAGAACGTCGTACGCTGGGCGTGTTTTGTCGCAATGATCGGCGCGCCGCATACGCGACAGGGTTCGCCTTCTCTCCCATAGACCTGCAGCTCCTGGGCAAAATAGCCCGGCTTACCGTCGCTTTGCAGGAAGTCCTTCAGCGTCGTTCCACCCTGTTCGATCGAACGCAGCAAAACCGCCTTAATGACGCGCACCAGTAGTTCGCACTCATCCTGCGACAAAGATGACGCCAGACGATCAGGATGGATACCCGCTGCAAACAGCGACTCGCTGGCATAGATATTACCTACCCCCACCACCAGCTTGTTATCCATCAGCCAGGGTTTAATCGCGGTTTTCTTCTTCGCGCATTTCTGCTGCAGATAACTGGCGTTGAAATCGTCGCTCAGTGGCTCTGGTCCAAGATGAGCGAGAACATTATGCCCATCGAGCTCTGTCGTCCACAGCCAAGCGCCAAAACGGCGAGGATCGGTATAGCGCAGAACTTTGCCGTTACTCATCACTAAGTCGACGTGGTCATGCTTTTCTGCCGGAAGCTCTTCAGGAAGGATACGCAAACTACCCGACATCCCCAGATGAATGATAATCCAACCATCCGGCAGTTCCAGCAACAGGTATTTCGCGCGCCGCTGTACGCTGAGAACGGGTTTATCACTCAACCGGTAGATTTCCTCGGATACCGGCCAACGCAAACGACCGTTACGCACAGTCGCGTGCATAATCGTTGCCCCAACCAGATGCGGCTCAATACCACGGCGGCTGGTTTCGACTTCAGGTAATTCAGGCATAGTATCTCCGGCGATGTATCAGGTCACATTAATATGGGGACGGCCAGAAAACAAAAAACCCCGCCGAAGCGAGGTTTTTTATTACATCAAAGCGAGAATTACTTGATTTTCGCTTCTTTGTAGAGAACGTGCTGACGGACAACTGGATCGAATTTTTTCAGTTCCAGTTTTTCCGGCTTAGTACGTTTGTTCTTCGTAGTGGTATAGAAGTGACCAGTACCAGCAGAAGAAACCAGCTTGATTTTCTCACGAATACCTTTAGCCATGATTTATTTCCTCTTAGTACTTAGTACTTTTCGCCACGGGCACGCAGTTCAGACAGAACTGTTTCGATGCCTTTCTTATCAATAACACGCATACCTTTAGCAGATACACGCAGGGTGACAAAACGCTTTTCGCTCTCAACCCAGAAACGGTGAGAGTGCAGGTTAGGCAGGAAACGGCGTTTAGTCGCGTTCAGTGCGTGGGAACGGTTGTTACCGGTCACCGGACGCTTGCCAGTAACTTGGCAGACTCGGGACATGTCTATTCTCCAAAAATCAAATTAGCTCGAGCTTCGTATGGGGTATCGGCGCCTCGTCAGGCTTTACAGCCCGGTCATCGCGTAGTTCTAAGTGAACTCTCGATTGCCAGGCCCAAATGCCAAACCCGAGATTCTCAAAGGTGGCGTAGTATACGCTGACCCGGCGTTATGCTCAAGTCCCGAACAGACAAAGATCCCGATGGATCGCGTAAAGTGCGTTAAATCCAACCGCGTTCCGCAAAAGAAACGTACTCTCCGCGCCCAATGACCAGATGATCAAGCACCCGGATATCCATGAACTGACAGCATTTCACAACACGCTCGGTGATGAGTTTATCTGCTTTACTCGGCTCTGCACAACCCGAAGGGTGATTATGGGCAAGGATCACCGCTGACGCATTCATTTTTATCGCTTCACGCACAATTTCTCGTGGATGCACCTCAACATGGCTAAGCGTGCCGGAAAAAAGTTTGCTGTGTTTAATCACACGATGTTGAGAATCCATAAAGATCACCAGAAAGATCTCGCGTTCCTCTTGCGCGAGCTGGCTTTGCAGAAATTCTCGCGCCATTTCCGGGCTAAGTAACGCGCGCTCTTCCATCACTCGCACGTTATGGTAGCGCCTTGCCAGTTCGGCAATCCCTTTAAGCTGTGCATACTTCGCCAGGCCAATGCCGTGAACGTGGCTAAACGCCATATAGTCTGCTGATAACAGGCCATACAGCGAACCAAAATGCTGGATCAACTCTTTTGCCAACGTCAGCACATCTTTACCCAGAATCCCGGTGCGTAAAAAAAGCGCCAGTAGCTCAACATCGCTAAGTGAACCAGCCCCCTGCGCCAACAGCTTTTCCCGGGGCATCATACGTCCTGTATTTTCCATGCTTTCCCCTCCTTTCGCGTCCGCATAGTGGCATAACGCTTGTCGCGAATCGACGCTCTGTTATCACTTCTTCGTAGCGGCTCGCAAACTGAAGCGCGGGCAAAAGCACGACTCATTGCGGATTGTGATAAAATATCCGCCTTCTGGTGAAACCCAACAGGAAAGATCATGATGAGCCTGGCCGGTAAAAAAATCGTACTTGGCGTCAGTGGCGGCATTGCTGCGTACAAAACCCCTGAACTGGTGCGTCGTTTACGGGAACGCGGCGCTGACGTCCGCGTGGCGATGACCGAAGCGGCAAAAGCGTTTATTACTCCCCTGAGCTTACAAGCGGTTTCGGGTTATCCCGTTTCCGACAGCCTGCTTGACCCCGCCGCCGAAGCCGCGATGGGCCACATTGAGCTGGGGAAATGGGCCGACCTGGTTATTTTGGCGCCTGCTACGGCAGACCTGATTGCCCGCGTCGCCGCGGGGATGGCTAACGATCTGGTTTCAACGATTTGTCTGGCAACGCCTGCTCCTGTTGCTGTGCTGCCAGCCATGAACCAGCAGATGTACCGCGCTGCCGCGACCCAGCACAATCTGAGCATTCTTGCCTCGCGAGGTTTGCTCATTTGGGGTCCTGACAGTGGTAGCCAGGCATGTGGCGATGTCGGTCCTGGACGCATGCTGGATCCGTTGACGATTGTCGATATGGCCGCAGAACATTTCTCTCCTGTCAACGATCTGCAACATCTCAATATCATGATTACGGCGGGTCCGACGCGCGAACCGCTGGATCCCGTGCGTTACATTTCCAATCACAGCTCCGGAAAAATGGGATTTGCTATCGCAGCCGCAGCCGCAAAACGCGGGGCAAACGTCACGCTGGTGTCGGGACCTGTTTCGTTACCCACACCGCCATTTGTGCAGCGCATTGATGTGATGACCGCACTGGAGATGCAAGCCGCCGTGCAATCTGTGGTGCAACAACAGCATATTTTTATCGGCTGCGCCGCAGTCGCTGATTATCGCGCCGAGACCGTCGCCCCCGAAAAAATCAAAAAACAGGCGACGCAGGGTGATGAATTAACAGTAAAAATGGTCAAAAACCCGGATATTATCGCCGGTGTTGCCGCACTGGATGCTAATCGTCCTTTTGTCGTTGGGTTTGCCGCCGAAACAAATAATGTGGAAGAATATGCCCGGCAAAAACGCATCCGCAAAAACCTTGATGTGATCTGTGCTAACGACGTTTCGCTATCAAATCAAGGGTTTAACAGCGACAGCAACGCATTACACCTTTTTTGGCAGGATGGAGATAAAATCTTACCGCTTGAGCGTAAAGAACTCCTGGGCCAATTATTACTCGACGAGATCGTGACCCGTTATGATGAAAAAAATCGACGTTAAGATTCTGGACCCGCGCGTAGGGCAACAATTTCCGCTCCCGACGTACGCCACTTCTGGCTCTGCCGGACTTGACCTGCGTGCTTGTCTTGATGACGCCGTAGAGCTGGCGCCAGGTGCAACTACGCTGGTGCCAACCGGGTTAGCCATCCACATTGCCGATCCCTCTCTGGCGGCGGTGATGTTGCCACGTTCCGGGCTGGGCCATAAGCACGGCATCGTACTGGGCAACCTGGTCGGCCTGATTGATTCCGACTATCAAGGACAATTGATGGTATCTATCTGGAACCGTGGCCAGGACAGCTTCACAATTGAACCGGGCGAACGTATCGCGCAGATGGTATTTGTACCGGTCGTGCAGGCTGAATTTAATCTGGTGGAAGAGTTTGAAGCCACCGATCGTGGCGAAGGTGGCTTCGGCCATTCCGGGCGCAAGTAACCCGCAGAAAAGTATCCCACAGCGTAATAACGCAATAACACACCGCAAACAGCCGTTTGCGGTCGCTGTGTGGATGCCTGCCTGGCAAGAGCTTATTTTCAGGGGTATTTTGTAACATGGTAGAAAAGCAAACTGCGAAAAGGAATCGTCGCGAAGAAATACTTCAGTCTCTGGCACTGATGCTTGAGTCCAGCGATGGAAGCCAACGCATCACGACAGCGAAACTGGCAGCCTCTGTAGGCGTTTCCGAAGCGGCGTTGTATCGCCATTTTCCCAGCAAGACTCGCATGTTCGATAGTCTGATTGAGTTTATCGAAGATAGTCTGATTACCCGTATCAATCTGATCTTAAAAGATGAAAAGGACACCAGCGCACGTCTGCGTCTGATCGTTCTGCTGATTTTAGGCTTCGGTGAACGTAACCCCGGTCTGACGCGCATTCTGACCGGGCATGCGCTCATGTTTGAACAGGATCGTCTGCAAGGCCGCATTAACCAGCTTTTCGAACGTATTGAGGCCCAGTTACGCCAGGTTCTGCGCGAAAAAAGAATGCGTGAAGGCGAAGGTTACACGGTGGATGAAACGCTGCTGGCCAGCCAGTTACTGGCTTTCTGCGAAGGGATGTTGTCCCGGTTTGTACGTAGCGAATTTAAGTATCGACCAACGGATGATTTTGACACCCGCTGGCCGCTGGTTGCCGCTCAATTGCAGTAACACAATTGCCGGATGGCGACTTTGTCTTATCCGGCCTGTGCAACCCGTAGGCCCGGTAAGCTTAACGCCACCGGGCAATGCAGCGACGATTAAACCCCAAACTCTTCTCGGTATGCCCGCACTGCTGCCAAATGTTCTGCCATCTCAGGCTTCTCTTCCAGATACGCAATCAGGTCTTTCAGGGTAATGATCGAAATTACCTTGCAACCATAATCACGTTCCACTTCCTGAATCGCTGAAATCTCGCCACGACCGCGTTCCTGACGATCAAGAGAAATCAGTACCCCAGCAAGCGTAGCGCCATTAGCCTGAATAATCTCCATCGACTCACGAATTGCTGTTCCCGCGGTGATAACATCATCCACCAGCATGACACGCCCCTCAAGTGCGCTACCTACCAGATTACCGCCTTCACCATGGGTCTTCGCCTCTTTACGGTTAAAGCAGTACGGTAAATCTTTATCGTGGTGTTCCGCCAGCGCAACGGCAGTGGTGGTCGCAATCGGAATACCTTTGTAGGCTGGGCCAAACAGCAAATCGAACTCGATGCCGGAATCCACCAGCGCTTCGGCATAAAAACGGCCTAGCAGTGCCAGATCGCGCCCGGTATTAAATAGCCCGGCGTTGAAGAAATAGGGGCTTTTGCGCCCGGATTTCAGCGTAAATTCGCCAAACTTTAGTACCTGCTTGCTAAGCGCAAACTCAATAAACTGGCGCTGATACGGTTTCATGGATTCGCTCCTCATCTCACTTTATTACAGACAAAAAAAAGGCGACTCTTCAGTCGCCTTTAAAATCAATTTTCTAACGCCGCCTTCTGCGTCGCTACAATGGATTCGATTCCCCCTCGGGCCAATGCCAGTAGGGTGAGAAGTTCTTCATGGCTGAACGGCTCACCTTCCGCCGTGCCCTGCACTTCAATAATGCGACCATCTTCAGTCATCACTACGTTCATGTCTGTTTCTGCGGCGGAGTCCTCAACGTACTCGAGGTCACAGAGCGCTTCACCGTTGACAATGCCCACGGAAACCGCGGCAACCATCCCTTTCATCGGGTTAGTTTTCAGCTTACCGCTCGCCACCAGTTTGTTCAGCGCATCCGCCAACGCAACGCATGCGCCAGTAATCGATGCAGTACGCGTACCGCCATCAGCCTGAATAACATCACAGTCCAGCGTAATAGTGAATTCACCGAGCGTCTTCAGGTCAACAGCAGCGCGAAGTGCGCGGGCGATCAAACGCTGGATTTCCATGGTACGACCGCCCTGCTTACCTTTCGCCGCTTCACGGGCGTTACGGGTGTGCGTGGCGCGTGGCAGCATGCCATATTCTGCGGTGATCCAGCCCTGGCCCTGACCTTTCAGAAAACGTGGGACGCCTTCATCAATAGAAGCGGTACACAGCACTTTGGTATCACCAAATTCGACCAGCACGGAGCCTTCAGCGTGTTTTGTATAATTACGGGTCAGGGTGACGGGACGCACCTGATTGGCACTACGACCTGCTGGACGCATGATAAAATCTCCGGCTTGAAACGAATGTGGCTGCGCATTATACGGACTTCCGACGGTTATTCCTATCCTGACAAGACGTGGATGGCTATAATCCTCCCATCTCATCTTTAAAAACAGGAACGTCTATGATCCGCAGCATGACCGCCTACGCCCGGCGTGAAATCAAGGGTGAATGGGGTAGCGCAACCTGGGAGATGCGCTCGGTAAACCAGCGTTATCTGGAAACTTATTTTCGCCTGCCGGAACAGTTCCGTAGTCTCGAACCCGTGGTTCGCGAACGCATCCGCACGCGTCTGACGCGCGGTAAGATCGAATGTACGCTGCGTTTTGAGCCGGATACCAGCGCTCAGGGCGAGCTGATTCTGAATGAAAAGCTCGCTAAACAGCTCGTGAGTGCTGCTAACTGGGTCAAAATGCAGAGTGATGAAGGTGAAATTAACCCGGTTGATATCCTGCGTTGGCCTGGCGTAATGGCAGCCCAGGAGCAAGATCTGGACGCCATTGCCGCCGAAATCCTCGCTGCGCTTGACGGTACGCTGGATGACTTTATCGTTGCGCGTGAAACCGAAGGTCAGGCGCTGAAGGCGCTGATCGAGCAGCGTCTGGAAGGCGTCAGCGCTGAAGTGACGAAGGTACGTGCGCATATGCCGGAAATTCTGCAATGGCAGCGTGAGCGTCTGGTGGCCAAACTGGAAGACGCTCAGGTGCAACTGGAAAATAACCGCCTTGAGCAAGAGCTGGTGCTGATGGCACAACGTATCGACGTGGCTGAAGAACTGGATCGCCTGGAAGCTCACGTCAAAGAAACCTACAACATTCTGAAGAAAAAAGAGGCGGTTGGCCGTCGTCTGGACTTCATGATGCAGGAATTCAACCGTGAGTCGAACACTCTGGCATCCAAGTCTATCAATGCCGAAGTGACTAACTCCGCAATTGAACTGAAAGTTTTGATCGAGCAAATGCGCGAGCAAATTCAGAATATCGAGTAATTTTGCGTACCATGCCTATGCTATCGTAACGTACTAGATAGCCTGCTCAATGCAGGCTATCCGTATCTCCAGTAAGTACTGGCTTATATAAAATTGAATACTTATTTATCTGGCATATATTTGTCGTTATAAAGACTCTTCAGAATATCAACCCGAACAGCGTTGCTGCTGTTCATCTTCACGACTGTCAGTACTTCATCAGATCCCCTGAGGCGCCAGCATTCTGCCTCTATATCGCATTTTTCCTGTTTTTCATAGCCCACCATTGAGAGATATTCACCAATTTTCCACGTATCCCTGGTATCATGGAACGTCACACTCCATACATCAGCCTTAGGGCCAGAAATGTTCGTATAATTAAAGTCATATACTTGGGATATTCTCGGCATTTTTTTAAAAACCTGGGGAGTGTAATAATCATATTTGGCTTTATCAAACTCTGTATATTGTGCATTACATGCAAGTCTCATTTTAATATTAGGCCAGAAATAAGAGCTGCATATAGCTATTACCATCAGCACTATTATGACTGCCTGTTTCATATGTTTCTCTTTTTTACCAGTTAACGACCGTTCCATCTCTGGAAACTATTTTAACGTTACCAGACCTAAAGTCGCTGTAAGGTATCACTGTTCTCATGAATGAGGGTAAAACACCTTTTACAGGAAGAGCTAAAGCTGATTTCATAGGATCGGGAAATAAAATCGGTTGGAATGAGGTGTTTTTAAAAGAGCCGATTGGACCATAATAATCCCAACGTCTGAGGGCTTCCTCTTTGCTGACGGGTTGCAATAGCGGGAATGGGTTACTATATGAGACTACGCGGTAGAACCCCAGCAAATCGGATACTAAATCCTCACCACTGAAACCGCTGTCGGTGTAAAGATAAAAGGGGAAATTTGACTGTAAACCCTCAAAACGATGAGCAAGCGCCATCATCATGGAAAGCGCTATACTATATCGTTCAAATAAGCTACGCCCTTTTCTAATTCTCCATCTGATGAACTTCCCAATTATAAGCCCTCCTCTTCCCATACTTTGAGTGTATTTTACATCGTAATAATCCTTTCCTGAATGCTCGCCTTGGTGCATATCCGAGAGTAACTTTCTAACATCATCTCCCCGAGCATGTCCCATATCTATCCACCCCAAAACTTCGGTGTAGATTATCCCACTTCTTAAAATTCCAGCCTCTCTGCCATCCTGAATTTCTTCTCTGGCGCTCATATCTACCACTCCGACTGACTAAATGCTGAAGATTTTGCTGTAAATGCCCCTACACACATAGAAGCGATAGCTGAGGGGGCCATTTTTCAGAATAGAGGCCGCTGAATATCAGAGTTTACTCATGATGACTTCCCTAATGGCTTCTGGCGTGTCAACTTGTCCTATGGTCGAGGAGTAATAGCTTGATGAAATATCATACGTAGCCCGCCAGTAAACGGCGGGACTACGTGTTTTTCCCGACGTTTCGCTTCCGCCCCTTCACTTCAAATTACATTTTCTCATCGTTTATTATTACACTCCACACTTCAGACAGCATGCCATAACGCATTTCTGACAAATTCACATTAGCTGTAGTTATTAAAATCGTTTCACCTTAGAAAATCTCAATCGTGACAATGCGCACAAATCGATAACCTTAGCCCCCAGCACAACAGGGGGAATACATGCTGTTACACGTTTTATATTTAATTGGTATTACTGCCGAAGCCATGACCGGCGCGCTTGCGGCAGGACGTCGCCGTATGGATACATTTGGCGTCATTATTATTGCCACTGCGACCGCCATTGGCGGTGGTTCAGTACGCGACATTCTTCTCGGCCACTATCCGCTTGGCTGGGTAAAGCATCCTGAATACGTCATCATTGTGGCGGCCGCTGCGGTACTCACCACCATTATTGCTCCTGTCATGCCCTACCTGCGTAAAATATTCCTTGTACTGGATGCGCTGGGCCTGGTGGTCTTTTCTATTATTGGCGCACAGGTGGCGCTGGATATGGGTCACGGGCCGATTATCGCCGTGGTCGCTGCGGTCACTACCGGCGTCTTCGGTGGCGTGTTACGCGACATGTTCTGCAAACGCATTCCGTTGGTGTTCCAGAAAGAGCTATATGCTGGCGTTTCTTTTGCCGCTGCCGTGCTTTACATCGTGCTGCAACATTACGTCTCCAGCCACGATGTGGTGGTTATCTCTACCCTACTCTTCGGTTTTACCGCCCGCTTACTGGCGCTACGCCTGAAGTTGGGCCTGCCAGTATTTTATTATCGCCATGAAGGCCATTAAGGCATAAAGCCCGTAATACGCTGAGCAGCCAGCCAGTTGCTCAGCGCTATGACCTCCCTGACCTCCAGCCACTGAATAATCTGTCGTGCCCGGCGCTCCCCCATTAAAGGGAGTTGTCGCCAGCTTTGTTCATCACGGTCCTGCAATTGT
Organism: Citrobacter sp. Cc139; assembly: GCF_030334645.1. Taxonomy (NCBI): domain Bacteria; kingdom Pseudomonadati; phylum Pseudomonadota; class Gammaproteobacteria; order Enterobacterales; family Enterobacteriaceae; genus Citrobacter; species Citrobacter sp. Cc139. Next base: position 304,821 of record NZ_JAOWDM010000069.1, read on the forward strand.
TGCCACGAAGCATCCCGACTGGCATTCAGCGTTGCCTGTGTTAACGGTATTCCCATGGCTATAACCCAACGTGTGAACGGAAGATGGCGCGACAGGTTGAACTGATGCCACATCTTCTCCCCTTTGCTTACGCCTAATGTGGACCGGAGCTGCTCCTGAGTTAATCCGAGCCAGGAAAAGATATGTTCAAAGTGATACGTCTGATGAAGGTTACGCCATCCCGCTTCACCAATACCTTCTAATTCCAGCACTTCTTTCGCGCCCAGCCAAACCAGTCTGGCAATAAACTGCTCATAACACGCCGGCGTGGCATAAAAGCAGGTCATTGAATTGAAATGTCCCACAGGCGGCGTTGGCTTAGTGCGTTGAGTGCTACGCCAGACCACTTCGTCGATACGCGGGATCCCTTGTCCGGCCAGGCTTATCAGGATCCGATCTCCAGGCGCGATATCCCATTCATTCCAGCGGCGTACAGAGCCAATATTGACGCGTTGCACGCGTTTATCATCCAGCATGACGGGTGCCAGCAGCGCGACTACGGCAATTTTCCCACTTTTACCGACTGAAAACTGAATATCTGTGACCTCGGATACCTGAGCCACGGGCGGATATTTCCATGCCGCCAGCCAGTCTCCCTGCCCAGGTAACCAGTATCGCGCCTGCGGTTCTTTCCCCGATCGCACCACGACGCCATCCGTCACAAAAGGGAGTGCCGAAGTCCACCAACGGGTACGGGCATGCTCGACATCGTCCGCATTTTTCACGGGCTGGGTATAGCGTTGCGTGAAACTGAACCCAGCGGCAGTGAGTTGTTCCAGCCTTTCCGACATGACCGCCGGACCATCAGGCCAGGCCCAGATGAAAATAGCCAACGAACGTAACAATTCCGGGTTGCTCTGGCGCATCATCATTCCAGCGACCTTTGAGCGGGCATTCATTCCCCCGCTCTGTTGCTGGATATGCCCTTCCTGCTGTAAAAATATCTCACCCTGCAACGTACTGTTTGCCAGCAGACCTTTGGAAGTGTGTGGTACGGAAGGTATCCGCAGCACCTTTTGCGTCCAGTCTTCACCTTTCAGGCCATTACCTCGGCTAATCGCTCTTACCAGATTGCCATTGCGATAGACCAGCGTGACCGCCACGCCGTCGACCTTTGGTTGTACCCAGAGATCGCTGCGAACACGCATCCATTGCTGTAACGCTTGCTTATCAGCCAGCTTGCGGACCCCCGTGTGAGGTACTGGATGCGAGACTGTGCCACTTATTGGGGGCGCAGACAGATCAGGTGGAGCTTCATCGCCAAAACAGCACTGCCATTGGATGAGTTGCGCATTGAGCTGGTCATAAACGCCATCATCAACGGCGCTGACACCCTGTTTCCAGTAACTCTCATTCCACTGTGTTATCTGCTGCTGTAATCGTGAAATTTCCTCGCTTGCCCGAGCTGGAGACCAGACAGGGCATACCGCCCAGACCGGCAAATTCCAGAACAATAAAACTATGCCAAGGCATTTCCATAGCCCCATATTGCCTCCGCTAACCAATGTGTTTCCCGGCAGGTATAGCGCGGAGTGCAAGCGAAACAGAGCGACAAAAATTCATCGTGCGAGCAGGCTTCCTGACATTTTCACGTGTTGCTGCAAATTGCCGGTAAAACAGGAAACGGGTACGCAAAACGCAATAAACATGCGCAAAAAGTGTGACAAAGGCTACGTCACATAGCGGCTACGTGTATAATAAGCCCGTATGTAGGCTCTCTTTCGACAATCACATACATTAAGATACTCATGGCTCAAGGCACGCTTTATATTGTTTCTGCCCCCAGTGGCGCGGGTAAATCCAGCCTGATTCAGGCTTTATTAAAGACCCAACCGTTGTATGACACCCAGGTTTCTGTTTCGCACACCACGCGCGCACCGCGCCCGGGGGAAGTGCATGGTGAACACTATTTCTTTGTGAACCATGACGAATTCAGAGCCATGATTGGCAGAGACGCGTTTCTGGAACACGCTGAGGTTTTCGGTAATTACTACGGCACTTCGCGTGAGGCCATTGAGCAAGTATTAGCATCCGGCGTAGACGTCTTTTTAGATATCGACTGGCAAGGTGCGCAGCAAATTCGTGAAAAAATGCCGCATGCGCGCAGTATTTTTATTTTGCCGCCCTCTAAGATTGAGCTGGACCGCCGTCTTCGTGGTCGAGGTCAGGATAGCGAAGACGTGATCGCAAAACGTATGGCGCAAGCTGTTGCAGAAATGAGCCATTACGCCGAATATGATTATCTTATTGTGAACGATGATTTCGATACCGCCCTGGGCGATTTGAAAACCATCATTCGCGCCGAACGTCTGCGCATGAGCCGCCAAAAGCAGCGTCATGACGCTTTAATCAGCAAACTGTTGGCAGACTGAACCCACATTCAGTATCATGCCCAGTCATTTCTTCACCTGTGGAGCATTTTAAGTATGGCACGCGTAACTGTTCAGGACGCTGTAGAGAAAATTGGTAACCGTTTTGACCTGGTACTGGTCGCCGCGCGTCGCGCTCGTCAGATGCAGGTAGGCGGAAAGGATCCGCTCGTACCGGAAGAAAACGATAAAACTACCGTTATCGCGCTGCGCGAAATCGAAGAAGGTCTGATCAACAACCAGATCCTCGACGTACGTGAGCGCCAGGAACAGCAAGAGCAGGAAGCCGCTGAATTACAAGCCGTTACCGCTATTGCTGAAGGTCGTCGTTAATCACAAAGCGGGTCGCCCTTGTATCTGTTTGAAAGCCTGAATCAGCTGATTCAAAACTACCTGCCGGAAGACCAGATTAAGCGTCTTCGGCAGGCGTATCTCGTTGCACGTGACGCTCACGAGGGCCAGACACGTTCAAGCGGTGAACCTTATATCACGCACCCGGTAGCGGTAGCCTGCATTCTGGCCGAGATGAAACTCGACTACGAAACGCTGATGGCTGCGCTGCTGCATGACGTGATTGAAGATACCCCAGCCACCTACCAGGACATGGAACAGCTTTTTGGTAAAAGCGTTGCAGAGCTGGTAGAAGGGGTATCTAAGCTTGATAAGCTTAAGTTTCGCGATAAGAAAGAGGCGCAAGCTGAAAACTTTCGCAAGATGATTATGGCGATGGTGCAGGATATCCGCGTCATTCTCATCAAACTCGCCGACCGTACCCACAATATGCGCACGCTGGGCTCATTACGCCCCGATAAGCGCCGCCGCATCGCCCGTGAAACCCTCGAAATCTACAGTCCGCTGGCACATCGTTTAGGTATTCATCACATTAAAACCGAGCTGGAAGAGCTGGGTTTTGAAGCGCTGTACCCGAACCGCTATCGCGTGATTAAAGAAGTGGTAAAAGCCGCCCGCGGCAACCGCAAAGAGATGATTCAAAAAATCCTCTCGGAGATCGAAGGGCGTTTGCAGGAAGCTGGCATTCCGTGTCGCGTAAGCGGTCGCGAGAAACACCTGTACTCGATCTACTGCAAAATGGTGCTCAAAGAGCAGCGTTTTCATTCGATCATGGACATTTACGCTTTCCGCGTCATCGTTCATGACTCCGATACCTGCTATCGCGTACTCGGCCAGATGCACAGCCTGTACAAACCGCGCCCAGGTCGCGTGAAAGACTATATCGCCATTCCCAAAGCGAACGGATATCAGTCTTTGCATACCTCAATGATCGGCCCGCACGGCGTGCCTGTTGAAGTACAAATTCGTACCGAAGACATGGACCAGATGGCGGAGATGGGGGTCGCGGCACACTGGGCGTACAAAGAGCATGGCGAAACCAGCACCACGGCACAAATCCGCGCACAACGCTGGATGCAAAGCCTGCTGGAACTGCAGCAAAGCGCCGGTAGCTCGTTTGAATTTATTGAAAGCGTTAAATCTGATCTCTTCCCGGATGAGATTTATGTTTTCACACCGGAAGGGCGTATTGTCGAGCTGCCTGCCGGTGCGACGCCTGTCGACTTCGCCTACGCCGTACATACCGATATCGGTCATGCCTGCGTTGGCGCACGTGTCGACAGACAGCCTTATCCGCTTTCCCAACCGCTGTTTAGCGGTCAGACCGTTGAAATCATTACCGCGCCGGGCGCCCGGCCGAATGCGGCATGGCTCAACTTCGTCGTCAGCTCGAAAGCGCGAGCAAAAATTCGCCAACTGCTGAAAAACCTTAAGCGCGATGATTCCGTCAGTCTGGGGCGTCGACTGCTTAACCATGCCCTGGGTGGTAGCCGTAAACTGGCTGAAATCCCGCAGGAAAGTATCCAGCGTGAGCTTGAGCGTATGAAGCTCGCCACGCTTGACGATCTGTTAGCGGAAATCGGTCTTGGCAACGCCATGAGCGTGGTGGTAGCGAAAAACCTTCAGCAGGGCGAAGCATCGGCGAACGTTCCTGCGCAATCTGGTCATGGTCATCTGCCGATCAAAGGCGCAGACGGCGTACTGATCACCTTTGCCAAATGCTGTCGTCCAATTCCTGGCGATCCGATCATTGCCCACGTCAGTCCGGGTAAAGGTCTGGTGATTCACCATGAGTCCTGCCGTAACATTCGTGGCTACCAGAAAGAGCCAGAGAAATTTATGGCGGTGGAATGGGATAAAGAGACAGAGCAGGAGTTCATCACCGAAATTAAGGTGGACATGTTTAACCACCAGGGTGCTCTGGCGAACCTGACGGCGGCAATCAACACGACGACCTCCAATATTCAAAGTCTGAATACTGAAGAGAAAGACGGTCGTGTTTATAGCGCCTTTATTCGCCTGACCGCTCGCGATCGCGTGCATCTGGCGAATATTATGCGCAAAATCCGCGTCATGCCGGACGTGATTAAAGTCACCCGCAACCGAAACTAGAGATATGAACTCAAAACGCTATGAGCGCATTTGCGAAATGCTTGCCAGGCGTCAGCCCGATCTGACCGTCTGCATGGAGCAGGTCCATAAACCTCATAACGTTTCTGCGATCATTCGTACCGCAGACGCAGTCGGCGTACATGAAGTCCACGCTGTCTGGCCGGGTAGCCGTATGCGTACCATGGCCTCTTCTGCCGCGGGCAGTAACAGCTGGGTGCAGGTTAAAACCCACCCGACCATTAGCGATGCGGTCACGCAGTTAAAAAGCCAGGGCATGCAGGTTCTGGCGACCCACCTCTCTGATAAAGCCGTCGATTTCCGCGAAATTGATTACACGCGACCAACCTGCATCCTGATGGGCCAGGAAAAAACCGGCATTACTCAGGAAGCACTCGCTCTGGCAGACCAGGACATCATCATTCCGATGATTGGCATGGTGCAGTCACTGAACGTTTCAGTTGCCTCTGCGCTGATTCTGTACGAAGCACAGCGCCAGCGACAAAATGCTGGCATGTACCGACGAGAAAACAGCATGTTGCCGGAAGAGGAACAGCAGCGCTTGCTGTTTGAAGGCGGTTATCCGGTGCTGGCGAATGTCGCTAAGCGCAAAGGACTTCCCTACCCTCACGTAAACACGCAGGGCGAAATTGAAGCCGATGCAACGTGGTGGGCCACTATGCAGTCTGCGAAATAATCGCGATGAAAGGCCGTTTACTGGATGCCATCCCGCTCAACTCTCTGACGGGCGTTGGCGCAGCACAAAGCAGTAAACTGGCGAAAATTGGCTTGCACACCGTGCAGGACCTCCTGCTCCACCTCCCTCTGCGCTACGAAGACCGTACTCATCTGTACCCCATTGGCGAACTGCTGCCGGGCGTCTATGCCACCGTTGAAGGCGAAGTGCTGAACTGCAATATCACTTTTGGTGGCCGCCGGATGATGACCTGCCAGATAAGCGATGGCTCCGGCATTCTCACTATGCGCTTCTTCAACTTCAGCGCAGCAATGAAAAACAGCCTCGCCACCGGGCGTCGGGTACTGGCCTATGGCGAGGCGAAACGTGGCAAGTACGGCGCAGAAATGATCCACCCGGAATACCGCGTACAGGGCGATCTCAGCACGCCGGAACTGCAGGAAACGCTCACGCCGGTGTATCCGACCACGGAAGGCGTTAAGCAGGCAACGCTGCGCAAGTTGACCGATCAGGCGCTGGATCTGCTCGATACCTGCGCCATTGCCGAGTTGCTCCCTCCGGAGTTACTACAAGGCATGATGAGCCTGCCGGAAGCGTTGCGCACATTACACCGTCCGCCGCCGACGTTACAGCTTAGCGACCTTGAAACCGGACAACACCCGGCTCAGCGACGCCTGATTCTGGAAGAACTCCTGGCGCACAATCTCAGCATGCTGGCGCTTCGCGCCGGGGCGCAACGTTTTCACGCCCAACCGCTGAGCCCTGACAATCGGCTGAAAGATCAACTGCTGGCGGCGCTCCCCTTTAAACCAACCGGCGCACAGGCCCGGGTCACTGCCGAAATTGAACGCGATATGGCGCTGGATGTCCCAATGATGCGCCTGGTGCAGGGCGATGTCGGTTCCGGTAAAACGCTGGTTGCAGCACTTGCCGCCCTGCGTGCGATTGCGCATGGTAAGCAGGTGGCGCTGATGGCCCCCACTGAATTACTGGCTGAACAGCACGCAAATAATTTCCGCAACTGGTTCGAACCTTTGGGCGTTGAAGTGGGTTGGCTGGCGGGTAAGCAAAAAGGTAAAGCACGCCAGGCACAGCAGGAAGCCATCGCCAGCGGTCAGGTACAGATGATTGTCGGCACGCACGCAATTTTCCAGGAACAAGTTCAGTTCAACGGGCTGGCGCTGGTGATTATCGACGAACAGCACCGTTTTGGCGTGCATCAGCGTCTGGCGCTGTGGGAGAAAGGCCAGCAGCAGGGTTTCCACCCACACCAGCTCATTATGACCGCCACCCCGATCCCGCGTACGCTGGCCATGACCGCCTATGCCGATCTCGACACGTCTGTCATTGACGAACTGCCGCCGGGGCGTACGCCGGTCACCACAGTGGCGATTCCCGACACCCGCCGTAGCGACATCATTGACCGTGTGCGCAACGCCTGCACCCACGAAGGGCGTCAGGCGTACTGGGTTTGTACACTAATCGAAGAGTCTGATTTATTAGAAGCGCAGGCGGCAGAAGCCACATGGGAAGAACTTAAGCTTGCCTTACCAGAGCTGAATATTGGCCTGGTGCATGGGCGCATGAAGCCCGCCGAGAAGCAGTCGGTGATGGCCGCCTTTAAGCAGGGTGAATTACATCTGCTGGTCGCCACCACGGTGATTGAAGTGGGTGTGGACGTGCCGAACGCCAGCCTGATGATCATTGAAAACCCGGAGCGATTAGGCCTGGCGCAGTTGCACCAGTTGCGTGGCCGCGTAGGCCGCGGCGCCGTGGCTTCCCACTGCGTGCTGCTCTACAAATCGCCGCTGTCAAAAACGGCGCAGAAACGCCTGCAGGTTCTGCGGGACAGCAATGACGGGTTCGTGATTGCACAAAAAGATTTAGAGATCCGCGGACCCGGCGAGCTGTTAGGTACGCGCCAGACCGGAACGGCAGAATTCAAAGTAGCGGATTTATTGCGCGATCAGGCCATGATTCCGGAAGTTCAGCGTATAGCCCGCCATATTCACGAACGTTATCCGCAACAGGCTGCCGCGCTGATAGAGCGCTGGATGCCGGAAACCGAACGTTACTCCAACGCATAATCGACTTATCGCGGCGGATGTTACTCCGCCGCACAGCCGTTATTGCGCAAAAATCGGCAGCAGCAGATACAGCTTAATCACTAACGCGTTGACGATATCGATAAAGAACGCCCCCACCATCGGCACCACCAGGAACGCCATATGGGATGGTCCGAAACGTTCGGTAATTGCCTGCATGTTAGCAATCGCCGTTGGCGTTGCGCCAAGTCCAAAACCGCAGTGGCCGGCTGCCAGTACAGCGGCATCGTAGTTTTTGCCCATCATGCGCCAGGTAACAAATACCGCGTACAACGCCATAAAAATCGTCTGCACAACCAGTATCGCCAGCATCGGCAGCGCCAGAGATGCCAGCTCCCACAGTTTCAGGCTCATCAGCGCCATCGCCAGGAACAGCGACAGGCTCACGTTGCCCAGCACTGAAACCGCCCGTTCGAACACCCGATAAAAGCCCATGAGCGCCAGGCCATTACTGAGGATCACACCAACAAACAGCACGCAGACGAAGGTTGGCAGTTCGAGCACCGTTCCGACCAGCATTTGCGCAACGATTTTACCTAACGTCAGACAGATAGCGATCAGCGCGATAGTTTCAATCAGCACCAGCGAGGTGATTATGCGTCCAACGTCCGGCTTTTCAAACGCGGTCGGTACAGCCTGATCGTCCGGCATACCGTCAGGCGTGGTGGAGTGTTTAACCAGATAGCGCGCCACCGGTCCGCCAATCAGCCCCCCCAACACCAAACCAAAGGTTGCGCAAGCCATTGCGACTTCAGTCGCATTGGTAAAACCGTAGCGCTCAATAAACAACTTGCTCCACGCAGCCCCGGTTCCGTGTCCGCCAGAGAGCGTGATCGAACCGGCAATCAGGCCCATCAACGGATCCAGGCCCAGCAGGCTCGCCATACCGATACCGATGGCGTTCTGCATCAACAGCAGTCCCACAACGACAATCAGAAAAATACCCACCACGCGGCCACCGGCGCGCAGGCTGGCGATATTAGCGTTCAGGCCGATGGTAGCGAAGAACGCCAGCATCAGCGGATCACGCAGGGTCATATCGAAGTTTACTTCCCAGCCCATGCTTTTTTTCAGCACCAGCAACGCAATCGCCACCAGCAATCCACCGGCTACAGGTTCGGGAATAGTGTATTTTTTCAGGAAGGAGACAGACTGGACGAGCTTACGTCCCAGCAGCAATACAAGGGTTGCCGCAACCAGAGTAGATAACGTATCGAGATAAAACATTTACAGCTCCATTAGTACGTTTAGCACAATCACGCACGATGCATTCCAGACCGATTTTTTAGCTCTTATTGAGTTTTCGGGGTGGATTTTAAGCAGAAAATGATGAAAAGTTATATAAAAAAGTTTGTTTATCCGTTTTAAATATTAAGAATAACTGCTGGCAAACGTTTGCTTTTCCGCCCTGGTCAGATAAAATCACCGCTTTTCCACCATGGGATTGCCTCTGATGTCCGTTAACGCCGTAGAGTCAACAAATGCGCAACCGGTTGCGCAGACTCACAATAGTGAACTGATTTACCGTCTTGAAGATCGCCCCCCGTTAGCCCAGACCCTGTTTGCCGCCTGTCAGCACCTGCTGGCCATGTTCGTCGCGGTGATCACCCCGGCACTGTTAATTTGCCAGGCGCTCGGTTTGCCGGCTCAGGATACTCAACACATTATCAGTATGTCGCTGTTCGCTTCCGGCGTAGCTTCTATCATTCAGATCAAAGCCTGGGGGCCGGTTGGTTCCGGGCTGTTATCTATTCAGGGCACCAGCTTTAATTTTGTTGCGCCGCTGATTATGGGTGGCACGGCGCTAAAAACCGGTGGCGCAGATGTCCCAACCATGATGGCGGCCCTGTTTGGTACGCTGATGTTAGCGAGCTGCACTGAAATGGTTATCTCGCGTGTACTGCACCTGGCGCGGCGTATTATTACCCCGTTGGTTTCAGGCGTGGTGGTGATGATTATCGGCCTGTCGCTGATTCAGGTGGGTCTGACGTCGATTGGCGGTGGTTATGCCGCAATGAGCGATAACACCTTTGGCGCACCGAAGAATTTACTGCTGGCTGGCGTTGTGCTGGCGCTGATCATCCTGCTTAACCGCCAACGCAACCCGTACCTGCGCGTTGCGTCCCTGGTGATTGCGATGGCGGCAGGCTACCTGCTGGCATGGTTTATGGACATGCTGCCGCAAAATACCGCACCGGTAAGCCAGGACCTGATCATGGTGCCAACGCCGCTGTATTATGGCCTCGGTATCGACTGGAGCTTACTGCTGCCGCTGATGCTGGTCTTTATGATTACGTCGCTGGAAACCATCGGTGATATTACGGCGACCTCCGATGTTTCCGAACAGCCGGTTTCTGGTCCGCTGTATATGAAACGCCTGAAAGGCGGCGTGCTGGCGAACGGTCTGAACTCGTTTGTTTCCGCCGTGTTCAATACCTTCCCGAACTCTTGTTTTGGTCAGAACAATGGGGTCATTCAGTTAACGGGCGTAGCCAGTCGTTACGTCGGTTTTGTGGTGGCGCTGATGCTGATAGCATTGGGTCTGTTCCCGGCAGTTAGCGGTTTTGTACAGCATATTCCTGAACCGGTACTGGGCGGCGCAACCCTGGTAATGTTCGGTACTATCGCCGCATCTGGCGTACGTATTGTCTCTCGCGAGCCGCTGAACCGCCGCGCTATTTTGATTATTGCGCTGTCGCTGGCCGTTGGCCTGGGCGTCTCCCAGCAGCCGCTGATTCTGCAATTTGCCCCGGATTGGGTGAAAAATCTGCTCTCCTCAGGCATTGCCGCAGGCGGTATCACCGCTATCGTTCTGAATCTGGTGTTCCCACCAGAGAAGCAATAAGCAAAATGCGGCGTTGGCTCTGAATCAACGCCGCTGTAACGCTCTTTCACCATTCCTGCCTTGAGCATTGCCTCTAAATCGTGCATAACTTGACTATGTGCACTTCGCGGGATGGAAGACCATGAAATTTATTGGAAAGCTGCTTCTTTACGTGCTGATCGCCTGTGCAGTGGCGATTCTCGGCCTTTATTTTCTACTGCAAACCCGTTGGGGCGCAGAGCACGTCAGCGCCTGGGTCTCAGAGAACAGCAGCTATCATCTGGCATTTGATGCTATCGATCACCGGTTTTCTTCCCCTTCCCATATTCTGCTGGAAAACGTCACCTTTGGTCGCGATGGTCAGCCCGCAACGCTGGTCGCTAAAACGGTCGATATTGGGCTGAGCAGCCGCCAAATCACCGACCCGCGGCACGTAGACACTATCCTCTTGCAAAACGGCACGCTGAATCTTTCCCAGCAAACCGCACCGCTACCGTTCCAGGCCGATCGCCTGCAGTTACAGGATATGGCGCTCAACAGCCCCGGCAGCGAGTGGAACCTGAGCGCCCAGCGCGTGAACGGCGGCGTGATTCCCTGGAGCCCTGAGGCAGGTAAAATTCTCGGCAGCAAAGTACAAATTCAGCTCAGCGCCAGCTCATTGACGCTGAACGATGTCCCCACCACCAACGTATTGATTGAAGGCAGCATTGACCATGGTCGGGTGATGCTAAGTAATATTGGCGCAGACGTCGCGCGTGGCGCATTAACCGGCGTGGCGCAGCGCAATACCGACGGTAGCTGGGTGGTAGAGAATCTGCGCCTGAACGATATCCGGCTGCAAAGTGACAAATCGCTGGCCGACTTTTTTGCGCCGCTAACCACTATTCCATCCTTGCAAATTGGTCGTCTGGAAGTGACGGATGCCCGTCTGCAAGGTCCTGACTGGGCGGTCACGGACCTTGATCTGAGCTTGCGCAACATGACGTTTAGCAAAGATGACTGGCAAACACAGGAAGGAAAACTGTCGATGAACGCCAGCGAGTTTATCTACGGTTCACTGCATTTCTTCGATCCGATTCTGAACGCCGAGTTCTCGCCGCAGGGCATTGCGCTGCGCCAGTTCACGACCCGCTGGGAAGGGGGAATGCTCAGAACATCCGGAAACTGGATGCGTAACAACAAAGCGCTGGTTCTCGACGATGCCGCGATTGCCGGCCTGGAATATACGCTACCGGAAAACTGGAAACAGCTATGGATGAAGCCTCTGCCAGCCTGGCTAAACAGCCTGACGCTGAAGAAATTCAGCGCCAGCCGTAATCTGGTGATCGACATTGACCCGGCCTTCCCGTGGCAACTCACCGCCCTGGACGGTTACGGCGCTAACCTCGGGCTGGTACAGAACAACCAGTGGGGGATCTGGAGCGGTAACGCCACGCTCAACGCCGCTGCTGCCACCTTTAATCGCACCGACGTGCGCCGTCCTTCGCTGGCGCTCACGGCGAACAACAGTACCATCAATATCAGTGAACTAAGCGCCTATACAGAAAAAGGGCTGCTGGAGGCCACCGCCAGCATTTCGCAACTGCCTCAGCGTCAGGCACAGGTCAGCCTGAACGGGCGCGGCGTGCCAATGACCATCCTGCAACAGTGGGGCTGGCCAGCACTGCCGCTTTCCGGCGACGGTAACATTCAAATCACCGCCAGCGGCAACATTCAGGCCGATACGCCGCTCAAGCCCACAGTCAACGGCCAGTTACATGCGGTGAATGCAGAGAAACAGCAGGTCACGCAGACCATGCAGGCGGGTGTGGTATCAGGTAGTAACGTTGTCGCCCCACCCGTTGCGCAGTGATTATTGCCCGGTGGCGCTTCGCTTACCGGGCCTACCGCTCATAAACGCTTATATTCACTGCATAACAACCACTTCACCGGCTCGTCTTCTTCTATCGTCGGGAAACGACCGCCCGGTTCAAGGAAGTGATTGTCATGCTGGTCGTCATTGACCATCGAGATTTCCCAGCCCAGCACAAAAGCTTTCTCAGCCCAGAAACGATGATACAACCGCGGCGGCAGACACACACCCTGCCCCGGTTTTAGCACCAACGTATCACCAGATTTAACGGTACGCCGCTGACCATCGACGCTAACATCAACAATGCGCCGGGGATCATACCCATCATCGGACATGGACCATGCCAGCTGCATACACAAATCGCCGCCGCCGCGGTTAACGATATCTTCCATCTTATGGCGATGAAAATGCCACGGTGTTTGTTGATCCTGCTGAATTTGCAGCATCTTTTCGGCATACGGTTTGGGGTAATCGGCTGACCCCATCAGACCATTGCGCAACGTCAGTAACGTCAGCCCCGTTTGCGCAAAATCCCCGCGCCCAAAGTCAGTAACGTCCCAGCCCAGCTGGAGATCGCGCACTTCACGCCACAAAGCAGGGTCCTGTTGTCGCCAGGCGTCGACCGTTAAATACGCAAAATCAGGCAGACAGACCCGAAAGGTCTCGGCGATGGCATGCGCTTTATCGATGACATAATTAATATGTGAACGCTTCATTGCACTTTTCCTTGTTGCGAAAGAGGCGGGTCACCCCGCCTGCATGCCGTTAGTAAAGTGACGCTTTGCCGGTTGAGCCAAACAGTTTCATTTTGTGGCGGATCACGTCCCGCGCGGCGCTGATGGCTTCCGGGTAGATGACGTTCGGGTCCCACCAGGTCTCTTTTGCCAGGATTTCGCGGACTTTCTGGAAGTAGGCGTATTTCATATCGCTGGAAATGTTGATTTTGCCCACGCCGAGCGTAACGGATTCAGCGATTTCCGCATCCGGGTTCGCGGAACCGCCGTGCAGCACCAGCGGAATGTCCACCCGCCCGGCGATATCGCGCAGGATGTTCATTTGCAGCTCTGGCTGCATCCCTTTCGGGTAGATTCCGTGCGCGGTACCAATCGCCACTGCCAGCGTATCGGCCCCGGTACGGGTGATAAAATCCTGCGCCTGGGCGGGATCGGTGTAGGTAACCTTCGACACGCCGCCTTCCACGGACGTTCCGGTCTGGCCAATCGTTCCCAGCTCGCCTTCAACCGAAACGCCTACCGCATGCGCCAGCTTGACCACTTCACGGGTCAACGCCACGTTCTCTTCATACGGCAGCAGCGAGCCATCAATCATCACCGAGGTAAATCCACACTGAATTGCCCGCAGGACATGCTCTACCGAAGCGCCGTGATCCAGATGCAAAGTAAAGGGGACCGGGCTACGCAGGGTGATATCTCGCACATAGCTAAAGAACGCATCGCCGAGGAAATCATGTTCGCTGGGGTGAATGGAGATAATCGCTGGGGTGTTGGTCGCTTCCGCTTCTTCCACCACCGCACGCACAAAGCAGCTATCCGCTACGTTGAATGCGCCGATGGCAAAACCGTGCTGACGGGTCGGTTGCAGTAATTCTTTCATCGAAACTAACATGTTAATTCTCCAGTTTCAGGGTGTAGAAAGCCCTGCCAGTGCGTCATCGCAGAGGCATAAAAGGCGTTACAGAAAATGAATCAGACCTGGTCGATAGCGCCGCTGGCCTGTAGATACGGAATAATGGCTTCCTCGCAGGCCTGCTCCATCAGGGCCAGGGCATCAACAAGTTCGCAGGATGTGTCGCGACACAAGGTGTGCAATAGCGCGGCCTTTCCGGCTTCGAAGACCGCCGCGCCAACATTAATCTTGGCGACGCCGAACGTCGGGCAACGCTGTAGCTGGTCAAACGGCGTCCCGCTACCGCCATGCAGCGCCAGCGGCACCGTTGATAAACGGGCAATTTCCTCCAGCCGTTGAAAATCAATGGCTGGCGTTACGCCCGGCGCGTACATACCGTGCGCCGTACCGACCGACACCGCCAGTAAATCAATCCCGGTCTGTTGGATAAATGGCTCCACGTCAGCGGCCTGAGTCATCAAATCAGCGTTAGCGGCATGGTCATAGCGCGGGGCGTCGGCCAGGTGGCCCAGCTCGCCTTCCACGCACAGAGAAACGCTGGCTGCGAGCTCGACCACCGCCCGGGTCTGGCGAATGTTTTCTTCCAGCGCAAAGGCGGAGGCGTCGATCATTAACCCGCTGAATCCGGCGCGAAAAGCCTGGCGAATGCGTACAGGATCCTTTCCATGATCTAACGCCAGCGCGATCGGTACCGAAGCTTCCTCTGCCAGCGCTTTGACCACCGCCGCCGCTATCGGTGCCGGAAAATGGTCCAGATGCCCCTGATACAGATTCAGAATAATGGGCGCACGGTGTTTCTCTGCCACCCGCACCGCCGCACGGGCGCTTTCCAGGTTCATACAGTTGATAGCCAGCAGCGCATACTGCCCGCGCCAGGCTTTCGTCACCATGCTTTTCATATCGGCAAACATACGACCTCCGGTTATTCCAGGGTGAAGGTGATCTCTTCGTCTTTCAGCTTTTGATCGCTGAGCTCATCAAACTCTTCGTCACGCTCGGTCACCGGTTTCTTCCACAGCGATAGCATGACGCCGCAAATCACCGTCCCGATCCCCAGCGCCAGGCAAAACAGCAGCGGATGCGTAAAGAGTGGAACCACAAACATGCCGCCGTGCGGTACCGGGCTTTCGACGCCCCATACCATAATCAGGCCACCCGCTATCGCCGAGGCCACCACGCAGGAGCCCACCACGCGCAGCAGATCACGCGCCGCAATCGGAATAACCCCTTCGGTTATCATGCAGATCCCCATCGGGAATGCCGCTTTCAGCGCCTCACGTTCCGCACGGGTGTACTTGTGGCGCGTGAGCAGGAAGGAGAGCGTAATGCCGAACGGAGGGATTATCGAACCGACAAACTTCACCGCTTCGGGGCCATACACGCCGCTGACCAGCATGCCGTCAGCGAACAGCGACATGGTTTTATTCACCGGACCGCCGAAGTCGAATGTCGCCATTGCGCCGAGAATGGCGCCCATCAGGAAGCGTGACCCGCCTTGCATGGACTCCAGCAGATGAATTAGCGCGTCCTGCAGCCAGGCTATCGGCTTGCCAATCAGCGTCATCATCAGCAACCCGCCGATGACGGTGCTCAATACGGGCAGCACCATGATGGGCATCAGACCCTGCATCGACTGCGGTAAACGGATATAGCGTTTGAGCAGCAGGACGGTATAGCCAACCAGAAAGCCGCCCAGCATCCCGCCAATAAAACCGGTATGAATTTCGCCGCAGACAAAGCCGACAATCAGACCCGGCGCAAATCCGGGGCGATCGGCAATGGAGTACGCAATCGCCGCGCTAATCAGCGGCACGATTAACCCCATCCCCCAGCCGCCAATCTGATTGAGCATCCAGGGGATAGTTCCTGTTTTTTCACCCACGTTAGTACCGCCAAGTATTTGTCCGAGGGCAATACAGATCCCGGCGGCTACAATTAACGGGATCATCCACGAGATCCCCGTTAATAAATGTTTTTTTATTTCCTGAGATAGCGGAATTTTATTTTCACTCATGTGAAACCCCTCCAGAATGAGGATCGCTACTGGTTATTATTAGCTAATGATTTTTCGACCTTTTCAAGGAACTGAATGGGCGATTTTATGACGATTTCGGTTTTTACTCGCACAATACGTTTATTTGAGAAGCGTTCCTCCCCTTTTATTTTGACATCGACGGCAAGAATCACGACATCCGCAGCAGAAATATCATCTGCCAGCAGTTCGTTTTCCGTACCGATGGTGCCCTGGGTTTCAACTTTTATATTATGCCCAAGCGCTTTAGCACCTTTTATTAATTTTTCACGGGCAATGTAGGTGTGCGCAATACCCGCCGTACAGGCGGCAACACAAACAATATTCATAACATGCTCCACATTTTATTTAGCAGACGTTGGATTCAGCATATTGGCTAAACAGCTCAATAATTTTCTGTGGACTACTTTCAACTAAGAGTTGTTCAATAATGTCGTCATCCGCTAGCGCGCCGGCAACCTGCGAGAGCAGACGAATATGGGTAGTGTTTTGATCTTCAAGACGTACGGCAAACAGAATGATGCAGCGCACATTGCTGCCGTCCAGGGTTTCCCAGGGAATATCCTGACGGGTACGACCAATCGCCAGGGTGGTATTAACCACCGCCGAGGATTTCCCGTGGGGGATCGCAATATGATTTTCGAAGCCGGTCGAGCCTTCGGATTCACGCTGCCAGACATCCTGAATAAACGTTTCCCGGCAGCTAATTGCCCCATCCTTTTGCAGAATATCAGTAAGTTCCTCAATAGCCTCCGTTTTGTTCGTAGCCTTCATATCCAAAATAACGCGATTTGTATTGAGAATTTTCGTGATGTCCATCAATCATACCTCATGGAGTTCAGACATTAATTTTCAACGACCAGCGACGTCGCCCGATGTAATTTTTCCGTAATAACCGTTTCCGTTACCCGCTTAATATCCGCATCATTGAAAAAGGCGGTGACATAGACGACCGGCATGGCAATGGCGGGTAAATTAATGGTCGATACCACCAGCTCAATATCGTCCGTCAGTACGGAGGGCAAACTGCCAGCTGACACCACGCCGACAATTGTCCAGTCCGGAAAGGCGCGCAGAATGCGGCTCTTGAGTAAATGCGAAGTGCCAATCCCGGTTGAGCAGACTAACAACACCCGCTTACGCGCTATCTGGCGCTCCATTGCGGCCTGAAAATGGACGGTTAAGTATCCCACCTCATCTTCCGAAACGGCCCGCTCGCCCCAACCGCAAAATACCCGATTCACCGCACACTGGGTCAAACGCCAGACGTCCTGCAACTCGCCTTTGATATCCTCCAGTAGCGGATTACGAATGCGGATCTGGTAGTTCAGGCGGTTAATCAGCGGCTTAATATGGATCAGCAACCCGTCATACAGCGCAGTATCCTGGCTGAGATCGCTGTCGACCATCTCGGCGAAGATGGCAATCAGTCGATGGGTAATCAAGCGCGCTTCGTCGCTGGAGTGCATATGACCAATCACGCTCACATCATTATGTTCCTCAATCACCACGCCGGACGAGATAATATATTGATAGATAAACCAGACCTCGTCTTCCGGCAGCGGGTGAGCGATGCGTTTTTCGATATGCTGAATCATACGACTGGCAATAGAAAAAATATTCTCGTCGCATGAGGTGATGTTTTCATCTTTTCTCGGCAGCGCATTTCCGCGTGTGATGCGGTACATCATGATCAAAATATGGGTGAAGATATTGACGTAATAAGGCTCCCCCAATGACCAACACAGGTCGTTCTCCATTTCCTGCAGCAGCGTCTGGACAAATAAAACGTCTTCCTCGCCGAAGTAATGCACCAACGCTTTATAGCTGCCGGGATCAAGACGCGAATACACCATGCTGCCGGGTTCATTATGGTTAATCACACCGTTAATCAGCGATGCCATCGCCTGGCGCACGCTGCTCTCACTACCTTCAATGTGCGTGCCGCTTTGACTGCGGATAAGCGATAACCCCAATGGCGTTATCCAGGATTCAATCACTTTCAGATCGTTAACAATCGATGCGCTACTAATAAAATAACGCTCAGATAATTTACTGATCGACGTTTCATGCGGCGTTTCGCTTAATAATTGCGATGCTATCTTAACGCGCCGCGAATTACTCATCATACCATCAGTATCATCACCCTCGTTCCCTAATAACTGGTCCAGATACAAAAGGTCTGTAATATTATCGGCACTTAATATTACGCCTGCGCCAGTACGTTTATCGATGGCTATTTTCCATTCCGCTAACCATGGTTCCAGTAACCGCAGATCGCGCTGCACGGTTTTCTCTGAAACCGATAAATATTCGGCAATTTTCAGCAGCGTGACATATTCCTTCCGGGACAGGAGGAATTTTAATAATCTGTTTTGTCGCGAGGTAATCATTTGCATTATTTACCCTTATCACACACCAGATTAAATATCTAAAGAAGCGTTTATGCTCCACGTGTAATCCGTGATGATAAATATAAGAGGACTACGATGCGCCAACAATACTAAATCGTGTCCTGTATTCCGGACAGAAATAAGACAAAACGGGGAAATAGTGAGATATTTACGGCGCAGATCACATTTTTTACGGGAATTAGAGTGATAGCGCTCGCAAATATGGGTAGGTAAAATTTTAAGTCAAAATATTTTTGATTTTCAGATCTGGAACGCTGCTCGCAGCGTGGGCCGGATAAAACACATCCGGCACCACGTAGACTGAATTTACAGGGTAATCGTCAGAGTATCACCTTCAGGCGTTACCACTACGCCCTGCTCACTGCCGGCATATGAACCGCCCTTCACGCCGCTAATTTGCGGGATATTACGCAGGCACAACGTCCAGTTACGCGCTTCACCGCGACCTTGTACGGTGATGGTTTTACCCGCACGTATCGCCTTCAGCGTGAAGATAACCGACCCGTCAGCAGCCGGGACCTCACAGACCGCTTCCCTATCCTCTTGCAAATGGAACAACTGGAATGCGGTCCCTTCATGCCAGGCATAGTCCGGCTTCTGGTTATTACTGCCCAGCGCCAGCAGGGTGTTGTCGCGCACATACACCGGCAGACTGAGGAAGTCATGCTGCTGTTTGTACCAGCGGCAGCCCTGCACTTCGTCGTTGTGCCACAGATGCGTCCAGCGGCCTTCCGGCAGATAAAACTGCACGTTACCGGCTTCGGAGAAGACTGGCGCCACCATTACCGAATCACCCAGCATATACTGGCGATCGAGATAGTCGCATGCAGGATCGTCCGGGAACTCCAGCATCATGGCGCGCAGCATCGGCGTGCCGTGTTCGTTCGCCAGCGCGGCCTGACGATACAAATACGGCATCATGCGGCATTTCTGCTCGGTGAAGTAGCGCACCACGTCGCAGGACTCCTCATCGTACGCCCATGGCACGCGGTAGGATTTGCTGCCGTGCAGGCGGCTATGGCTGGAGAGCAGCCCGAATGCACACCAGCGCTTGTAGACGTCCGCCGGGGCGGTGTTTTCGAAGCCGCCAATGTCGTGGCTCCAGAAGCCAAAGCCGGAGAGACCAATGGATAAGCCGCCGCGCAAGCTTTCGGCCATGGATTCATAGTTGGCGTAGCAGTCCCCGCCCCAGTGCACCGGAAATTGCTGCGCGCCCACGGAGGCGGAACGGGCGAATAGCACCGCCTCTTCTTCTCCGACGGTCTCTTTCAGCACGTTCCACACCAGTTCGTTGTAGATGTAGGCATAATGGTTGTGCATTTTCTGCGGGTCTGAGCCATCAAACCACTGCACATCCGTTGGAATGCGTTCGCCGAAATCAGTTTTGAAGCAGTCCACGCCCATCTCCACCAGACCTTTCAGCTTGTTGGCATACCATTCGCAGGCTTGCGGGTTGGTGAAGTCATAAATTGCCAGCCCCGGCTGCCATTTATCCCACTGCCACAGGGAACCGTCCGGGCGTTTGAGCAGATAACCTTTCTCTTTCAGCTCCTTGAAAACAGGTGATTTCTGACCGATGTACGGATTGATCCATACGCAGACCTTCAGCCCTTTCGCTTTCAGGCGCTGAATCATGCCTTTCGGGTCCGGGAAGGTCACCGGGTCCCACTCGAAGTCACACCACTGGAAAGCCTTCATCCAGAAGCAGTCGAAGTGGAAAACGTGCAGCGGTAGATTGCGCTCGGACATGCCGTCGATAAAGCTGTTCACCGTCGCTTCGTCATAGTTGGTGGTAAACGAGGTGGTCAGCCACAGGCCGAACGACCAGGCGGGCGGTAGTGCTGGACGACCGGTAAAGCGGGTATAGCGATCCAGCACCGCTTTCGGCGTCGGGCCGTCGATGACGAAATATTCCAGATACTCGCTTTCGACGCTGAACTGCACTTTCGATACTTTCTCAGAGCCAATTTCAAACGATACGCACTGCGGATGGTTCACCAGCACGCCGTAGCCACGGTTGGTGATATAGAACGGGATGTTCTTGTAAGACTGCTCGGTACTGGTGCCGCCATCGCGGTTCCAGGTCTCTACCGTCTGCCCATTACGCACCAACGCGGTAAAGCGCTCGCCCAGCCCGTACACCGTTTCACCGACGCCCAGATCCAGGCGCTCGAACATGTAATTGCGTCCGCTGTTGGCGTCCTGTACATAGCCGTTGTTTTTCAACTGGCTGCCGGTAATGCGTTCACCGTTACGCAGGAAATCCAGCGACCAGAACTCGCCTTTGGTGACGCGAACGCTTAAATTACCGCTCTTCAGCTCAGCGAACTCAGCGGTGTTCTGCATCTCTACGTTTACGTCCTGCTGCACGTTCAGCGGGTAATGCGGACCGGTATCCAACGCGCCCTGGAAGTGTTCCATCCGGATACCCACCACGCCTTCCTGCGGCGAAAAAAGGCGCAGCGTGAACAACGGGGTATCGAGTTGCCAGGTCCGTTCACGCACGTCACGCGGCGCAACGTAGACCAGCATCTCATTACCTTGCTGTTCAACCTCGAACACCTGGACAGGGTTAATCACATTCAGGCCAGGCTGAATCAGCCAGTTTCCGTCGCTAATTTTCATAATCGGTTCCTTAGTTCTGTAATTCTTTCGTCGTAAAATCTTGCTGATTACGGTGCGCACCCTGCGCCAGCTGACGCATAATTTCAGTCAGATACGGGGTTTTCAGGGTGTAGAAGCGTTTGGCAATCACGGCACTCAGCAGGTAGCAAATAGCCGGAATAAGGGTGAACAATGCAATGATGATGGTGATGGTGGCGCTGTTTTGCGTTTTCGCCGCGGCATCGTAGCCACCGCCTGCCAGCATCCAGCCAATCAGCGCCCCGCCAAGCGCCAGACCCAGCTTGAGCACGAACAATGTTCCTGCAAAACTGATGCCCGTCAGACGTTTGCCGTTACACCACTCGCCGTAATCAACGGTGTCGGACATCATTACCCACTGGATTGGCGTTACGAGCTGATGCAGGACGCCAATCACGAAGATAAAGACGAACATGGTGATGTTGGCGTGCATCGGCACGAAGAACATCGCCACGCTGATGACGGCCAGCAGGGCATTCGTCCACCAGAAGACGCTGACTTTGCATTTCCAGTCAGTCAGCGGTTTTGCCAGCGCAGAGCCAATCAGATTGCCGACGCAATAGGTGGTAAGGAAAGCGACAAATACTTCCGGTGTGCCCAAAATCCAGGTGACGTAATACATCATCGCACCGCCGCGAATGCAGACCGCCATAATGTTGAGGATGGTGAGCAAGCCGACAATGCGCCACTGGTCGTTCTGCCAGATATCACGCAGGTCTTCACGCATTGAATTGTTGGTTGGCGGCGCTTCAACACGTTCTTTGGTAGTGAAAAAGCAGAATGCGAGCATCAGGAACGCCACAACCGAGAGCACTGCGATTCCCCCCTGGAAGCCCAGCGCCTTGTTTTCACCGCCAATCAGCTTTACCAGCGGCATCATCAGGACGGTGGAGAGCATGCCGCCCGCCGTTGCCAGCACAAAGCGCCACGATTGCAGGGAGATGCGCTGCGCCGGGTCATTGGTGATCACGCCGCCCAGCGCGCAATAAGGGATATTGACCACGGTATAAAGCAGGGTTAGCAGCGTGTAGGTGATGACGGCATAAATCATTTTGCCGTGCAGGCTGAAGTCCGGCGTGCTGTAGGCAAGCACACAAACCAGACCAAACGGCAGCGCGCCAAACAGCACCCACGGACGAAATTTCCCCCAGCGTGAACGGGTTCGGTCAGCAAGCAGCCCCATGCAAGGGTCTGAGATGGCATCCAACGCGCGGGCCAGTAAGAACATGGTGCCGACAAATCCGGCGGGGATACCAAAGATATCGGTATAAAAGAACATCATATATAACATGACATTATCGAAGATGATGTGGCTGGCGGCATCGCCCATGCCGTAGCCAATCTTCTCCTTAACAGACAGAATCTCACTTTTCATTACGCATCCTTGTTTGCACTTTCACACGCACTGGTACCGGTTACAGTTCTTGTAAACCATCCCTGTGAGCACGGGTATTGCGATATCTCGTTATCAAATTACGATTCTTGTTTTCTGTGATCAGGGTAGCGTCTAAAAATGTGTCCAAGTGTAAGTAATGGATTTTGCGAGGATTTATTTGAAACGGGTCATGGTATGGAGAAACGGAAGTTAAAAAAGTGAGTGAGGGGGTGTGGAAACCCGAGGAAGTAGCTATAATGCGCCCCGCCTCCATGTAGCAATCGAGGCGCGGAAGATCGTCATCTCCGGTGAGGTGGCTGGACTTCAAATCCAGTTGGGGACGCCAGCGTTCCCGGGCAGGTTCGACTCCTGTGATCTTCCGCCAAAATTTATTAAAAAATCACGCTAATTGTTTTTACTTTTCACAGAATTAATAACATCATTAAATTAATTACTCTGGAAAAACTAAAAATTTTGTGACATTTTGATATATATTTTCTAAATCATAGATGAGGGTATATGACTCCTGGCGAGATTGCTGCATACATTGGCGCGGCTGCATGGCTTCCTCAACTCATTAATGTATTCTATAAGTACATAACAAAGCCTAAACTTAGAGTATTTTTCAATAATACAGCTGAGATAAGTTACACTTCTTTAGGGCCAATCCTCAATATTAGAATGGGCGTATTGGCGGAAAAAAAATCTCTTTTGTTAGAAGACATATCTCTCGAAATCAGGCATTCCGATGGTGATTTACACTTTTTGAAATGGGCGGGAATTACTGAGATTCATAGCGAAATAATTGATCAGAATGGAAACAAGCAAGTCATTTCAAAAGAACAACCTCCGATTGCATTGAAATTATTTCAAGATTTACTTACAGAAAAATTCATAAAATTTCAAGAGCCAAAATATCATGAGCAAGATTCAATATTAATTAATGAATTAAACTCACATGTTAGCTTTTAGCCAGTATAGATACCACTGATGTCGTTGCCGAAGCTCTCAAATCATCTCAATTACATAATGTTCTTACTTATCGAGAGAATTATTTTTGGTGGAAGAAGGGGAAATATATTGTTAAGCTAAAAGCTAAGTCCCCCGATAAATTTAGCTTTGAGGGAAACACCTTTAGCTTTACGTTAAACCAAACAGAAATTGATTTATTAAAATTTAACAGTAAAAGTTTGTCCGAATTTTTAAATGCACATATTGAGAAAAAAGAAGAAATTGCAAATATAAAATGGAATTGGATAAACCCCAAAATTACTAAAGGCGAATAAAATCTTAAGGCCCTAATTGTATGGGCCTATCACTTAGTTCCTTCACTCATATCTATTCCAAGCCTTTTTAATTCCTTTCTCCCCAAAGTTTTGAGCCAATTCCCCAAACTCATCCCCTCTGCTTTTGCAGCAGCCTCGAACTGCGCCTTTAACTCAGGCGTGATACGAATCTGAAAAGTTGGTGCTTTTCCAGATTTAGACTGATTTGGATCACGTTTAGCTGTTGACATGTACGTACCTAGAAGCGCAAGATATCACCAATCAGGTACGTACCTTTTTTTTCTGCCGACCTGACTTATAAACGCCCTCGCCCGGTATTCGCAGTACCCGACGAGAGCTAACCTCACCAACTATCAAGGAGTTGATTCTGGCTAATTCGCATTCTACCTCAGACACCGACCAATCCGGAACCGAACGTTCGGTAATTGTGGGATATCGCCCGAATGTTTTCGACAAATCCACGCCAAAAATTATTCTTTCCGGCAAGTGGCTACGCGACGCGGGGTTTGATACCGGCCAACAGATTACCGTAAAAGTGATGAATGGCTGTATCGTCCTGATGGTCTATGGCGAGCAGGAACAACGGTTGCAGGATGAACTGAAAGAGGCCAGTCAGAAGCTGAACAGAATCGAGAGCACACTGGCGACTCTCCAGTGAAATACGGCTGAACCTGCAAGCGGTACTTACAGGTTCACCTGGTGCCGGATGGCGCTGACGCGTATCCGGCCTACTTTCACAATACCCTCTGTCTGACCACCCACCTCATAGTGACCACCAGAAAGATATCGACTATACTGAACGAATCGAACGATTCATGCGAAATGGTGACAATATGCATACTCTTACGGCAAATGAAGCCAAAACCCAGTTTGGCGATATGCTACTTAAAGCGCAGCGAGAGCCTGTGCAAATTAATCGTAACGGTAAGCCTGTTGCAGTTGTTGTTTCCATTGAAGACTATGAACAAATGGAAGCCATGAAGCTCCAGTTACTGAAGGCCAAAATTCAGCGTGCTCAAAACGATATTCATTTGGGCAATATTGTTGATGGTGATGCTTTTTTTGATGCGTTGATGGATCAACACAAAGGATAAAAAGTGAGTTACAAACTTACTGGAGAAGCACAGCACGATATTATTGAAATCCGTGATTACACATCAAGAAATTGGGGCGCTAAACAGTCCAGGGATTATCTTAGAAAATTACAGGTCGTTCTCTCTCAGTTAGCTGAAATGCCAGGCATGGGTCATCATCGAATTGATGATTTTGGTGAAGATATTTACAGCTTTCCTTATGTTAGCCATATGATTTACTACAGTGCACAAGACACAAATATTGTTGTACTGGCAGTCTTACACCAAAGCCGAGTACCAACAAAACATCTGGGACAACGTTTGTAGCCCACCACCTTATTTGCCGGATGGCGCTTGCGCTTATCCGGCCTACGGGCTGCACGCAACAAGTGACAACATTGCGGCTTTTTATTGCAGTTGTTCGGTTTTACCGAACAACTGCAATAACCATCATATTTCATACGTAATAAAGCCGCAGATCGGTTAATCAGCGGCTTTTCCATTACTGCATTACATCAGAAATTATATTTTACGCCGAGCATACCGCGGGTATCGCTGTAGCCTTTGTCGCCAACCTGTTGGGCCACGTTGCTCCATACGTTGAGGCGCGGAGTAATTTGACCTTCAACACCCACTTTCAGCTCGCCGATGTTCTTCGTGCCGCGCATGTCGTTTCTCACATCGTCCATCTTCACGCTGGCAGTCTGCGTGTTATGTATCCAGTTGGCTTCGACAAACGGCTGGAACTCGCGAGATTTACCGTCATCGATGGCGTTGTGACCGTTGATAAAGGCTTTTACACCCAGACGGGTCATCAGGTTGCCATCGGTGTTGTCCTTCACGCGAGTACCGTTTGCTTCACGGTGGCTGTCGGCCTGCACGTCCATCCACACCACCTGCGCTTTCGGTTGCAGCCAGTAGCTGTTGCGCTCGTTTTCACCCAGTTTGAAGCTGTAACCGGCTTCAACCGAGGCGGTGATACCGCTGGATTTATATTTCTCTGCCGCCTGCTCCTGACCCATCACTTTGTTATCAAACCAGTTGTACAGCGCCCAGGTATCCACATAGGTGCCGGTCTTGTCTGCGTCATTGGCATACCATGTGCCGTACAGCCCCACGCTATAACCGGTAATCTGCCCACGAGAATGGTAGCCGGTCAGGCTGGACTGTGTGCGGTTCTGGCTGTTGGCATAACCTGCCATCGCACCAATGTGCCAACGGTCAAGGCCATCGCTACTCCACTGCGCCAGATCGCCGCCTAACTGTAAGACATAGCTGTTGCTTTGGGTTTTCAACTGCCCGCTACCGTCTTTGAAACGGGTATGCGCGCCAACGTTACGCATCCACAGACTGGTCACTTTTTTCTCACCGGTCAGCATGTCGATGTACTGGGTTTCACCCAGACGATCGTGCAGTCGGGTCATGAACAGTGTGTTAGCCGCATAGTTGTTGGCCAGATAACTGCCGGCTTCCGGGCGATACTGCTGCTCCGTGACCGGCGGAACATGAGGCTCTTCCGGCTCAGGAATAACCGGGTCCACAGGATCGATCGGGTCCGGGTCTACGGGATCGGGGTCAACAGGGTCCACCGGATCGGGCGGAGCAGGAATAAAGCTGGTCAGATACCAGTTGCTGCCCTTCTGCACTACGTTATAGTCGTACGCCCCGGCGACAATACGGCTCGCTTTCTCAAATGTACCGTCAGAGTTGCCAGCAACCTCGATTATCTCAATGCCTTCAACGGTCTGCGCCCCGGTACCGCCAATGTTGTTTACCGCCACAAAGGCATTACCCGTCGTGTTGCCGAGCACTGTCAACTTATTGGTTTCGGAGGCATCGTCATTCAGGACGGTATTGAAAACCAGTTTGCCGCCATTCCCGGTAAAATCTTCGTTAATCGTAAGCGTCTGCCACGGTTCGCCGTCAGCATGGCCAAAGTTAACCACTGCCCCACTGTTCAGCGTCAGGTCGGTCAGCGTTGAGCTGTTGGTCATATTCCATGTCGCATCGCTCATTTGCAGCGAGATGACCCCCGTCCCGGCAGTCGCGCTGGTGATATAAGACGCCCCGCTCCATAGCGAGTTGTCGGTCATGTTGAGCTTAATCGTACTGTTTTGCTGGGGCAGGCTGCTGGTCGCGTTTGTCCCTCCGGCAGCATGAAGATCGCCGTCGATAAGAAAGCATCCACCGGCGGATCCGTCTACGGTGCCGCCCGTTTCGGTGCTGATGGCATAGCTTTCAGTACTGTGGTCGCCCACCATAGTAATCGCGGCGCCGCCGGCCAGGTTTATCGCCCCGCGTGAAATCGCAAACAGGCCGCGTGGCGCTTTGCTGTATGAAGCCGCTTTTCCAGAACTGTTCACGCTAATGGTCGCGTTATCGCCCAGGTTCACGGTCGCGTTGGTGGAATAGACCGCATGCGCGCTCGCGCCGTTAACCGTAATAGTGGCGTTATTACCCAGTTCCGTTTTAGAAGATGTGGCGGCATAAATGCCCGTTGAGGAGGCGCCAGACGTCTCGATGGTAGCGTCATTGCCAAGCAGGATTGAGGAACCGCTCTGCCCGGAGCGAAGACCTTCAGAGCCGTCGCCGGTCGTCACAATATGCGCACGATCGCCAACGACAATCGTATTTTTGGCAAGCGTCGCATCTCGCATGGCATTGGCGGTGATACCACGCCCCTGGTTACCCGTCGTTTTAATGTACAGATCATCACCGACGTAGATATTAGCCGAGCCTATCCAGCCCTGGCCTATCGCGTTATAACCGGCGTTAATACCGTCACCATCCTGACCGTCTACATAAATACTGGTGCGATCCCCGGTGATGATAAAGACCGGGTTATCCGGCGTATTGGCCCCATGCGTGCGGATACCGTCAACATCTTTACCATTATTGGCGGCATTCTTTGACTGGGTGCGGATCGTCAGGTCGTCACCAAAAATAACGCCCGGACTACCCGTCGCGCTGTTCTGAATAACAGTAACAGAGTGCTCAAAAGCTTCAGCACCGGGTCCATTTAACGTTAATCCATTACCATAAACAGGAATGGTGCCCGCACTCCACTGATAAACATAATTTGGCATGGCGCTGGTTTTAGCGAAATTGGCATTGGCCTGCGCAGGGATTATTGCCTGCAATTCCGGGGGCAGACTGCTAACCAGACCGCTGGAAGGAAGACTATCAACATCAACCCAGGCTGCATGGGCTGAAAATACCATAGACGTTAATGCGGCTGAAACCGCGATGGCAATACGAGAGTAAGATTTGGGATTTGGCATATTAGCCTCCTGCTATCAGGCGTAGAGCGTCCACCACATCGCAAGGATGTGAAATAATAAAAATCAGAAATGCGTTATAAAATATTCGATAGTATTTGATGAATACTATGGCCCAACTTATCTTCAAGCCGGAGCTTATAGACGTATATTTTCTTAATATCAATATTATCTATTTGGGTAATTTGCTGAATACTTTTTCCTGAGACAAATCGCTTCAGTAATATCATTTCTGTATAGTTGAGTGTGCGCCCACGTTTACTGTTAGCGAGATGACCCGTAAATAATCGTCTCATCTTCTGATGCTGTACGTCATCATCATCATCAGAATATATAATGCCTTGTATTTTATTGCTTTTCGACAGCCAGTAGTTGGCTAACGGCGCCAGGTTCCGGTCCGCAATCAAAACAATACGCATACCGCTATACGCCAGACGATCAACCCATTTCGGGTCAGCGAACAGGCGCAGGTTGGGGAAGGAGAAATCCACAAAAATAAACCCGCGGGATAAATGGTTTTGATTATTAAGCAAAAGTTTTTCAATAACGCCTCGTTGTAAAAAACCGTTTCCCTCAGGCCAGATCGCAAAAGCGGCACGGTGACAGTAGCTGGCGCGTACCGCAGTATCCGGAAATAATTGACAGGATAATTCACAGCTTATGCAACGAATACTCTGTGATGGGGATCTGTTCATAAAAAATGACTCCTGTTATTTTTCCATAAATATTTCATCGGTAAATAAATGTGTCAATCCGACACGTATGACATTCCTTGTCAGTTAATAACAGCAACCCTAAAAAAATGTAATAAACTCTTGATGCGATAATATGTACGTACGGTAAGCAATGCCATACCGCTAAGTTTTTTTGTGTTTTATCTCAGAATAACAATCTGGGCATTAGGAATTTTATGCATAAATTAAAACCCTAGGATAAATCTTAAAAAAGCACTATTTGCTAAAAAATAACCGCTGTAAAGGTTACTCGTTAATTACACAATTCAGATAACTCAATACCCCTTGTTGCTCTGTGGATAAATATAATGATAACCCAGATAAAACTGTAATGAATTCTCATTATTTAACATTAGCTAATTCCCACCTAAGAAATTAAGTTAATAACATATTGTATTTGAAGGATTTTTACCCCCTAAGTGAAATTCTTATCTTAGATCATGTACAAAGATAGAGGCGTCTTATCGATTTGGATGTAAAATTTAAGGGGTGTGCAAGGACACGCTGTGATACGTTTTGGTTACTGAGGGCTGGGCAATTGTATCTTATCAATCAGTTGGTCGAATTTAATCCTGATAGCAAAAGTCTGGTCAATCGTCAGACCGGGCGCACAATACAACTCCAGCTCCCAGCTTCGCTCTGTTTTCTCTATTTAATTACTCACGCAAGTGACATTGTTTCCCAGAACACGTTGATGATAGTGGGTTGGGGAGAGAGAAATAATGTCACCAGCACCAACACGTTCTACCAGGCAATTCTGACGTTACGTAATGCGCTGGCGGAAGTGGGACTACCGCGTGATACGGTGAAAACTATTTCCCGGCGAGGGCTGAGATTGAATGAAAACACTCAAGTAGAAGTGATAACGGATCCTCAGAGTGACGTTTCCCAGTTACCGGTTATTGAGGAGCGCGCGCCTGCAAAGGTAATTCTTACCGCACCACAACAAACGACGCAGATCTCCTGGTGGAACATTTTATTTAGCGTTAGTGTTGTTATTGCCACTCTGGTTATCTGGCTGGTGTGGTATCAGACTCGCCCGGTTATGCCATTTAGTAAGTTTGTCTCTGTTTCCATGCAGATCCCTTCGCGGCAAAACTGCAAAATTTATTACTCTCCGAATGAGTACGACCAGCATGGCTATTTCAGTCTGATGCAACTTCATCCTTTTCTCTGTGAAAACAACAAACACGTGTTTCTATCCGGCTACCTCAAAGCAGAAAGGATGGTGGCATTTGTATGCGATAAAGATGCGCGGATTGATGCCCACGCATTTTGTACTACCCATTATTACTGGATGCGCGGGCAATGAAAAAAACACGCCACATAATCTTGCTCACTATTGGCCTGGTTACCTTGCTCGGTTCGGGCAGTTGGCTATGGTATTCGCGCTATGCCGAAAAGCCGCTGAATTGCGTTGGGAACGTTGAATGGAATATTGGCAGCAACCGCTTTGCCGGTACGGTTTCATTTCGGATGTACAACCAGGAAGGATTATCAACAATTACCGGTAAACTGTATGGGCGTAATACCTCAGACATCAGCAGGAACATCTATTTCAGCTACACCCAACAGCGTGATGCGCGGGTGTTACAGGCCATGCAAGTCGTCAAAACCTTCGCCGACACGGCCGATGAAGCGGATATCAACAATACATTGCCCGGGTTTTATCGTCAGACCGGACGCAGCCTGAGCCTGGTCATGGAGGAGTATAAGGGCGCATGGATTTTCGCCAGTTCCAATGTTCCCTCGCTGTATTGCCGCAAAAGGTAACGTCATATCCGGAAACAAAAAGCACGGTGCTGCCACGGGATTCACTTTTGTCATCATTAACTTACGCGACACAGGTCACTGAATCCACTAATAAGCCATTCTATTCTTCACCGCGAATCAGGAAAC
Organism: Citrobacter sp. Cc139; assembly: GCF_030334645.1. Taxonomy (NCBI): domain Bacteria; kingdom Pseudomonadati; phylum Pseudomonadota; class Gammaproteobacteria; order Enterobacterales; family Enterobacteriaceae; genus Citrobacter; species Citrobacter sp. Cc139. The sequence continues at coordinate 335,548 of NZ_JAOWDM010000069.1, forward strand.
ATCCTGAATATCAGGATATTCGTTGCGTAATAATTAAGCGAAATGGACGTTTTATTTTGTCCAGAAGACTTCAACCTACGCATGAATATTTGGAGAAGACGTGGGCAGGGGCGTTTATCTCTCTCGCGAGACATGTCTGAGCATTCAGACGTTATCGCATTTCAGGAAACGGTATGTTTCCGGTGTATTTTTGGCGTACATATGAGGGATACGTAATGTTTACTTTTAAAAAGTGCCTGATTGCACTTTCAATAAATTTGGCGGTTGTTTCATCAGGTTTTGCTTGTACGACCCTGCTGGTCGGCAATGAAGCATCCGCGGACGGCTCCATGTTGGTCGCCCGTAGCGCAGACAGCGATGCCCTGAAAGCACAGCATTTTGTCATTCATCCGGCAAAACAGAATCAGACCGGGGTATACAGCACCAAAGCACATAATGGCGCGAATGATTTTACCTGGCCACTGCCGAAAAACTCTCTGCGTTATACCACCGTCCCAAACTGGAAAACTCAACTGCACGGCGCGACCGGATTTAACGAACTGGGCGTCGGTGTGAGCGGAACAGAATCTATTTTTGCTTCACCAAAAGCGCTGGCCGCCGACCCGTATGTTGAGGATAAAGGGATCACTGAAGACGATATCCCGGATATTCTGCTGTCGCAGAGCAAAACCGCACGTGACGCCGTTGCGCTGCTGGGACATATTGTTGAAACCGTCGGTGCGGGCGAAGGCTTTGGCGTTGCCGTCGTCGACGATAACGAGATCTGGTACCTGGAAACCGGCAGCGGCCACCAGTGGATGGCGCAGCGCCTGCCTAATAACCAATATTTCGCCACCGGTAATCAGGGCCGCCTACAGGATTACGATCCTAAAAACCCGGATATGATGGCGTCAAAAAATCTGATTCAGTTCGCAACGGAAAAAGGTCTGTACGAACCGGCGAAAGATGGCAAATTCAACTTCTCTAAAGCCTATACCCGTGATGACGAGCGTGACCGTACGTATAACGATCCTCGCGTATGGACCATCCAGAAAACGTTCAATCCTTCCGCAAATCAGGATATGGCCAAAGGACGTGAATTCCCGGTCTTCATGAAGCCAGAGAAGAAAATGACGCTGGACGATGTAAAAGCCGTGCTGCGTAGCCACTATGAAGGCACCAGTCATGACCCGTACACCAACGGCCTGAACGGTAAAGAGCCGTGGCGTCCGGTCAGCGTCTTCCGCACCTATGAAGCGCACGTTATGCAGGTACGTCCGTGGTTGCCAAAAGAGATCGGTGAAACAACCTACATTGGTCTGGGTATGGCCGATCTCACCGCCTTTGTTCCGTACTACAGCGGCCTGAAAGCATATCCGGCCAACTATACAATGGGTACAGATAAGGCTGACGATCAATCCATCTACTGGAAATATCGTAAATTGCAGACGCTGACGATGACCGATTATCCGAAGCTCGCGCCAATCGTCAAAAAGGCCTACAAAGCGTGGGAAGATAAAGTGGCGAAGGAGCAAAAAGAGGTCGAAGCAGAATATCTGAAGATGGCGAAAACCAATAAACCTGCCGCAGATAAAATGCTGAATGACTTCAACCTGCGCATAATGGCTGATGCAGAGAAGTTAACGGAAGATCTCACTAATCAGTTGTTTACCATCCGCACCAAAGACATTCAGTCTGATATTTTCTTTGCTAACGCAGCGAAAAAAGACTAAGTCACACCACAGTAATGTACTGGCGCAAAGCGTATCTTAGCTCTGCGCCAGCATTTCACATCGCGCCTTCACGGCGTCATGCAGCAAGCGTACCGCCGTTGAAAGCTGCTTACGATGCGGGCAAATCATATTCAGCGGGACTTTCTCTCCCTGATAATCCGTCATCAGCAGCTGCAATCGCCCTTCGCGTACATCCTCGCTAATATCCAGCCACGACTTGTAGGCAATCCCCTCACCCGCAATCGCCAGCCGTCGGATCACTTCGGCATCATCGCTCATAATCGTGCCGTAGACCTGCACACTGCTGACCTCGCCGTCGTGCGTAAAGGTCCAGCGGTCGTGCAGGCGTCCACGTAAGACAAAGGTCATGGCGTTCAGTTGCGCTAAATCTTCCGGGGTTTTCGGCGCTCCGTTTTGTAAAACCCAATCCGGGGACGCCACCAGCACGCGTCGGTTACCCGGCGCAACGGGCAGCGCAATGTATGACGCATCTTCGGTATTGCCATAACGAAATGCGACGTCGACAGGATCTTTAAAGACATCCGTCACCTGATCGGAGAAAAAGATCCGCAAACGCAGCGCAGGATAGCGGCGTCGAAAAGATTGAAAGACCGGCAGCAGCAAATTCCGCCCAAGATCGGAAGGAACGGCGATTTGCAGCGTGCCAGAAACTTCATCTTCCGGGGTCTGAATTTTTTGCAGCCCGGCATGCATCACGTCCAGCATCTGGCGGGCATAGGGCAACCAAATCTCGCCTTCCGGCGTCAGGCGCAGGCTGCGTGTGGAGCGAGCGAACAGGCGGATAGTCAACGTAGACTCCAGACGCTTGATAGCAGAACTGACCTGAGCAGGCTGAACGCCGGCTTCGCGTGCCGCATCGCTAAAACTATTCAGCGCCGCGGCGCGGACAAACAACGTGAGATCTTCAAGCCGGAACATTTTCACTCCCCGAGTATAAGTCCTGTCGCCGTAGGGCTATTTTTCCCGTTCTGCTGCCGGTTTACCATCGAATTATTCAACTGATTCCTGTGACCGGAGAGACTATGAAAGCCATCGCCATTACCCGCGCCGCGACCGACGGCAATAACATTGAATTTTTACAAGAGATTGACCTGCCCATGCCAGTTGCCACAGGACATGACCTGCTGGTTGAAGTAAAGGCCATTTCCGTCAACCCCGTTGATACCAAGGTCCGCGAAGGTTTTAACGCTGATGTGCCGCGCGTACTGGGCTGGGATGCCGTTGGTGTGGTGAAGTCCGTGGGCGAAGCCGTTACTTTGTTCTCGCCTGGCGATGAAGTCTGGTACGCCGGGGCCCTGGGACGTGCGGGCAGTAACAGCGAATTTCAGTTAGTTGATGAACGAATCACCGCGCTGAAGCCGCAATCGCTGGATAACGCCTCTGCGGCAGCGCTACCGCTGACCGCAATCACCGCCTGGGAAATGCTGTTCGACCGCCTGGGCATTGAGGAAAATGGCAACGAAGGCGATGTGTTACTGATTGTCGGCGCGGCTGGCGGCGTGGGTTCTATTCTGACGCAACTGGCCAGTAAGCTGACCAAAATGACCGTCATCGGCACCGCATCACGTGCGGAAAGCCAGAAATGGGTACGTGAAGCGGGCGCTCATCATGTGATTGACCACAGCAAGCCGTTGACGGAAGAGCTGGCACGGATAGGTATTAAAGAGGTGACACACGTTGCCAGCCTGAATAATACCGAACAGCACTACTCGCAAATTATTGCTGCCCTGGCTCCACAGGGGAAACTGGCGCTGATTGACGATCCGCAAACCCTTGATGCGCGTCCGCTGAAGGCAAAAAGCATTTCGCTGCACTGGGAGTTTATGTTTACCCGTTCGATGTTTACCACCCACGACATCATTGCCCAGCATCAGCTATTGACCCGCGTGGCCCAGTTGATCGACGACCACACCATCCATACCACGCTGGGTGAACATTTTGGCGCGATCACGGCGGCGAATCTGCAAAAAGCGCATGCGCAAATTGAAACGGGTCGCTCGGTCGGCAAGATTGTGCTGGAGGGGTTTTAACATGTCTGATGCAGAAGTGATTTCAATTATTGCCGTACTGAAAGCCAAACCAGGGAAAATCGATGCACTGAAACAGGCGCTACAAGCTCTCTTACTGCCCACGCGCCGGGAGGAGGGCAATATTGAGTATGCGTTGTTCCAGTTACGCGACACGCCAGATGTATTTTATGTGCGCGAATCCTGGCGCGGTCAGGCTGGTCTGGACGAACATATCGCCCTGCCGCATTTCCAGTCGTTTGTATTGCAAATGAACGATCTACTGGCCGAGCCGCTACGACTGGATTATCTGACGCCTATAGAGCCGTAATATTAATACCGTGCTTCTCTGCTGTTCGGGGGAGCACAATAAATATCAACTTGAGAATTTACTTAACTCAATAATAACTTAGAAAATAAAATAGACATGATCATTATCCTCTGGAAAACTGTGGCATTAGTCACAAAATTGACATTGAAGATATATCGTTAATATTCATTTTATTTCACAATAATAATAACCATATAAAAATAAATCACTCAGAAACACCCGCCGAATCTCCATCCCCTTACTTCCAGTACACACCATAAAATAATGTGAATGCAGAAATATAATTTCATAATAACAAGTATTGTTATTTTAATGGGGCAGGAGGAAATTAATTCACTAAGGCAATTCTGATAAAGATAGCTTTAGCCTCCCCCTGAAATTAACCATGAAGATGTCAATAATGGTTAATGAACTGTAGAGCAAAAATGGATATCGCCCAGGCGATTTAGACTTTACTGCAGGTTAGATAGCCTGCAAAAAGCAACAACAAGGAATGGATCATGTCTACACCCGCTAATTTTAATGGCCAACGCCCAGTGATTGATGTCAATGACGCAGTTATGTTGCTTATCGATCATCAAAGCGGCCTGTTCCAGACCGTTGGCGATATGCCAATGACTGAACTGCGTGCAAGAGCTACGGCTCTGGCAAAAATCGCCACCTTATGCAAAATGCCGGTGATTACCACCGCCTCTGTGCCGCAGGGGCCAAACGGTCCGCTTATTCCGGAAATTCATGAGAACGCGCCTCACGCACATTATGTCGCACGCAAAGGTGAAATTAACGCCTGGGATAACAAAGAGTTTGTTGCGGCAGTAAAAGCGACAGGCCGTAAGACGCTGATTATTGCTGGTACCATCACCAGTGTATGCATGGCATTCCCGGCCATCAGCGCGGTAGCAGAAGGCTATAAAGTCTTTGCCGTCATCGATGCTTCCGGTACCTACAGCAAAATGGCGCAGGAGATCACCATGGCCCGCGTCGTACAGGCTGGTGTCGTGCCGATGGATACTGCCGCGGTTGCGTCTGAACTGCAGAAAACCTGGAATCGGGAAGACGCAGCGGAATGGGCTGAAGTCTATACCAAAATCTTCCCGGCTTATCAGTTACTGATTGAAAGCTATACCAAAGCCCAGGATGTTGTGAAAAATAACGAGCTGCTGGACTCTCAGCGCGCTTAACTTTTCCGATCTTGCACAAACGCCTGTTTCGTATAAGCAGGCGTTTTGTAATGCGCAACATCAGCCCCTGTCAGCGATTACGTCCAGCCATAACACCGCCATCGACATCCCAGACAGCGCCAGTCACCCAACCCGCCTTGTCGGACAGCAGGAACGCGACGGTTTCGGCAACGTCAAGCGGCTTACCGACCCGACCGATCGGGTGGAAACTGTCAAAGCTGCTCATCACACCTTGTACATCTTCTTTCGGGATAAACCCTTCATAGATGGGGGTATGCACGACCGCTGGCGAAACGGCGTTCACGCGAATCCCATGCGCACCCAGCTCAATAGCCAGATTTTTGGTTAAAGCATGCAGACCCGCTTTGGCCATCGAATAGGCCGATGAAGGTGTCGCGCCCACCGCTTGTTGCGCCCACATTGAACCAATATTCACGATGGCGCCGTTTATATTGTCTGCCAACATATTGCGCACCACGTCGCGGGTGATGAAAAACGTCGCCCGATTGAGGCTCATATATAGCTCATAATCTTCAACTTCATGTTCAGTAAAAGGTTTCGGGAAAAACACGCCAGCCGCATTCACTAACAGGTTGATGTCTTTATGATCAGCATTCACCGTTGCCATCACCTGCCTAACCCCCGCTTCCGACATCAGATCTGCCACAATGACGGAGACGTCACCCAGCTCCGCCAAGGCCTGACGGGCCCGTTCCGCTTTCTCGGCGCGGTTGCCTACCAGCACCACGCTACCGCCGCCCTGGAGGATCAGTTTCGCCGTTTCGAACCCCATCCCACTGGTCCCACCCACCACTAATAATTTCTTTCCGGCAAAGAATGCGCTCATCGTTAACCTCGTTTAAAGAATTCGTTGACGCGCTAAAGATGCCACTCGGCTCAGGAGTTGACGACTGAGAAGAAATAGCATCTCAAGAAAGAAAATCTATCTCGCTGGCGTATACTGGAAACAGTTAATAAGAATGGAAAAAAGCAGATGCGTTCACTCAATCGGCTAAAATGGTTACACGCTTTTGAAGCCACCGCCCGCCATGGCAGCTTCACCGGCGCGGCGCAGGAACTGGGCGTGACGCCTGCAGCCGTTGGTCAACTGGTACGTGCGCTGGAAGATTGGGTAGGCCATCCACTGTTACATCGCACCCGCACGGGCAAAGAACGTCTCACGCTGGTCAGCGAAGCACAGGACGCATTGCGCGACATCACTCTGGGACTGGATAACCTGGAATCCGGACTCAACAAACTGCGCGGCCGTCGGGCGCGCTCGGTGGTGATCATTACCGCGTCGCAGGTCCTGGTCATGAACTGGTTGATGAGTCGTCTCAATCGTTTCTCACAAACGCATGAAAACATCGAATTACGTTTGAATGTGACGGAAAAGCTGATGGATGTCGCCCACGGCGAAGCCGATCTGGGCGTACGCTGCGGCAAAGGTGACTGGCCCGGCGTCAATAAAACCTGGTTAATGGATGAAGAAGCCGTTCTGGTCTGCAGCCCACGAATGGTACCGGTAGATAAAATCGCCTGCGGGGAATGGCTGGCCGCGCAAAAGCTGATCCACGACGATACCCCCCACCCCGGCGCTCATTTTCCTGCGTGGGATGATGTCTTGCACGCTACCCATGCCCCGGCCGTCCGCGACAGTGGACTGCACATTAACTCCACCTCTGCGGTGATCCTGGCGGCAATCAGCGGCCAGGGGGTGGCTATCGTTCGTCGGGCGCTGGTTCAGCAGTTACTTACCGACGGACAGCTGGTGCAACTTCATCCCAACACCCGTTGGCCGCTGGCGTGGTCATACTACATCGTCACGCCGCAACACGCGGTAATGCGTCCGGAAGTGAAAATCTTTAATGACTGGCTGATTGCGGATGTGCTGGCAGAAATCGCAGCTATCTCTGCTATGATGCCTGCACACAAATAAAACAAAACAACATGCCGAGGGAAAGATGGGTTCCACCAGAAGAGGGATGATGAACGTCCTGATTGCCGCCGTATTATGGGGAAGTTCGGGCGTTTGTGCACAGTACATCATGGAGCAAAGTCAGATGTCATCTCAGTTCCTGACCATGACGCGTCTGATTTTCGCCGGACTTATTCTGCTGATGCTCTCCTTCGTTCACGGCGACAAAGTATTCTCCATTATCAAAAACCGCAAAGACGCGGTTAGCCTGCTGATTTTCTCGGTGGTAGGCGCGCTTACCGTACAGTTGACCTTTCTGTTAACTATTGAAAAATCTAACGCCGCCACCGCGACGGTACTGCAATTTTTGTCACCAACCATCATCGTGGCGTGGTTTTCCGTAGTACGTAAAGCGCGACCAGGCATTTTGGTGCTAACCGCGATCCTGACCTCGCTCATTGGCACGTTCCTGTTGGTCACCCACGGTAACCCGACGTCGCTGTCTATCTCACCTGCCGCGCTGTTCTGGGGAATTGCCTCCGCATTTGCCGCCGCGTTTTATACCACCTACCCTTCAACGCTTATCGCGCGCTACGGTACGCTGCCGGTTGTTGGCTGGAGTATGTTAATTGGCGGGATGATCCTGCTGCCGTTTTATGCCGGGCAGGGAACAAACTTTGTCGTTAATGGCAGTTTGATTCTGGCATTTTTCTATCTGGTGGTTATCGGTACGTCACTGACGTTTAGCCTGTACCTGAAAGGTGCGCAGATGATTGGCGGCCCGAAAGCGAGCATTTTGAGCTGCGCGGAACCGCTAAGCAGCGCGTTGTTGTCTCTGCTGCTGTTAGGCATTACGTTCACCCTGCCTGACTGGCTGGGCACGATGCTGATCCTCTCGTCGGTAGTGCTGATCTCAATGGACTCACGTCGCCGCGCCAGAGCGGTTTAACCCCAACCGGCGCGGCAACGGGTTAATTACCAGCCCGGAACCGCGCCGCCGTTGAAGATGGATTCCGCCGCTTTTGCCACTTCCGGTGATTGATAAGATTGCAGAAATTCTTTCACGTTTTCGGCATCTTTGTTGTCTTCTCGCGCCACCAGGATATTCACATACGGCGAGTTCTTATCTTCGATAAATACGCTGTCATGCACCGGGGAAAGTCCGGTTTGTTGGATATAAGTGGTACTGATAATCGCCACATCCACTTTCCGATCGTCCAGTACGCGTGGTAGCTGCGCGCCTTCCAGCTCCATGATATTCAGATGCCGTGGATTATCAGTAATATCCAGTGCCGTAGGCAGCAGGCCTGTCCCCGCTTTCAGGGTGATTAACTTTTCTTTTTGCAGCAACAACAGCGCCCGCCCAAGGTTGGTCGGATCGTTAGGTATTGCAATCGTTGCGCCGTCTTTCAGTTCCGCTACCGTTTTGATTTTCTTCGAATAACCGGCCATTGGAAAAACAAAGGTATTTCCCACCGCCACCAGCTTATAGTTATGCGCTTTATTATCCTGTTCAAGGAACGGACGATGCTGGAAGACGTTGGCATCCAGTTCACCATGATTAGTGGCATCGTTGGGTAATAATGAACCGCTGAAGCCCACCAGCTCGACGTCCAGGCCGTATTTCTCTTTGGCTACTTTCTTCGCGACCTCCGCCACGTCCTGCTCTGCGCCGTTAATCACGCCCACTTTAATATGTTTCGCGTCGTTGCTCTGCTGATCGCACCCTGCCAGCAATAATCCCGCCAGTAATACCACCGTCCCGGCTGCAAAATGAGGTATCTTCAGTTTCACGTTTTTATCCTTTTGAAATAACCGCCTGATGAGTAATGAAATGACTATAGCGGGAAGGCCACTGCGGTTTAAAAAACGAAAAAGCATCAGCAAGAAGAAAAAAGCATAATGGAAAAAAGGATAATTAGTCAGAATGTGCCGTGAGCTCATCAATGGAAAGCCCGGTAATCATCAGCACCAGTTCACGATCGATGCCCTTCTCAAGCATGGCATGGGCGATCCGCAACGCTTCATCCTTTTTGCCTTCGAGTTTGCCTTCCAGCAATCCTGTTCTTCGCCCCGACTCACGTAAGCATTCTGCAATCGTCATTAATCTCTCCTTATGCCTGGGAACACGCCTGGCAACCTCGCGAATAAACGCCTCAAAACGCGGTGCGCTGCCGGACTGTACCAGGTAATTAAATAGCGTTTCTACCTGACTGTCATTAGCGTGTCCCTTAATCAGCAGGGCAACCAGTTTATCGACCAGCACCATCAAATCGCGCTCACGTATATGCTTTTGGACAAGTTCCAGTAGCGCCATGCGCCGATGCTGCATAATCTCGTCATCAGACACCACTGTGATGTCTACCAGCGGGAAAGCCGCGCCATAAAGCTGCCGCGCAGTTTCTGAATCGTCAAACTCATCCAGCCAGCACAGTGAAAAAGGGTACGGGCTAGCAACGCCATGATAAAAAAGTATCGGCACCACTAGCGGCAGCGTTTTGTTTCCGGCATCAAGATGGCTCTGCATCGCGGCAATGGCATAACGCATCATCCGGAACGCCATATGCGCATCCGGCGAACTCTGGTGTTCAATCAACGCATAGATATAGCCTTTTCCAGTCCTTGTTTTTAGTGACCACAGTACATCGGAATAGCTGACACACAGGTCTTCCTCAATAAAACACCCGGACTCCAGCTTCAGTGTGTTCAGATCGCAAAGTTCACGCAATGACGCTGGGAGATAGGTATCAAGAAAATCCCTCGCCGTTTCTGGATGGTTTAAGAACTTTTTAAAAACTGCATCATGCGGGGTAGAAGTTGTAGGATTTTTCATGGCGATCCGTCACCAAAAGAACAAGATGACGGAACCTTACTCGCCAGCATCGCAACCAACATCAGGGAAACTCTTCATCTGCGAGGCGCTTTGGCGAATAAATACATACTTTTGCAATGTATTCATTTTCCAGGAATGGTGTTCGCAAAAATGCCCGGTGAAACCTAACGCTTACCAGGCATCTTTTATGCACCATCCGGCGATAGCAACATCACACCATCTCTTTCACTATCTCCATTAACCTGGCGACATCTTCAGGCCGGGTATTACCCGTTTGTGGATCGATAATCGAGCTGTAAACATGCGGCATCACGCGGGGCACTCCCGCCTCCAGACAGGTTTTCAGGATAATGCCGAAGTTATCGAGATCGATCCCGCCCGTCGGTTCAATCAGCGTCATGCCGTTGCGCGCAGCGGTCGTCGCCAGTGCGTACAGATCTGGCAGCGACCGCTCTCCCCCCATGGGGAAAAACTTCGCCGCGTGCGCCCCTGAATCCAACATCATCCGTACCGCTGCATCACAGGAAACGCGGGCAGGCGTGCCCTGGCTACTGCAAACGCCCGTCGAGATCAGCACTTCCCCCGGTGTGCCCGTCGGGCTGACCAGCGCATTGATATGGGTTTGTTCGCCGCCCGTGGCCGCCAGCGCCCCTGCTGCAAACCCGCAGCCGGTAAAGGTCTGGTTGACGTGCGCCGGATGAACCGCTGAGGCTATCATCGCCGCTTTGTAATACTGTGCCGGGTCGCCAGCCCCCAATCCGACGGAGATCGACGGCACCTCCGTCATCCAGCGTTTAACTTCCCGAACGCCCTCATCAACTGACGTAAACTGCGCGGAAAGCACGCCGATCACCGCATGGCCTTCAGCGGCATCATAGATTTCCCGGGCATTGGCGATATCCTTCGCCAGCACGTTAATGGCCACTTTATTCCGATAAAAATTAATGTGCTGCATGGTCTGCAATCTCCTTTAATCGCGCTACGATCAACGCCATTTCCCCTTCTGCGACCGTACGCGGGTCAAGACTAAAAACGCCCTGATGAAGGTTGTAACGACGAGCGTAAATCGCGATATCGCCCCCGCGAAGTTGCGCTTCGACAGCATAAGCATCCTGCCCCAGCGTCTGCGCGTTCACGCGGATCCGAATCCGCCAGATGGCGCGTCCGGCTTCGTCCTGTTCGATATCGGCGTCCAGTCCGGGAATCGCTGATATCGCCTGTGCCACGGGCTGGAGTTCCTCAGCAGTCACCACGACCTGCCCCTGATGATAGTTTTCCAGGGCATACACCAGTCCGACCATATTCTCTTTGCCGATTTTCATCGCCCGGGCAATCCCGTGGTGCTGCGCTTTACACGCGGCAATCCACTGTTTCTTACCGGTGATAAACCCGGAGGTCGGCGCGTTAAAGGCTTTTGCCCCGCTGTAGACCACCATATCCGCCCCGCTCGCCACCCAGGCGTGTAAATCCTCCTCGGCGGCGGCATCAACAATCAGCGGCAGATTGTGAACCTGCGCGACCTGCACAAAATCCGCAATGCTCAACATGCCCTTCTGCACGCAATGGTGCGATTTCACGTACAACAGCGCGGCGGTGTTATCGGTAATCGCGCTCTCCAACTGCCAGCGGGCCGCAAGATTACTTGAGCCGACTTCCACCACGCGACCACCGCCCAGGCGAATAGCGCTGGTGATTGGCGCCCCGTAGTCAACGTTATGCCCGCGCAGCATGACCACTTCATTCGCCATACCCGTGCTATCAGGCATTAGCGAGACTCGCGCCGGGTCACCGCGGGTAATGGCTGCGGCGACAGAGATAGCAATCCCCGCCGACGCACAAGAGGTGATATAGCTGTCCTCCGCGCCGGTATAGCGGGAAACCAGCTCGCCGGTGCGGTCCACCAGCCGATCGATTTCAACAAAGGCTGAGGCCGCCCGCGCGGTGGCCTGCATCACCTCCGGCGCTACGCTGGAAACGCCCAGAATCGTCATCTTGCCGCAGGCGTTAATGACCTGTTTTAGCCCCAGTTGTTGATAAATATTCTGTGTCATGGCTTACAGCACTCCCAACAGCGAACAAACCACGCTGAGCGCCACAATTGACAGCAGGATCGTGGTGTAACGTGGCCCTTTCTTCACCAGATAAAAGTAGATGGCGAACACCGCCGCCAGCGGCAACAGGCCGGGGGCAATAGAGTCGAGAATTTGCTGAACCACCACTTCAGAGCCTTTCAGGGCGCTGAGTTTTAGCGGGGTGGTGATCTTGACGTAACTCGCAGAAAGCGCGCCCATCATGATCAGACCCAGCACGTTAGCACCGTAGATAAGCTCCTTAATTCGCCCTCCCTGCAGTAGACCGATAATCGAGTCACGCCCCAGCGTATAGCCTTTGTGGACCATGCCGTAGCTGATTGCCAGCGTAATAGCAGGATAGAGAATTAACGGTACAATTCCGCCCATCGCGCTGCCATTGGCGGCGAACGGGATGAAAATAGCAATTAACAGCGGCATAACGGCTGCCCAGATAATGGAGTCGCCCATCCCGGCCAGTGGTCCCATTAAGCCAGTTTTAATCCCGGTGATCGAAGCGTCGCTAATCGGCTCGCCGCGCGTTTTCTGCTCCTCCATCGCAATGGAAATCCCCTGAATCACCGCCCCGAACGTTTGCTCCGAGTTGAAGAAGTTCAGATGGCGTTTCAGCGCTTCCACCTGCTCCTCTTTTTGCGGGTATAGTTTTTTGATGATCGGTGTCATCGAGGCGCAGAAAATCAGGCTTTGCAAACGCTCATAGGAGCTGGAAACTTCCGCACCCAGCCAGTAGATAAACCAGGCTTTGGTGATATCTGCTTTGGTCAGCGTGCCGCTTTCACGTGCACGCTCCACCAGTTCATGCTGCATTACGTCGCTGCTCATCATGCTGCTCCTTCATTTTTCGCCAGACCTTTAATCAGGAAGGCCACGCAGGTACCAAAGATTGCCATCGCCATGATGTCCACCTTCAGGTACAGCACTGCAAAGAATCCGCCGATAAACCACGGCAGCAGGCTCTTTTTACCGATCACCATAATGGTGATGGCAAAGCCCAGCGCCGGCAGAATGCCGCCCATAATTTCAAAGGAGTGTGTGAGCCAGTGCGGCATCAGCTTCAGGAAGCTTTCCACCACGTCCTGACCAAAATAGTTAGCGGCAAAGACCACCGGGAAACGCAGCACCAGCCCGAGTAACGCCGGGTAGAGGAACGCACAGCGCATAATCCCCGCCATGTTGGCCGTTTCCGCGTGCTTGTCGGCCATATGTACCCACGCGGCGTTTAACGTACGACGCAACTGGTCGAGGAACACACCGATAACGCCAAACGGGATCGCCAGTGCGATGGCCAGGTTCGGGTCCATTCCGGCCTTCACGGCGATAGGAATTGAAATACAGGCAGCCAGCGCCGGATCCGACGGGACGTTGCCGCCCGGCGTAGAAGTCACGCCGAGGTAAACCAGTTGCATACCTGCGCCGATGATCATCGCCGTTTCCATGTTGCCTAACAGCAGACCAACGAATACGGCAATCACCACCGGCTGTAGCAGCATGGCGGAAAAGGTGTAGCCAAGGCGTAATCGGGCAAACCAGTAATACAACCCCATCAGGCTTGCAAAGACTAAAGTATCCATAGTTAAGTACCCTGTTATCAAAGGATTAGAATTTTTTCAGGATATCGTCCAGCGACTGCGGCTTATCTTCCGGGATAGTCTGGAAGAACACCTGAATACCACGATTTTTCAGGTCGCTCAGAATGCCGACGTCTTTTTCATCCAGCGTGATGTTCTGGAATACCGCTTTGCGGTTTGGCCCACCGCCCAGCCCACCGACCTGAATGGTGGAGACATCAAAACCCAACTGGACCGCCTCCAGGACCGCCGCCAGAGAGGGGAACAGCACCAGGACCTTGCCGTCACCAAGCTGATTTTCTTTCCATGCGGCGGCAAAACTCTGGTTACCAAAGCAATCCACTTTGATATTTGGCGGCGCTGCCATCAGGTAGATATTTTTCATAAATGGGTCGGCGTCCAGCTCATCGCTAACCACCGCAATCCGGTTTGCCTGAGATTGTCCAACCCACTTAGTCACAACCTGGCCATGAATCAGACGGCTATCGATACGACATAAAACGATGTTTGCCATGATGTTTAATCCTTATTGTGATTGTTGTAATTGACGTACGTGAGCAACAACGTCCAGGCAGCTGCTCCGCCCGGCCTCGACCAGTTCGGCCACACAGGCGGTCAGTTGACCGTGCTCGCGTTTGTCCAGCGCCTCCAGTAACAAAGAGGCATTCAGCCCGGAAATGACTGCCACCGGGTAATCGGCGCTCAGCCGCGCCGCAACATTAGAAGTGGTGCCGCCAATAAAATCGGTCAGGATCAGTGAGCCTTCCGGCATGGCTTTCACCACGACTTCGACGCGCTGATAAAACTCGCCGAGCGTATCAACGGGCATCAACGCAATTTCGGTCACGCCTTTGATTTCGCCCATCACCATGCGCAGGCTGTTGCAAAGCTGTTGCCCCCAGCCGCCATGGGTCAGCAGCAGGATCTGGGGCAAGGATTCAGTGGTAGTCATAATGGCCTCCTGGCTCGATTACATAGACATAGGTAAACAAAGCAAAGGCTGTGCCAGAATTTGTGTCACGCGGGGGAGTAGTGGATGCTGGCGGGGCGCAAAGCTCCACCAGACAAGAGATTAGCTATACAGCAGTTCGTAGATATAAAAATATTCCGCGTCCGATAAGCGAATGGCATAGGCCTCTTCGATCGGCAAGAAAGCCGATTTAATGACACTAAACGCGCGGATATCCAGATCCGGCTTGTTCTCTAACGCCATCTGTAACGGTTTGCGGTTAATTACGATACGCTCAACCATACAGCAGCAGTGGATCAGGAAGCGCAGTGTCACCTGACGGCTCGGTTTTAGCGAAAGCGCGGTGGTCAGATGATTCAGCACACCTTCCATCTCTTTCAGAATGCGCTGCGGGTTAAGCACCGAAATATGGTTAATGATGCTTTCCATGGTCAACGCGCTGATGAAACGCATTGCGCTGCGCTCCATCTCCAGACGACGCTCACTGCTGGAGAGATCCGGCGTCAGCAGGCTGAGCACCAGTTCGGGTCCCTGCTCGGAGAACAGCTCCTCGAGCGAGATAAACGGAATGTCCGGCAGCCCCGGCTGGAAAGTGCCGACGATCCCCGCCAGACGCTCGCTGGCGTTAATCGCCTGCTGAACGCGCTCCAGGCTGCGGACTTCGTTGTAATCGAGTATCACCATCCGCGTGTCCTGCGACATCAGCTCGCCGAAGCTCTCTTCCAGCACCTTTTTGATTTTTTCCGCCGTACCCATACCGGTAATACAGGAGATGACCAGCACTTTCCCGCTGTTTTCCTGCTGCGGCGTACAGAGCTGACAGGGAATATTTTTGCTCTGCATTAATGCCGCCAGCTGCGGTAAATCACTGGTTTCATAGCTTAAATCCAGTCCTACCTCCAACAAGCTGGTGAGCGTAATATTTGGCATCAACAGAACGTCTATCTGGAATAATTTGCTTATGGTGCTGCCAAAATGGACCAATGAGCCAATATCCACCATCAGGATCAGTCGGCGATATTGCCGGGCCTGGATCATCTGCGTCAGGGCTTCCAGCGTATCATGCACCGACTGCTCGAAAGGCATATCAATAGCGCTGAACAGTTCGCGCTCCAGCACGCGATTCACATACTGCGCCTGGCTGGTGGCGGTCGTCGCGCCGTGAGCAATCAAAATCACCCCGCAGTCCGGACTGGCATCAATTCGTTGGCGGTAATGCCGACACTCTTTGAGGAACAGGCACAGCCAGACCACCTCCGTCGCCGGACACTGAATATGCAGCAGTTCGTTGATTTTTCGGCATAACAGCGTGGCGTTTTCGTATTCATCTTTACAGCGATCGAGGATCAGGCTGGAAGAATAAAGCTGGGGAATAAGCCCGCGCTGCACGTAGCCAATCAGCGCCAGAAAGTGTTTGCGCAGCGGGTTAACCAGATTCTCCGGCAGCGTGAAACCAAGCACTTGCTCAACGCAGCCGATCAGCAGCGTCACGCGTTCTTCTATCTGATCGCCATAGCGCGGGGGATGCGCCACGCTGTCGCGGCTGTAGAGACCGTATTCAAAAATCGAGCTGAGTTTGTTTTTAAGTATCGCCAGGGTTTCGGCTGGCGGAACATTGCTGTTACGCAGGTTGATATATTCCCGGGTCAGGAAGCTGTAAAAGAGATCGCTCTCTTCAATTTCGGCTCCGGTCGCCAGCGAATTTTTCAGTGCGGGCAGCGTACGGGCGTCGATGCTTAGGTGCTCTTTGCCTTCAAACAGCGCTCCCACCAGCAGGCGTTGTTCCGGCGTGGCGTTAAACGGCATTTCTGCCAGACGTTTATCCAGCTGTAGCGTATCGCTGTGTTCCATCATCCCCGAGGCCCAGGCCTGGGCGCAGAGAAACTGAATGTCGCTCTTGAGCTGACCAATATTGCCTTCCAGCGGCTTATTCAGCAGCCAGAGCAGCAGGGTACGGTCGATGCTTATCGTGCGTTCGATTTTACGGCTCTCACGCTGTAAAAAGCCGACGATAAGTTCAACCTGCTCTTCCACCGAGCGCTGGCGGATGCCGGGTAAATCGATGCACACCTGAATACGTCGCTGGAAGGTGCGCAGCAGCGCCGAGCTGACCGGTTCGGTGGTCGCACAAATCAGACGGACCGAAATTGAGCGCGCCACGGCGCTGGAACCCAGCGGTCGGTATTGGCCTTTGTCGAGAATTGAGAACAGTTTTTCCTGACCTTCATACGGCAGACGATGCACTTCATCGAGCAGCAGATAGCCGCCGTCAGCCTGCTCGACCAGCCCCGGTTTATTCTCGTTTGCGCCGGTAAAGGCCCCCTGTCGATGGCCAAATAAATGTGAAGAGAGCAGCTCCGGGTTATGGGCGTATTCCGCGCAGTTAAAATAGACCAGCGGTGGCGGTGTTCCCGTCGCGCGTTCGCAGGCAAAACGGTGCATCAGTTCGGCGAAAAAGGTTTTGCCCACGCCGGAAGGACCGGTCAGCAGAACGTGCAGCCCGTGGGGATAAAGCACCGCCGCGCGGCCTTTTTCCACCGCATCGCGCAGGCTGCGATCGTAACCAATCAGGCCAAAAAAGGGATCGTCTGTCGCCTGGGCTTCCTGAACAGGCAACAGATCGGCAACGGTTTGCACTTCGCGCTCGGACTCATCCAGTTTGCGTCCCAGCAGCGTTTCAATCGCCTGACGATGCAGAAAGAATACCGGACGTCCGCGACTTTTAATCGCCAGACCGTCATTCCAGAGTTGATTGAGATCTTTACTGACCGAGTTACGCGCCAGCCCAAGATTAAAGCCGATGGCCTCCGCGGTGAACGCCGTTTCCTGCGCCAGTTGGGCAAGATTCAGTCCTCGCGTCAGCCGTTCCAGCTCTCCCAGTATTATCTCAATCCGTCTCATCTCTTTACCGCTTAAGAAATAAATGATTGTTCAGAACATACACTATTCTGCTGCGCAAGAAAGTGAGGCGGCATCCAGACCTTCCGGTCATCAAAACGTTTTCGACAAATAATGGCGCGCGGCACCGGTTTCCGGGAAGTTATCGAGGGTCATTTGCAGCTGATAGCCGTTTTTCTGATAAAACGGCAGCGCCTGGAAACTCATCGTATCCACCAGCGCATGCAGACACCCTCTCTCACGCGCGGTTTGTTCCGCCGCCTGCATCAATTTTGTGCCGTAACCGCCTTTACGCAGCGAATCATGCATCCATAAAAACTCAATGCATAGCCATTCGCCTTTAATTTTGCCGATCAACCCGCCCAGAATTTCATTGTGCTCATCGCGCCAGTACACCGCCAGGTCGCCAAAATTGGTGGTTCTGAGAAACTGGCGATTGTACGCACGCAATCCGGCCAGCAGCGCGTTTTGATCGTCTTCGGTAACCGTATCGGTAATCTGTATTTGCATCCTATCCTCCTGAAAAACTACAACGTCTGGCTGATTTAGTTTTAGGCATTAACACAGGCTGATGAGTGAGTCGTATGCCGTCTACACTTACTCTTGAGATGATGCGCATAGACAACAAGGATTATTATCATGAAACGAGTCATTTTTCCGATTATTGCCGTCCTTTTCACGCTACCCGCACTGGTACAAGCCGACTCGGCGTATGGCGGACTGCAGGCAGTACACGAAAAAAACACCGTTATGAAGGACTTACGTAAGATTTGCACCCCGCAAGGGTCGCCATCGGATGAGGTATGGGAAAAAACGATTATGGCTGATACGCGTAATCAGCAGCACATCCGCGAAGCCATTCTGGCAATACAAAGAAATAACCAGAACAACTACTGGGAAGCGCTTGGCAAAGTGGAATGCCCGGATTTATAGGCGTAAAGCGGGGAGCTTTACGCCACTGAGATAGCGTTAACGCTGAGGAATAATCAAGTCACCGCGAAGCACATACGAACCCAGCACACTCTGGGTTTTCTCGTTCAGCCAACTGACTATTCGAGCCGCCATGGCGTCCATTGAATATTCAATGGCCGGAATTGTCGGGATACCCGGCAAGTGCAATGACCCGGCCAGACTAAAGACCATAATGTCTTCCGGCACGGATTTATTAAACGCCTGCAGTTGCGGGATCACCCGCTGAGCCTGCTGCTCATCCGCTACCAACAGCGCATTAAAATTGAGCGTGGACGCGTTATTCAACAACTCCTGCAAAGCCACCGACGATGACGTTGCGGCCATAAACACCAGGTTACGGTTAAACGGCAGGAAGTTTTTTTCCAGCGCGTGCTTATAGCCCAACAGCACCTGCTCGGAGAAGCCCATGCCGTACGGGTGGATGAGTGCAATTTGCCGACGGTTCTGGCTTATCAGGTAGTTACAGGCGGTTTCGGTGGCGAACTCGTGATCGAACTGAATGCTGTTGACGTCATCGCCGGAGTCCAGGCAATCCACCAGAATGACGTTCTCCTGGTTGATATTTAGCGAGAAACGCGCGCCGATAATCAGGACGTCATCGCACAAACCGCAGCTTAGCTCATCAAGGGCGCTCATCACTTCCGCTTTGGTATTGGCAAACCGTAACAACAGATGTTTTTGGTGCTGACTAAGATGCTTTTCCAGCGCGTAGAGATAGCCCGTGGTCTGATTGATGTTGTCCTGCGCGCATATCACGCCAATACAGCCCGTAGACTGGCTGAGCAGCGACTGCGCAATCACGTTCGGACGATAATTGAGTTCATCCACGGCTTTTAACACGGCGAGGCGGCTGGCCTCTTTTACGCCACGCGATCCGCTCAACACGCGTGACACCGTGGCCTTAGAAACGCCAGCCAGACGCGATACATCGTTGATAGTAGACATCATTCTCCCCTGACAGGACCCGCCCGGCCCTTTAATCCTGAATTTAACATTGGCTCAAATAATCGCCATCCGCAGTATAGCTGTTTCCGTTTTTCATGGAAACCGATTTTCCATTTGGACTCAAAAAGAGACTTAAACAGCTAATTTCGTGAGCCAGATCGAAATAATTAGCCTCATAAGAATAAGATCTTGATGGTCATCACAATTCTATTTTCCATGAATGGAAACCGGTTTCCGTATGATATCAAATCAGACTCGCAATAAGTTTTTACACTAAAAGGATGGTTCATTATGGTCAGGATTATGTTGTGCTGCTCTGCAGGGATGTCCACCAGCTTGCTGGTTAGAAAAATGGTTGAAGAGGCGGAAACACGTGGGCTGGCTGTGCAGATTGAGGCGTACGGAGTTGCCGAATTTGACACGCAGTTTCCAAATTACCAGGTGGTGCTGCTCGGGCCCCAGGTGAAATACATGCTTAACACGCTCTCAGAAAAGGCTGCCACCCAGGGTATACCCGTAAAAGCCATAGATATGATGGATTACGGTATGCAACGCGGTGACAAAGTGCTGGATTATGCTCTGTCGCTAATTGAAGCGGCACACTAGAAGGGTGTCATTATGAGTTCGTTATATCAGTCAATGGTTGCCGTCATTGAACAATCCATTACCCCGCTCGCCGGAAAATTAGGCCAGCAAAAGTATGTGATTGCCATTCGTGATGGTTTTACGGCGGCGCTGCCGTTTATGATCATCGGCTCCTTCATGTTGGTGTTTATCTTTCCGCCGTTTTCCGCTGAAACCACCAACAGTTTTGCCCGCGGCTGGCTCGACTTTTCCGCCACGTACCGTGAACAGTTAATGCTGCCGTTTAACCTCAGCATGGGTGTTATGACGTTCTTCATCTCCGTTGGCATTGGGGCCAGCCTTGGCCGCCAGTTTAATCTCGACCCTATAATGTCTGGTCTGCTGGCATTTATGGCGTTTTTGCTGGTTGCCGCGCCCTATGCCGACGGGAAAATCTCGACGCAGTATCTCTCCGGACAAGGGATTTTTACTGCGCTCATCACCGCGATTTACTCCACCCGCGTTTACGCCTGGCTCAAGCAGAACAACGTGACGATTCGTTTGCCGAAGGAAGTGCCGACCGGCGTCGCCCGTTCATTTGAAATTCTGATCCCGGTTCTGGTCGTGATCGCGACACTGCATCCGCTGAACCTGTTTATCGAAGCGCAAACCGGAATGATCATTCCACAGGCCATTATGCATTTGCTGGAACCGCTGGTTTCCGCCTCTGACTCCCTGCCCGCCATTTTACTTTCCGTGCTGCTGTGCCAGATTTTCTGGTTTGCCGGGATTCACGGCGCATTGATCGTCACCGGCATCATGAACCCATTCTGGATGGCCAACCTTTCAGCCAACCAGGCCGCGCTGGCGGCAGGTGCGGCATTGCCTCACGTCTATCTGCAAGGCTTTTGGGATCACTACCTGCTGATTGGCGGCGTCGGCTCAACATTACCGCTGGCGTTTTTACTGCTGCGCAGCCGCGTCGCGCACCTGCGTACCATCGGAAAAATGGGAATTGTGCCTAGTTTCTTTAACATCAATGAGCCTATTCTGTTCGGTGCGCCAATCATCATGAACCCGATGCTGTTCATCCCGTTCGTCTGCGTCCCGATGGTCAACGCCGTGTTGGCTTATACCGCCACCAAACTCGGCTGGTTGGCACAGGTGGTTTCGCTGACGCCGTGGACTACCCCAGCGCCAATTGGCGCATCCTGGGCCGCGAACTGGGCATTAAGCCCGGTGGTGATGTGCTTTATTTGTATGGCGATGTCGGCGCTGATGTACCTGCCTTTCCTGCGTGCTTACGAGCGTTCTTTGATCAAAACCGAAGAGCAAAAAGCCCAGGATACCGTCTCCGTGGCGAACGCTGCCCGTAGCAACTCATAATGAATCAAGGAGTCAGAACAATGAGATACCGTTTTCCTGAAAACTTCTGGTGGGGCAGTGCCTGCTCGGCGCTGCAAACCGAAGGGGATAGCCTGAACGGCGGCAAAAGCCAGACCACATGGGATGTGTGGTTCGAACGTCAGCCAGGCCGTTTTCATCAGGGGGTTGGCCCGGCGAATACCTCAACCTTTTATCAGCACTGGCAGCAGGACATCGCGCTGCTCAAGCAGTTGAAGCACAACAGCTTCCGAACATCTTTGAGCTGGTCGCGCCTGATCCCGGACGGTACGGGTGAGGTTAATCCTGAAGCTGTCGATTTCTATAACAACGTCATCGACGAGCTGTTGGCGCAAGGCATCACGCCATTTATCACCCTGTTCCACTTCGACATGCCGATGGTGATGCAGGAGAAAGGCGGCTGGGAAAGCCGTGAAGTGGTCGAGGCATTTGGCCGCTACGCGCAGACGTGTTTCAAATTGTTCGGCAACCGCGTTAAGCACTGGTTCACCTTTAACGAGCCGATTGTGCCGGTTGAAGGCGGCTATCTGTATGACTTCCATTATCCGAACGTGGTGGATTTCAAACGGGCAGCTACCGTGGCGTACCACACCGTGCTGGCGCATTCTACGGCGGTGCGAGCGTATCGCGCCGGCCACTATGACGGCGAAATCGGCGTAGTGCTAAATTTAACGCCTTCTTATCCGCGATCGCAGCATCCGGCAGATGTGAAAGCCGCGCACCATGCGGATCTGCTGTTTAACCGCAGCTTCCTCGACCCGGTACTGAAAGGGGAATATCCGGCGGATCTGGTGGCATTGCTGAAAGAGTACGATCAGCTTCCGGCCTGCCAGCCAGGCGATGCGCAGTTGATCGCCGACGGCAAAATCGACCTGCTGGGGATTAACTATTATCAGCCACGTCGTGTGAAATGCCGTGATACGGCAGTCAATCCGAACGCGCCGTTTATGCCGGAGTGGCTGTTTGATTATTACGAAATGCCGGGACGTAAAATGAACCCTTACCGCGGCTGGGAAATCTATGAGCCGGGTATTTACGATATTATTACCAACCTTCGTGATAATTACGGTAATCCGCGCTGTTTTATTTCAGAAAACGGTATGGGCGTTGAAAATGAGCAACGATTTATTCAGCAAGATCAAATAAACGATAGCTATCGTATTGAGTTTGTATCTGAACATCTTAAATGGCTACATAAAGGCATAAGCGAAGGCTGTAATTGTCTTGGCTACCATATGTGGACCTTTATTGATAATTGGTCATGGCTCAATGGCTATAAAAACCGTTACGGTTTTGTTCAGTTAGATTTAGCTACGCAAAAACGTACGGTAAAAAAGAGCGGCAAATGGTTTGCCCATACCGCCGAAAACAATGGTTTCGACTGAGAATAAAAGATCATGATTGCATTAGAAGAAGCAGTAATGGAAATTATCGTCAATGCCGGGCAGTCCCGTAGCCTGTGCTTCGAAGCGCTGCATGCGGCACGCGCCGGGAATATTGACGAGGCGAAAAGCCTGCTTCGTGAGGCTGACGGCTATGCGCGTCAGGCTCATCACATGCAAACCAAATTGATTGAACAGGATGCCGGGGAAGCCCGGCAACCTATGACATTAATTATGGTGCATGCGCAGGACCACTTAATGACATCGCTATTAGCCCGCGAACTGTCGGAAGAAATTATTCATCTGTATCAGCGTTAATTGTTAATTAACCATTCAACAACGGAGAAAACATTACGATTAAATAACATAGTTCTGTACCCATAAATAAAACAGAAAAATCAACTTATTTTGGTGATAGCACATTCAACCGAGACGGGATGGTTATTATCTTAAAATAAATGAATACACACGCTTATTCAGAAGCCTGCGCGCAATCTGAAGGGTAAAGTGTCGATGAGATAACCATGAATATGATAAATAAGCTTCCAGTCACTCTGGCGGTCGTGGCCGCGCTGTGCCCAGGTTTTGCCTCCGCACAGGAATTTACGCAGGAACAAATCGACGCCATCGTCGCCAAAGCTGTCGATAAAGCACTGGCTGAACGCCAGGCAAAAATGGACGCCGCCGTCGCGAAAAAAACCGATGTCATTAACGAACCGCAAAGCGCGGCGCAATCACCGGATATGGCTATTCCGTTCGGTGTGAAATTCAGCGGCTATGCGCGTTACGGCGCGCACTTCCAGAGTGGCGATCAGAAATACGTTGGCGTCGATGGGTCCTACAACGGCGCATCCGCCATTGGTCGTCTCGGCAACGAAGGCAATGGCGGCGAGTTCCAGCTCTCCAAAGCGTTCAAAAGCGACAACGGCGCAATCTGGGACATCAACGTGATGATCGACCATTGGGGCGATGAAGTTAACCTCAAAAAAGCCTATGCGGGCGTAACCAACGTGCTGGAATCCAATCCTAACGCCTATATCTGGGCAGGTCGCGATTTCCACCAGCGTCCACAACAGGGGATCAACGACTACTTCTGGATGAACCACGACGGCCAGGGTGCCGGGGTGAAGAACTTCGACATCGGCGGCGTACAGTTTGACGTCGCGACCGTCGCCGCGGTTGAATCGTGCAGCCCGGAAGTGATGGAGGACGAAGCCAACCCGTCACGCATTACCTGTACCGGCGGTTCCGGCACCGGCGATAAGGGCAACTACGCCGTGACGTCGAAAATTCACAACATGAAGGTCGGCCCGCTGGATCTGGAGATCTACGCCAACTACGGTTTTGACTCTAAAGCCGTCGAGAGCGATGACCGCCTGAAAGCCTGGCAGGGCGCATTCGTGCTGAGCCACACCAACGACAGCGGCGTGAACAAAGTGATTGCCCGTTATTCTGATAATTCCGACAACAGCGTCTATAACAAAACTGACGATCTGACCACGGTTTATGCCAGCTTCGAGGGAAGCCATAAGTTTACCCGTCAGGCGCAGGTAGAATATCTGTTAGCGTTCCATGATTACGACAACAGCGCCGATAAGAGCGATAACCGTAAGAACTACGGCGCGATTGTACGTCCAATGTACTTCTGGAACGATGTTCATTCCACCTGGCTGGAAGCGGGCTATCAGCGTGTTGATTACGACAACGGCGGGGATAACCACGGCTGGAAGCTGACCTTGTCGCAGAACATGTCAATTGCGATGGGACCGGAGTTCCGCCCGATGCTGCGCTTCTACGTCACCGGCGGCAAGGTGGACAACGACCGTACTGCGCGCGTCAACGGTACGTCAGACGAAACGCTGGACGACTTCAACCTTGGCGCAATGTGGGAAGCGTGGTTCTGATTAGTGAGTCGTGAATTGCCGGATGGCGCTGCGCTTATCCGGCTGAGATTATTGCATATTTTTTATGCGAACTTTCGCTGCCACCAGAAGCGCTGTCAGCAGCATCAGGCTGCCCGAGAGCATCAGGGGCGACAGCAGTCCGAGGTTATCGAGTGCATAGCCTCCCACCGCAGCCCCGCAGGTATTGGCAAGCTGGATCACGGCGACCTGGACCGATCCAGCTTTTTCTGCCTGATCGGCAAGCGAGCGGGTGATCCACGTCGACCAACCAACCGGTACCAGCGCAAACGCCAGCCCCCAGATTATCGCAATGCCCGCGGCCACCACTTTATCGCTACCCCACAGAATCAGGACCAGCGCGCTGAGCGCCAGCACCAATGGCGCACCGGCCAGGGCCAGTTTGACCGAGCGCTTCAGAATCACCGAAGAGAACGACGTCCCGACAAAGCTGGCGATACCAAAACTCAACAGCACCAGCGTCAGGCCATCAACATCAAAGCCCGCCAGATTCATATAGACAGGGCGAATATAGGTAAAGAAGGCGAACTGCCCGGCGAAGGACATGAAGATGGCAATCATCCCGGCCATTACTCCGGGGCGCTGCAGCAGGCTGAACATATTTTGCTTGTGATGCGCAGGTTCGCCCGGCAGCGAAGGCAGCGCTCTCACCACCCAGATGGTGCACAGCACACCCATTACCGCCGCCGCGTTAAACACGTTGCGCCAGCCGATGATGCCGCCCAAAAAGCTCCCCAACGGCGCGGCAATCACCAGCGCGATGGATACCGCGCCAAATATCACCGACAGCGCTTTCGGTACCGTACGCGCGGGAACCAGACGCATGGTCAGCGACGCTGACATCGCCCAGAACCCGCCGAGCGCCAGCCCCAGACAGGCACGACCGATCAGCAGGAGCGTAAAAGAGTTAGCAAATGAAACCAGCAGGCAGGAAAGCGTCAGCAGAACCGAAAACAGGATCACCACATAGCGACGATCGGTCGCCTGGATAATTTGCGTCACAAACAGGCTGGCGAACATGGCGACAAACGCCGTCACGGTCACTGATTGTCCGGCAACGCCTTCCGAAATACCCAGATCCTGCGCCATTGGCGTCAGCAGGCTAACGGGCAGAAACTCAACGGTTATCAGGCAGGCAACACAGAACGCCACGGCGAATACCGCCGACCAGTTTGGCCGGGTATTTACCTCAGCGCGGGATTTTTGTTCAACAGCGTCACTCATTTTGTTACCTGCGTGGGGTTATTGTAGAAAAGTTACGCATTGTAACATTAAAAGTGTGACGTATTTAACGTTTTGACAACTCTCACCGCCGGATGGCGGCGTCGCCTTATCCGGCCTACGGCTGAGCTCTTTTGTCGGCCTGATAAGCGTAGCGCCATCAGGCATCACTATCAGTGCAGCCAGTGCACGCCATCTTCAGGTTGGAAAAAAGCGTTATAGCGCATCTGGAACGCGTTAAGCTCCTGCATATCCGGCTCCATTTCACATAGAAACCCGAGCGCCAGGCGCACCTGCGCGTCGGTGATCGGGGCGGCCAGGCGAGATTTTTGTAGCAGGCGGTGCCACTGCAGCAGGTTCTGCTCGCTGCCGTCGACAATGACGATTTGCCAGATTAACAATACCTGGGCGGCATTTTGCAGATGCGATTCATCAGGGCGGTGCAGGTACTGTAAAAACGCCTCCCCCTGTACTTTTCCCATCTGGTCAATCATCGATTCTACTGGTACTACATCAATACTCAGTCGCTCACTCAGACGGCGAATGGCCCGTCGTGATCCGGACGTCAGCACCCGGAAACCCACTACAAAAACAACCACCAACGTGGCCAGCATTATCCAAATCATTAATGACGATACCGCCCGCTTAAACTAATTTTTCCGAGAGTGACTGACAGGCTTCGCGCACCCACTGCGAATATTGTGGAATACAATTTTTTGGCATTTGTAGTTCAACGCCGCTGATACTTATTGCCGCAATCACGTCTTTATTACGGTTAAAAACCGGTGCGGCAATGCAATAGATGCCAGGGGAGTCTTCGGCGTTATCAAAGACCCAGCCTTGCTCGCGGATTCTGGCAAATTCCTTCATTAATGCTTTTTTGCTGGTAATGGTGGTTTCGGTATACCGTGGCAACACTTCATCAGGCAACAGCTCATCAATTTTATCTTGCGGCAGCCAGGCACAAAGCGCTTTGCCCACACCGGAGCTGTGCATCGGTAATTTTTTACCGACCCAGGTCCGAATGCCAATCGGCTGGGTATTCTCCAGCTTCATAAGATAAATTGGCGCGACTTCATCCAATATACCTAAGTGACAGGTCAGGTCCGTTTGCTGACGCAGTTTTTCCAAAACAGGAAGTGCCGCATTACGAATATCAAATTGTTCCAACGAACGATTTCCCCATTCGTACAGCTTCAAGCCCAAAAAGAAACGTCCCTTTTCCAGGCGCAAAAGATGATGCGCAACCAGTGCATTTAGCAGGGAAGACGTGCTGCTTTTTGGTAATGCCAGATCCTGCTGAATCTGACTGAAGGTCGCTCCTGGGGAGTTAAAAAGATAATTACAGATTTTTACTGTCTTATCCAATGCGGGAACAGAGGTCGTAATGTCTTGGTTCATGCGCTATTAATCTTTTTTATTCATAGACTCTGCACAGTATACCGCAATCACTTTTCTCAGGAATGCGGCTTTTTTGCACATACGCAAACTGGGCTCTATTACCTAAATTTTATACCCACAAACCCGATCCATCTCACAGTTGTTCATTTGTTCTGCAAAAAACGTTGACGAACGATTTGGATATTTGCTGTACTAACTTCAATATACAGAACATGAGTTCCATATATAGAACTAAAGGAGTGGCAATGTTGAACATTTTTAAGGGCATCTTCCCGCCAGTACCGACTATCGTTGACGAAAGCGGGGAATTGGATCGCGCTGGAATGGCAGTAATGATTGACCATGTGATTAGCAATGGTGCCGACGGAATGCTAATTCTGGGCAGTGGCGGCGAATTTTCCCATTTCTCGTCCGAACAAAGAAAGCAAATTGCAGAGTTTAGCCTGCAGCATGTTGCCGGTAGAGTTCCTGTTCTTATTGGTATCGCCTGCGCCAGCACAGCGGAAACTATCCAACTTGGAAGGCATGCTGAAAACGCGGGCGCAAAAGGAGTACTGGTAGTCAATCCTTATTATGCAAAACTCAGCGATGAGGCCCGCTTTACGCATTACAAACGAATTGCTGAAGCGCTAAGCATTCCCGTCTTCTTATATAATTTTCCAGAACTAACTGGCCAGGATATTGGTATAAATGTCATCACTCGCCTTGCCCGCGAAGTACCAAATATCGTTGGCATTAAAGATACAATTGATAACATTAGCCACACCAGGGAAGTTATCAATCAGGTTCATAGTTTCCGCCCAGATTTTATCATTTTTAGCGGCTATGACGAATATTTACTTGATACATTATTACTCGGTGGACATGGCGGCATTCCGGCAACATTTAACTTTGCGCCTCATATTACACGCGGAATTTATCAGGCGATTCAGCAGAACGATCTCGCTACCGCCAAAGCACTTCAACAACAACTTGCCGGATTATCACCTTTATATGCCTTAGAACAACCTTTCTTTGCCGTTATCAAGACCGCCATTAAATTAAGTGGCGTGGATATATCAACTGCAGTTGTCCCGCCAGCATTACCGTTAAATGAAGAAAAAAGAGAACAGGTTAAAAATATTTTATCCCGTATTACGGTATAAACCAGCATGAGAGCAAAGATAATGAACATCAACCCTGTATTAAAATTGAATCCCAAAGATGATGTGGTTATCGCAAGGCAGGCTGTCCCCGCAGGCACCCGGCTTGAAGAAGAGCACATTACTGTACTCAGTGATATTCCCGCAGGGCATAAAATCGCCCTGCATGTACTGAAGGTTGGCGATGCGGTCAGACGTTATGGGCAAATTATTGGCTTCGCAACTCAGCCCATTAAGCCTGGCGAACACATCCACATGCATAATTTGGGAATGGGTGACTTTGAACGCGACTATGCCTGGGGTGAAGATTGCCATTCACCTTCTCCAGCCCCTCAACAGGATACCTTTATGGGTATCCGCCGCGCCGATGGCCGTGCAGCTACACGTAATTACATCGGTATTTTAAGCTCCGTAAACTGTAGTGCCACGGTCGTAAGAGCTATTGAGGATCACTTCCGTCTGCAGGGTCTTGCAGATTACCCGAATGTTGATGGCGTGGTGTCATTACCACAAAGTTTTGGCTGTGCTATTGGCTCTAAAAGTGAATCAATGGACGTCATGAGACGTACGATGGCCGGTTATGCCACCCATGCCAACTTTGCCGGAGTAATCATCGTTGGACTGGGATGCGAATCCAGTCAAATTCAAGACATGATGAATGCCCATGGACTAGCCGATGGCCCAATGATGCACAGTTATACCATTCAGGATGTGGGCGGTACACGTCACGCCATTGAGAAAGGAATTTCCCTGGTTAACCAAATGTTGCCCGTTGCTAACCAGGTAACACGTCAACCTATCCCTGCATCAGAAATCATACTCGCGCTCGAATGTGGCGGTTCCGACAGCTATTCCGGGATCTCAGCCAATCCAGCTCTGGGCTATGCGGTAGATAAACTGGTGCAACAAGGCGGAACAGCGATTTTATCTGAAACCTCCGAAATTTATGGTGCCGAACATCTTCTTACCCGCCGCGCTATTTCTCGCGAGATAGGTGAAAAACTCATTGCCCGCATTCACTGGTGGGAAGAGTATTGTCGCCGCACCGGAAGTGAAATGAACAATAACCCCTCGGCGGGTAACAAAGTCGGCGGACTGACGACAATTCTGGAAAAATCACTTGGTGGTATTGCTAAAGCGGGTACAACCAATCTGACAGAAGTGTATGAGTATGCTGAACCGGTAACCGCGAAGGGTTTTGTCTTTATGGATACCCCTGGATATGACCCTATTGCCGTCACGGGGCAAATCGCCGGAGGAGCAAATCTTCTGTGTTTCACCACAGGCCGAGGTTCTGCCTTTGGTTCCAAGCCAACCCCAAGCTTGAAGCTGGCCACCAATAATGCGCTTTGGCAACGCCAACAGGAGGATATGGATATTAATTGCGGAACCATTGTCGAGGGGGAAGAATCCATTGCAGAAGTCGGTGAACGTATCTACCAGATGATCCTTGAGATGGCATCAGGTAAAAAAACGAAGAGTGAGGAATTTGGCTATGGCAGTCAAGAATTCGTCCCCTGGACTGTTGGCTCCATAATGTAACACTCCACAAGATAATAATACCTCGTACCGCCATACTCATTATGAGTATGGCAAGGAGCCCTTATGTCTATTGTTAACGTAAATACTGAAGAAGAAAAATTAAAGGCAACAACAGTAAGGTGGCGTATATTTATTATTATGCTTTTATTAGGTGCTATTAACTATATTGACCGCACCTCTCTTTCTATTGCCATGCCTTATATTACAGATGAATTTGGTATTACCGATACTCGCGTTGTTGGTGTTATTCATAGTGCCTTTTTCTGGGCTTATGCGTTAATGCAAATCCCCAGTGGGGTCATTGCTGATAAATTCAAAGCCAGACATATCATTGCGCTGGCCACTATCTTATGGGGAGCATTTCAAGCCGTTGCGGCTCTGTGTCACTCCATTTTCACCCTTTCACTTTCTCGTCTGGGGTTAGGCGTCACTGAATCTCCAATCATGCCCGCCGGCGCGAAGTTAATGGGCACATGGTTAACGCCAACCGAACGCGGACGTGGTTCGATGCTACTTGATGGCGGCGCGCCATTGGGTACGGCACTGGGTGCGGTGATCATCGCCGGACTTATTGCCTTTTTCGACTCATGGCGTATGGCATTCGTGGTGGCTGGTGTGGGAACCATGATTGTCGGTTTACTGGCCTGGTGGTACATCCGCACTTATCCATCAGAACACCCCAGCATCAATAAAGCTGAACTAGACCATATTGTTGCGGCAAACGGTGCTGAAACCAGTAGCAAGAAATACCGTCTGGCCGATATCAAACCTTACCTGAAACAACGTAATGTGATTGCACTTATCTGTGGCTGGGTCTGCTATAGCTTCGTGTTCTATGGCCTGATGACATGGCTACCGCTCTATTTCCAGGCCACCTACGGTTTTGATATCAAATCGATGGGCGGAGCAATGGCGCTGATCTTCCTGCTGTGTTTTGTCGGCCAACTGACTGGCGGCTACATTATGGATAAATGGCGCAGCAAAGGAGCAAAAACAAGCCGCGTTATGCATACGATGTTGGCGATTTCGGCTACCACCGCTGGTGTTGGTATTTTCCTTTGCGCACAAAGCTCGACGCCAGCCGTCGCAATTACCTTGCTCACTATTGCCCTTTTTCCCCTGCGATGGGCCAGCGTTTACTGGTCAATACCCGGACTACTGGGCGCACAATCAGTTGCAGGCACCATTTGCGGAACCATGAACTTCACCAGTAATTTGTTTGCAGCCATCCTGCCTATTTTTATCGGTTTCCTGGTGCAATCCACGGGGAACTATTACGCAGCGATGATGTTCTTTGCGCTGGCTGCTGTGGGTTATCTCATCTGCTCGCTGCTGATCAACTTTGATAAAAAAATGGTCATTACCGACGAGTAATCCGCCTGAATCTGGCCCGTTTACGGGCCATCTTTCAACATCAGGAACGATGTATGTTCAATTCAGAGAATTTCATTGCCGTAGACTGGGGCTCAAGCAACCTGCGCATTTGGGTCTATCAACAGAATCAATGTGTCTGGCAACACGTCAGTCAGAATGGGGTACTCAAACATCAACCAGGTGTATTCAAAGACACCTGGTTAACACTGCTCAGTTTGTGTCCGCGGCCATTAAACACAGATACAACCGTCATAATGAGCGGAATGGTGGGCAGTAATATCGGGTGGGTAGATAGCCACTATTTACGCTGTCCAACCCCGTTAAGTGCATTATCACAGCATCTAACAAAGGTTGAAGATGCGGGCCCTTTTCCCACTTTCATCGTTCCTGGCCTGCAAATTGCCGGGCCGGAAAACTACAACGTTATGCGTGGAGAGGAAACTCAGCTATTTGGCGCCTTAGCTGATGGGAACTGGTACGTATTCCCGGGAACACACAGCAAATGGGTGCAGGTACAAGAGAGTAACGTCTGCAATTTTCAAACCGTCATGACCGGCGAGTTTTTCCACTTACTTTCACACTACTCCATCGTTGGGAAAAACGCCGAGGAACAAAACAAGAACGAACAGGCTTTTTTAGCAGGAGCCGAACGCGGCTGGCAGGAAACATGTTTATCCCGCAGCCTATTTGATCTGAGAGCCAGAATACTCACCCATGCGTTGTTACCCGATACGCTTTACGAATCTCTGTCAGGGTTATTGATTGGCCATGAAATAGCACAAATGCTACAGCACTATGCCATTAACACTGAAGAAGAAGTCATTCTGGTGGGCAATGACGATTTGCTCAGCCGCTATCAAAGCCTGTTTCATCATTTCGGTTATCGCTGTCGGCTGTGTAACGGTGAAAAAGCATTTATTAATGGCATCAGGAGACTTTTAAATGAATAGTCGTAACCCTTTGGTCGCTATTTTACGTGGGGTGAAGCCCGATGAAGTGCTGGCCCATATTGATGCACTTATCACAGCCGGATTCAGCACAATAGAAATACCGCTGAATTCGCCAGACTGGCAACGTAGTATTGCTCTTGCCGTGGAACATTATGGTCATACAGTAAAAATCGGTGCCGGAACGGTCACTAATGTCAGTGATGTCAGCACACTCTCTTCGCTGGGATGTGCATTTATCCTTACGCCCAACACCGATCCGGAAGTAATTGATACTGCGCGAGCGGCCAAAATGACCACCTGTATCGGCTGCCAAACAGTCAGCGAAGCATTTGTTGCATTCCGGCATGGCGCGGACGGATTGAAAATTTTCCCTGCGGGGGAACTGGGACCGAATTACATCCGGGCATTAAAAGCCGTTTTGCCTCCTCAAGTCCCTTTGTATGCCGTTGGCGGAATTAGGCCAGACAATTTGTCCCATTACCTGAAGGCAGGTTGTTTCGGTGCCGGCTTAGGCAGCGATCTGTATCGTGCCGGACAATCTATCCACCAAACAGCCGCAAATGCGAAGGCATTTATCGAGGCTTACAATACTTTCTGTCAGTCTCAGGCATAAAAAAGCCCGCCATTAAGGCGGGCAAAAGTTACCAATGCACACTTAACTCAAGCAACTTTCAATTGTTGAATCTTTTTCTCACGGCGAATTTTACGTTCTTCAAACACGGCCACGATGGCCATCAGGCAGATACAGCCGATGGCGGCGGTATCCAGCGCGGCAAAGGTGCCCGCCCAGCCGGTGAGACCGAAAATCGGCGTGCCGTCGGCAATCATCCCGAGCCCCAGCTTGGCGAAGCTGTCGCCAATCAGGTAGGCGAAGGTGCCTTTAATCCCGTCGGCCGCGCCGATCGCTTTTTTCGGCACAAATCCGACGGCGGCCACGCCGATTAACAACTGCGGGCCAAACACCAGGAAGCCGAGCGCAAACAGCGAAGCCAGATAGACGTACTGGTTGCTGGCGTGCTGGTAAACACCCAGCGTCGCGATGATGAGTGCCAGCGCCACGCAGGCCACCAGCGCACGACGACCGTTAGCGAGATCGGAGAGCCAGCCCCACAGCAGCGTGCCGACCAGCGCGCCCACTTCGAACAGGGTAAAGCCCTGAATTGCCACCTCTTTGGAGAGTTTTAGCTCCTGGAAGGCGTAGACGGTGGACCACTGGTCGATACCGATACGCACCACGTACAGGAAGATGTTGGAGAAGCACAGCAGCCAGATCACTTTGTTTTTCAGCACGTACTCAACAAAGATCTGCCATTTGGTCATCTCGTTTTCTTCGGTCTCTTTGTCCTCTTCGCTGATCTCCTCGCCGAACAACTCTTCGGCTTTACCGAGGCCATAAGATTCCGGGGAGTCGCTGCCGTAGCGCAGGCCGATAAAACCGACAATCAGGGCAATAATCGACGGGAAGATAAACATACCGATGACGTGGCCATCGAACAGGTAATTCGCGCCGAACAGCGCGACACCCGCCGCACCCGCACCGCCGAGGTTGTGGGAGATATTCCACATGCCGAGGTAGGAACCGCGCTTACGGCGTGGCGTCCACTTGGTGATGGTGGAATAGCTGCACGAGCCGCCGGTGCTCTGGAAGAAACCGCTCAGCGCGTAGAAGGCAATCATCAGGAACAGGCTGGTTGACCCCGCGCCCATGCTGGCGCTGAAGCCAAGCATACAGATGGCGGAGAGGATCAGCATAAACGGCAGGAACTGCTTGGTATTTTTGCCGTCCGCGTAGTAGGAAACCACGGTTTTACCCACGCCATAGGTGATGGAGAAGCCGAGGCCAATCATCCCCAACTGCGTCATGCTCAGCCCGTAGGTGGAGATCATGTCGTTTTGCGCGATGTTGAAGTTTTTGCGGATCAAGTACATGGTCAGGTAGCCGATAAAGACCACCAGATAGGACTGCATGAACGGTTTGAACCACATTTTGCGCCGCGCATCGAGCGGCAGATCCAGGGTCGGCTTGCGCACCTGGTTGAGAAAGGCCAGCATTTGACACTCCCGAGCTGATTTTTACCTGCGAATGGCAGGCATTGTAAAAATCAGCCGGGAGACACGCCTGAGACAGCGTCCAGGTGAAACCGGGAATATTTCTTAGTTTTGCCTAACTCGGGGCAAAAAGGTGAGGTGCATCACGCTTCGTTGAGATCGCGCGGTGCCTGGGCGTTTAAGAACGGCAGCAACAGCAGTGCTGAGATGCCGGCCGCGATGGCGATCACCACAAAGAATCCGCTCCAGTGCCAGACCTCCATCACTTTCGCCAACGGCCAGCCAGAGAGCGAGGCCCCCAGATAAGCAAACAGGCCGACAAAGCCGGTCGCCGCACCCGCCGCCTCTTTGTGCGAGCACTCCGCCGCCGCCATGCCAATCAACATCTGCGGGCCAAAGACGAAGAAGCCGGTGGTGAAGAAGCACGCCGCCTGCATCACGTAGCTGGCAAATGGCATCAACCACAGCGAGCCCACGGAGAGCAAAATTCCGGCGGCGAAAATCAGGTTCATCGGCCCACGATTGCCGTTGAATAGCTTGTCCGAGCCCCAACCTGCAACCAGCGCGCCGATAAACCCGCCCAGTTCAAACATGGTGACGGCGGTGTTGGCGGTGACCAAATCGACGCCGAGCGTCTCCGACATATACAGATTGCCCCAGTCGTTGATCGCCGCGCGTACCACGTACACCAGCACATAGCACAGCGACAACAGCCAGATATATGGATTGAGCAACACATATTTGGTGAGGATCTCTTTACGAGTTAACCCCGCGCCCTCCTGCTGCTGGGCGATTTCCAGCTCATCGTGCCGCCAGTCGCCAATCGGCGGCAGACCAATCGCCTGCGGCCTGTCGCGCAGCCGCCAGCAAAGAAAAACGCCCACCACGATCGCCAGCGTACCGGCAATCATCATCCCGGCGCGCCAGCCGTAATGCAGCGCTGCCGCCGCCATGACGATCGGAATCAGCGCGCCGCCGACGTTGTGCGCGGTGTTCCAGATTGCCCACCAGCCGCCGCGCTCATTGCGCGAATACCACGCGGTGAGCAGTCGGGCGCACACCGGCGCGCCCCAGCCCTGGAAGAAGGCGTTCAGCGCCCACAGTACGGCAAAGGCCCAGACCGAGGTTGAGAAGCCGAACAGGATGTTAACCACGCCGGTAGCGATAAGCCCAATGCCCATAAAATAGCGGGCGTTGGAGCGATCGCTAACAATGCCGGAGACAAATTTCGACAGCCCGTAGGTGATGTAAAACAGCGTCGCCAGCAGGCCAATATCGCTGCGGGTCAGCACGCCGCTGGTGATAATTTCCGGCACCGCGGCGTTAAAGCTTTTGCGCGTGAAATAAAACAGCGCGTAGCCGAGCCAGATAGTCAGCAGGATATGCCGCCGCCAGTAACGGTAGCGGGCGTCCACTTCCTGCTTGTCGGTGATAAGCGGCGCGCTGGCCGGAGCTTTTAAAAACTGAAACATGGCCGTTCCTTAGGCGTAGCGCTGGGGCAGCGACACGCTGACGCGCGTGCCGTGCATACAGGAAATCGTGAGTGAACCGCCGAGCGCCGTCACCCGCTCGCGCATCCCGGTGAGGCCGAAACCCTGCTGGTTCGACCCCGGCGGCAGGCCGCTGCCGTCATCTTCCATCACCAGCATCAACCGCTCATCCTGCTGCCAGCCCTGGAGAGTCACCGCGCTGGCGTTGGCATGCTTCACAATGTTGTTCAGCCCTTCCTGACAAACGCGAAACAGCGTCACGCGCTGGCTTTCGCTCAGCAATGACTCATCAATTCGCCAGTCAAGGTGGCTGACGATACCGCGACTTTCCAGCTCCATTTCGCGCATCAATGAACGGATGGCCTGTTCCAGCGTGAGATCGTCAAGCTGGCGCGGTCGCAGGCGACCCAGCAGGCGGCGCACCGAATCGTACACGCCCAGAGACAACTGCTCGATATGCGCCCCGCTTTGCTTAACGCCCGCGTTCTCGGGGGCCAGGCGCTGTACGATACCCGCCTGCGTACGAATGGCGGTGATGGTCTGGCCGATATCGTCGTGCAGCTCGCGCGCCACGTCGCGGCGCACGCTCTCTTCGGTCTCCAGCAGACGTTCCGCCAGCCGATGATTACGCGCCAGCTCGTTTTGCAGCGACTGGTTAAGCTCACGCAGCCGCTGAATACCCGCGCCGAGCAGTAGCCCGGTCAGGCTTTGCACCAGCAGCGAGAGCAGTAAATCGACCGGGTGATCGTGCCAGGTCTGGCTGGCAATCAGCGCGATGGCGTTCATCAACGTCGCAATCAGCGCGCCTTGCCAGCCGTAATGCCAGGCGAGCGCAATAATCGGTAAAGCGAGACAAAACGGCGTAAAGCGCGAAAGTTCGGCGGGCAAACCGAGCTGTAGCCACAAGCTGACGGTGAACAGCAGCAGGTACCAGACCAGATGTCGCCCGCGCCAGTTCACCGGCTGTGACACCAGCGCCGGGCCGAGCGGCAGCCAGGTGGTGCTGGTGAGGTAGTGCCAGAACACCAGGCAGATCGGCGCCAGCGTTAATCCGCCGGTCAGGGTCAGTAACAGCGCATTCCACGCTTCCTCCCCCTGCCCCAACCACGGCAGCGATTGCAGCAGCGCCGCCGCCGTCAGCGCTGCGCCCTGCAACAGCAACGTGCGCCAGTCGCGTTGATGGCGGTATCGCGAAATCAGCATCACCGGGAGTAGCGTGAGGGCGCTTCCGATCATCAAAAGTAGCAAATGGGCCAGCGCCACCTCCTGCGCCAGCCAGTACATCAACAGCCATTCCGCGCCCAGCAGCACCGGCCAGTAACCGCGTGGACATTGCAGCATTAATCCCAGACGCAGGCCAAACGGAAACAGCAGTACCGCCAGCTCCGGACGTTCGACCAGATGCAGGCTGATGCTCCACAGGCAAAACCACGCGGCGGAAAAAATAAAGAAACAGGCGACAACGGTAATCAACCGGGAGAAAAGTGCGTTCATTGCCAGCCGTCAAACATCCGGCGCGCCAGTTCAACATCGTTGCTGACGTTCAGCTTTTCCATCAGGTTGGCGCGATGAACGTGCACCGTTTTCGGCGACAGCCCCAGCTCGGCGGCAATCTCTTTCACCGCCATCCCCTGCGCCAGCTTCTCCGCCACTTGACGCTCACGTTTGGTCAACGGATCCTGACGCCCGGCCGCCAGCTTGACGGCGATGTCCGGCGTCAAATAGCAACCGCCGGTCGCCACGGTATGCACCGCCGCAATCAGTTCATCCGGGCTACAGCGTTTTGAAAGAAAGCCACGCGCGCCTGCGTTGAGCGCCTGCTCGACCAGTGCCGGGCTATCGTGGACGGAGAGCATGATGATCGCCATCCCTTTTGGCAGTTGGCTGAGTAGCTCCAGGCCCGAGATATCGGGCATCGAGATATCGCAAATACACACCTGCACGCCGCGCCCCGGTAAACCGGCCAGCGCCTCGCGCCCGGAGCCAAATTCCGCCACAACCTGCAAATCAGCTTCCAGCCCCAGCAGTTGGGCAAAGCCGGAGCGGACGATAGTGTGGTCGTCGATAAGGGCGATGGTGATCATGGGCTTGTCCTGGGGCCGGGAAACGCCTGATGGCGCTGCGCTTATCAGGCCTACGGGCAGGTAGGCCGGATAAGGCATTTATGCCGCCATCCGGCAAAAACGCTTACCTTAACGATAAGCGCTTTGGTGTTCAAGCCTTGAGCGATCAGGCTATGCCTGTCGTGACGGTAAATGTCCGGGTGTGCTGCGGTTCTATTTCAATCAAGGTGCCATTGCGTTGTGCCGCCAGGAATCCTTCGGGTCGACAGGTTGCAGGCAAGGCGAATGCCGCAACCTGTTGATCGCCGTTATACAGGATCCATCGCGTCACATAATTCAGCTCCGCGCTGGAGAAGCGTGTAACGAACGTGGTGCCATCTGGTGCTATCATGCTAAATTCCGGCTTATCTGTGTACCTGTCCAGTTGGTCAGCAAAGAAGACAATTTCTGGATCGTAAAAATGGGGTTCATTGAGCCGCGCCAGAGAAGCCTCGCCCTGCACAATCCGCTGATTAAACGCCAGCCATTGCTCAGTCGGCTTAACATGCGCGGGTATCGACTCACGCAGCTTCATGGCCTCATCCGGAATATTCTGGCTGAAGGAGGCTTCCGGTACGTAGGCATAGTTCATATGGCACATGTACTGCAACGGCATTGCCACTGAGGCGAGGTTGGTAACCGCCATCTGAATATCAAACAGCGCGCTCGCTTTGTGCATTACCACCGCAGGATGCGCCTGATAATGATGACCGAACCCCATCACATACTCATAGCGTCCACCCACGTGCAAATTCTCACCCTCCAGATCCAGCCAGGCTTCATCCATCGCGGCACAAGCCATTTCACCGTGCAAAGGATGTGAATCTTCTGGCGATGGGCAACCATTAGCCAACAGACCTGAGTGGAAGGCAAAACAGCCGTAGGTCGCCACCACTTCCGCCGCCGGTTTCGGCTGACTGAACATGTTACGCATGGTCAGGTCATGGCCATCAAACTGAGCATCCCAGATCATTTGCCCCATCCAGGGCAGAATAACCAGATGTCCACGACTGTTTTCTACCTTCAGCCCTTCCACTCCGCTGGCGTAACGAAATGCGGTAACCGTGAAGTCGCTATTCTTTAGTAAGATTCGCGGATGCTCTGCAAAGAGTTCTCGCCACAGCGTTATACGTGTTGTCATGATCGCTCTCCTCAGGAAACTGTCGCTTCAGCCAGGTTGTTGCGCACTTTGCTTTCACGCCAGAAGTAGATACCGACGTACACGAAGCAGAGCATGGAAACCAGGAACGAAAGTTGCAATGAATGGAACATATCAGCCACATAGCCTTGAATCGCCGGAACCACCGCCGCGCCGACAATCGCCATAACAATGACGGCACCTGCCATTTCGGTATGTTCGTTATCCACGGTATCAAGCGTACCGGCATAGATTGTCGCCCAGCAGGGTCCAAACAGGACACTTACCAGCACTGCGACATACACAGCGCTGAAACTTGGCGCCAGTGCAACATAGATGAGGAACAGGGCACCAATGATGGAATAGAGAATCAGCACTTTTTCCGGATTGAAGCGTGTCATCAAAATGTTGGCGATAAACTTGCCGATAAAGAAGCAGGCGAAGCTATAGACCATGAAGGTTGAGGCGTCGCGCTCGTTGATATCACCTAATTCCAGGGCCAGACGGATGGTGAATGACCACACCGCGACCTGCATCCCCACATAAAGAAATTGCGCCACAATTCCGCGACGGAAACGGGCATTGCTGGCCAGATAACGCAGTGTATCCATCGCTGACGGGCGTTTACGACTCGTGGTTTGCGCGACTTTACAGGTCGGGAAGCGGGTCAGCAGGAATAACACCATCACCACAACCAGCACCATAATCATGTACTTGTATGGCTCAAGAGTATTTTCCAGCATCATCACTTTAAAGTTATGGATCTGCTCGGCGTTCATCCCGGCCATCTGTTTTTCCAGGCTTTCGCCTTCAGAGAAGACCAGATATTTACCCAGCAGAATACCAGCCGCTGCGCCAATAGGATAAAAGGTCTGGCTGATGTTCAGGCGTAAGGTCGCATAGGCTTTTGGGCCTATCATTGAGCTGTAGGTGTTGGCTGCCGTTTCCAGGAAACTCAGGCCAATCGCAATCGCGAAAATCGCCGCAAGGAACATGGTGTAGGTGGCCATGTGCGATGCCGGGAAAAAGAGCGTACACCCAACGATATAAAGGGTCAGCCCCATTAAGATGGCGATTTTATAACTGGTTTTTTTAATCACCAGAGATGCCGGGATCGCAATTAAAAAATAGCCGCCATAAAAGGCACTCTGAACTAATGCCGAGGCAAAGTTACTGAGTGAAAATACACTTTTGAATTGCGTAATCAGAATATCATTTAATGCGGCTGCGCATCCCCATAACGGGAATAAACAGGATAACAAAATAAACTGGAACAGAGGGGTCTTATTCAAATAGCCGTCAGGCATCTGAATGATGTTTTTATCGTTCATAGTGCTACCTTTTATAGTGCAGGAGTATTATTCGTTTAAGGTAAGAAACTCATTAAATTGTTCGATGCTTGGATAAGATGATTGAGTGCCTTTCCCGGTAACGCTGAAAGCAGCGAAGAGAGCGGCTTTTTTCATGGCGGCTTCCACATCACCGCTTTGAACGTAATAGTGAGCAAAACAACCGATGAAAGCGTCGCCTGCGCCACTGGTATCGACAGCATTCACTTTAAACGCCGGAACATGGACTTCCTGGTCACGCGTCATCCACAGCGCACCTTTCTCACCCATGGTGACGATAATATTGTTCAGACCTTTATCAACCAGAGAACGTGCTGCTGCGCGAATATGGTCATAGGTATCTACTGACATACCGGTTAATATTTCCAGCTCGGTTTCATTCGGCACGAAAAAATCACATTTACAGGCATAAGACATATCTAATTCCCGTAATGCAGGGGCGGGATTTAGTAACACTTCAATACCGTGCTTTTTGCCGAATTCAATCGCGTGATAAACAGTTTCCAGCTGCACTTCCAGTTGCAGGATAATAAGCTGACATTTTTTCAGATCTTCCGCCGCACGATCGATATCTTCCGGGGAGAGAAATTTGTTCGCTCCTTTAATAATCAGAATGCTGTTGCTGGAGTTGGCATTAACAAAGATCGGTGCGACACCGCTGCTGGTGCAGGGTACCTTTTCGACATAGGTGGTATTAATTCCCCAGGATTCGAGATTGCGAATAGTGTTATCCGCAAAAATATCATCACCGACTTTTGTCAGCATCAGCACTTTGGAATTGAGCTTAGCGGCCGCAACGGCCTGATTTGCGCCTTTACCCCCGCAGCCAATTTTGAACGCCGGCGCTTCCAGCGTTTCCCCTTCTTTGGGCATCTGGTTGATGTAGGTGATGAGATCCACCATGTTGGAGCCAATAACCGCGATATCCATTTTACTACCTCTCAGAAACAATCACACAACAATGATATTAAAATAACATTATCATGTTACTTTTGTATCATTTGTGACTAGGATCGCGATTGGAAGATCATTTTATTGTTTATTTATTACGCTAAATGTTGCTATCCGATCACACTAAAAATGATGAAGTTGCTTACAATTGACTGAAAGTTAACTGGATATAATCAATAAAACGTGAAAAAACACGCTTTTATTTCCGAATAGTCAGACGTATAGTAATGCGGCAATGTCATGTTCTCAGAAACACAAAAATGTTACTGAAGGAACATGGAAATATGATTCGTGGAGAAGCACATGGAAACCAAGCAGAAAGAACGTATTCGACGTCTGATGGAATTGTTGAAGAAGACCGACCGAATCCATCTGAAAGAGGCG
Organism: Citrobacter sp. Cc139; assembly: GCF_030334645.1. NCBI lineage: Bacteria > Pseudomonadati > Pseudomonadota > Gammaproteobacteria > Enterobacterales > Enterobacteriaceae > Citrobacter > Citrobacter sp. Cc139. Next base: position 377,358 of record NZ_JAOWDM010000069.1, read on the forward strand.
GCACGAATGCTGGAAGTTTCCGTGATGACTATTCGTCGGGATCTCAGTCAGGATGACGAGCCGTTACCCCTCACGCTGCTCGGTGGTTACATTGTGATGGTGAACAAACCTGCTACCATCGTTAACGCGCCACTCCCCGCGCAAAAGCAGTATCACCGCGACGATTTACCGATTGCCATTCTGGCAGCGGGACTGGTGAGTGAAAATGATCTGGTCTTTTTTGATAATGGTGCGGAAATGCCGTTGGTGGTCAGCATGATCCCGGACGATATTTCCTTTACCGGGATTTGCTACTCGCATCGGGTGTTTGTAGCGCTAAATGAAAAACCCAACGCCACAGCAATTCTTTGCGGGGGAACCTACCGGGCGAAAAGTGACGCCTTTTACGACACCAGCAATCCCTCCCCGCTGGATGCACTCAACCCACGGAAAGTCTTTATCTCCGCCAGCGGAATCCATGAGCATTTCGGCGTTAGCTGGTTCAATCCGGACGATCTGGCCACAAAACGCAAAGCGATGGAACGCGGATTACGTAAAATTCTGCTGACGCGCCACGCCCTGTTCGATGAGGTCGCCCCCGCCAGCATTGGTCCACTCTCCACCTTTGACGTACTGATAAGCGACCGTCCGTTACCGGCAGATTACGCAACCCACTGCCGGAACGGCTCTGTCAAAGTGATTACCCCGGATTCAGACGGCGACTAACTCACTCGAAGAAGACGGAGATTTTATTAAACATCGACGGGTCTGACTGGTTGCGGGCGACTTTCACCACATCTTCCAGTTTGTCGATCTGGCTTATCATCTGTTCCAGACGCTGATCGTCGTTGACCAGTAGCCAGATACGGCTCTTATCGCTGTCCTGGATCGGTAGGCAAAGAATACCTTCCACGTTGAACGCGCGTCGGGCAAACAGCCCACAGACGTGGGTCATTACGCCCGGATGGTTGCGTACGGTGAGTTCCAGGATTACGTTGTCATGAGTCTGCTGTTGCATGGCTTATTCCCCCACCATTTCAGTGTTTGCCGCGCCCGGCGGCACCATCGGGTACACTTTTTCTTCCGCGTCGATACGCACGTGGATCAGCGCAGGTCCAGGACGATTAATCATTTCCTGCAACGCTGCCTGTGGATCCGCTTCGTTATTTAAATCACAAGTTTCCAGACCAAATCCGGCTGCGATCTGCATAAAGTTAATCATCCCCGGATAGGTCGCGGCAAAAACACCCTGCTTATAGAACAGGCTCTGCTGCTGATATACCAGACCCAGCGCTTCGTTATTCATCAGAATGATTTTAATATCCAGCTGATTTTCGCTGGCCGTCGCCATTTCCTGAATATTCATCATCAGGCTACCGTCGCCAGAGAAGCACAGGACTTTTTTATCCGGGTTCGCCAGCGCCGCGCCAATGGCCGCCGGCAGACCAAATCCCATGGTGCCCAGACCACCAGAGGTCAGCCACTGGCGCGGACGGTTCAGCGGATAAGCCTGTGCCGCCCACATCTGATGCTGGCCGACGTCGGTGGTGATAATGGCGCTGTCATCCACGCAAGCCGCCACAGCGTTGATCAGCCCATAGTGACTGAGCGGGTCGCTTTCCTGCGGAATAGCGCAAGGAAACTCACGTTGTAAATCGGCCACCATCTGATGCCATGCCTCTCGCGGCTGGGCTGCAACCAATGGGATCAGTTGCGCCAGAACCTCATCGACATCCGCCTGAATCGCGACATGCGGCTGTTTGATTTTACCCAGCTCCGCACGATCGATATCCACGTGGATGATTTTGGCGTTCGGGCAGAACTGTTCGGTTTTACCAATCGCCCGGTCATCAAAACGTGCGCCCAGAACAATCAGTAAGTCCGCTTCTTGCAGAATAAAGTTGGTGCTGCGCGCGCCGTGCATACCCAGCATGCCTAACGACAGCGGATGCGCCTTTGGCAGCATGCCCAGCGCCATCAAGGTCATGGTGGTAGGCAGCATGGCTTTTTCGGCCAGTTCACGCACGCGTGCGGGCGCGTTAATCACGCCGCCGCCGAGGTACAGCACCGGACGCTGTGCGGCATTAATCATGGCCGCGGCATCGCGAATGCTGTCCTGACTGAACGCCGGCGCCGCCATTTTCTGCGCGGGTTCAGGCATCTCTTCAATTTCAAATACGGCGGTTTGAATATCCTTAGGAATGTCTATCCACACCGGGCCTGGACGTCCGGACTGCGCAATGCGGAACGCATCGCTCATGACCTGCGGTAATTCATTGATATGGCGGACCAGATAGTTGTGTTTGGTGATGGGGATAGAAATACCGTAGGTGTCGACTTCCTGGAAGGCGTCGGTACCGATCATCGAGGCCGGAACCTGCCCGGTGATACACACCAGCGGGATGGAATCCAGACGAGCATCGGCAATCGCGGTAACCAGGTTGGTGGCGCCCGGCCCGCTACAAGCCATACACACGGCGGGTTTACCATCGGTTCGCGCCATGCCTTGCGCGATAAACCCCGCACCCTGCTCGTGGCGCGCCAGGATATGACGGATTTTCGTGCTTTGGCTTAACGCGTCATAGACGGGAAGGATCGATCCGCCAGGGATACCGGTGACTACCTGGATTCCCTGACGTTCCAGGAAATGAACGATGAATTCTGCGCCCGTAAAACGCGTACGCTTGGATGTTATGCCCGAACTTGCCATGCTCCAGTCCTTTTATTCTGGGCCGTTGCTCCGGGCAGGTCTCTTAAACGAAAAACCCCGCCCGGTTTGCGCCGGCGGGGTTTTGGAATCGTGTGTTGATCCGGACCCTACGGCGCATTGCCGACGACCACCACCACACGCACGACGACCGCTGCGCGAGATGGCGCAGTTTTTAGTAGGGTCGCAGTCAGCATGGAAGGGTTCATTAGGGACCTGTCTGTTTGTTGATTAACTGGATTTATACAAACACAGGTTTTTCAGCGTGACAATGGAAAAATTTTCATCTGCACAAAAATGCGTCAAAGATCACATTTCGCTATGTGATGATGAAAAACAAAAAACCCCGCCGGAGCGAGGTTCTTTTCAGCGTTGTGCGGTTGGTAGCCGCCGAGCACACTGTGTTATGTCAACGAGAAAAGTATACGCGTTCTGCGAAGAACACGCAATTTCGGCACGAATTTTGATGATGTTGAGTATGGCCTAATGTTGACGTCTCGTCCATAAAATACTGTTAATTTATACAGTATTTATCTATAATATTTCGGTACGCAATGTGTTATGCGGGGGCCGCATCGTAAACCGGCGCATCAAAGTCCTGGCTGAAACGGGTGGTGCCGTCAGCGCCTTAACCCCCGTGTGAGCACACTGTGTTATGTCAACAAAGGTGCTGGCAACAGGCAGCGGCGAGGTACGCCAGCACCGTGCTCCTTGTACCAAAAGGAGAGCGTATGAGCCTCGTGGATATCGCTATTCTTATCCTCAAACTCATTGTTGCAGCACTGCAACTACTTGATGCCGTTCTGAAATACGTTAAGTAATTCAGATTCAAGTCGCACCTAAGGGGAGCGGGTAACACTCCGCTCCCCTTTCACCTTTCCCAGGTGCTTGTCACGCGTCAATATGTTACGTTTTTATGACATTCTCAGGGAAGAATTCCGCCATGACGCTTTCTGTTTTCTGCATTTTGCTGTTCGCCGCGTTGCTGCATGCCAGCTGGAATGCCATTGTTAAGGCTGGAAACGATAAACTGTACTCGGCGATCGGCGTCAGCGGCTCGGCTGCGATTATGGCATTGATCTGCTTACCCTTTGTGCCTCAGCCTTCTGCCGCCAGCCTGCCGTTTTTGGCTGTCTCAACGGCCTTACAAGTGGTGTACACGGTTCTTGTCGCCAAAACCTATCAGGTTTCGGATATGAGTCAGACCTATCCTTTAATGCGCGGCACCGCACCGTTGCTGGTTGCGATTATCAGCGTCCTGTTTCTTGGCGATAGTCTCTCTATGCTTGCCTGGGTGGGGATTGCCACCATCTGCCTGGCTATTCTCGGCATGGCATTTAACGGACGCAGCAGCTCGCAACGCGGGATCGTTCTGGCGCTCATTAACGCCTGTTTTATTGCCGGTTACACGCTGGTCGACGGCACCGGGGTACGCTTATCAGAAACCGCGTTGGGTTATACGCTGTGGACCTTCTTTCTGAACGGTTCTTGCCTGCTCACATGGGCGATGATCGCCAGACGCCGGGAAGCGTCACGCTATCTGGTACAGCAGTGGAAAAAAGGTATTCTTGGCGGGATTGGCACGATGGGTTCCTACGGACTGGCGCTGTGGGCCATGACCCAGGCGCCGTTGGCGGTGGTCGCTGCGCTGCGTGAAACTTCCATCCTGTTTGGCGCGCTGCTCGCCTGGCTGCTACTGAAAGAGAAGGTCGCAGGGATACGTCTTGTCGCAGCCGCAGGTATTGCCATAGGCGCGGTTTTGCTACGCTTGTCATGATCTGTTGGTCGACCTGATGCAATCCGGCAACATTTGTTGCCGTTTTTTGTTTACATTTCCTGCCGTTCATCGCTTAAACATTCCAGCCTACTATCTGGCCTTCTTTTTCTGTTGTGGTAGATTCCACGCGCATTTAAGGGAAAGTGCAGCACCTTATTCTTATTTTTTCACTTTTTTAAAAGTTATCAGCGAAATGAAAAGGCATAGAAGCGTCAATTTGTTGTTGATGTTGGTATTACTGGTGGCGGTTGGACAGATGGCGCAAACCATTTATATCCCCGCTATTGCTGATATGGCGCGTGAACTGAACGTTCGCGAAGGGGCGGTGCAGAGCGTGATGGCCGCCTATCTACTGACCTACGGCCTGTCACAACTGTTTTACGGCCCACTTTCCGATCGTGTTGGCCGCCGTCCGGTGATCCTCGCCGGGATGTCTATTTTTATGCTGGCCACGCTGGTCGCCATCACCACCCACAGCCTGACGGTACTGATTATCGCCAGTGCAATCCAGGGGATGGGAACAGGCGTCGGCGGTGTGATGGCGCGAACCTTACCGCGAGACCTGTATGAAGGTACGCAGCTTCGTCACGCCAACAGTTTGCTGAATATGGGGATCCTGGTCAGTCCGCTGCTGGCGCCGCTGATTGGCGGTATGCTGGATACCGTGTGGAACTGGCGCGCTTGTTATATTTTTCTGCTGATTCTGTGCGCGGGCGTCACGTTTAGCATGGCGCGCTGGATGCCGGAAACGCGCCCGGCAGGCGCGCCGCGTCCACGGCTTATCGCCAGCTACAAGACGCTGTTTGGCAACAGCTCTTTCACCTGTTACGTGCTCATGCTGATCGGCGGCCTGGCGGGCGTTGCGGTCTTCGAAGCCTGCTCCGGGGTATTATTGGGCGCAAGGCTGGGTTTAAGCAGCATGGTAGTCAGTATCCTGTTTATTCTGCCTATTCCGGCGGCGTTTTTCGGCGCCTGGTTCGCCGGTCGCCCGCACAAGCGTTTCTCAACGCTGATGTGGCAGTCGGTCATCTGCTGTCTGGTTGCCGGTTTGATGATGTGGATCCCAGGCCTGTTCGACGTGATGAACGTCTGGACGCTGCTGGTTCCCGCCGCGCTGTTTTTCTTCGGCGCCGGGATGTTGTTTCCACTGGCAACCAGCGGCGCAATGGAACCTTTCCCGTTCCTGGCGGGCACTGCCGGCGCTCTGGTCGGAGGATTACAGAACATTGGTTCCGGTGTGCTGGCGTGGTTCTCTGCGATGCTGCCGCAGACCGGACAAGCCAGTCTGGGCCTGTTGATGACCCTTATGGGGCTGCTGATTTTTGTATGCTGGCTTCCACTGGCGTCACGCGTGTCGCATCAGGGGCAGGCGGTTTAAGCGCATGATGGCCCGGTTTATCGCCGGGCTTGTCACATTCAGGCGCAACCATCGTCGTCAGTAACGGCTCCAGCGCCGGACGCCAGGCTCCCTCCTCGCCATCATAGAACTGCGTATCCGCATTGACAGCATAGGGAATCTTCGCTTTCTTCAGCTCGCACGCCATAAAACGGGCGAAGGCCATTTGCGCTGCAGAAGGTCCATTTTTAATGGTTTCTCCCGGCGACCAGCCGCCTACCCAACTCACATGACCGGTTTTCTGCTGCCAGCGAATGGCGGTATTGATACGGGCGCGAATAGCCGTCTTTTCCGCTGCAGTCCCTGACGTCCATGGGTATTTGCCGTTATTTTTCAGCGGCCCCCACGGGAAGATATGCCATTCGGCCAGCACGGTATTCTGGCTTTGCGGCGGCAACTTCAGGTTTGGCAGTTCTTCCGGCGCGGCACGCAGTCGCGGCGCGATGAAGATCATCCGTTGCGGGTCAATAGCGTGGATGGTACGAATCGTTTTGTCATACACCCGGTTGAGCGATGCCTGATTATGGTTGAGCTTATCCGCAGGTTCATAAATCAGGTCAAAACCCAGAAGCGGCGAACGTTGACCAAAGTAATGCGCCACCGCCACCCACCAGTTAACCACCTCTTTTTCATTACCGGCGCTGGGATCTTGTTTATATTCATCCGCCTGGTAAGCAATAATCGGGATTACGCCATACTGCTCGCAGGCTTCGACCAGCTTGCGCAGATGAATCAGTCTGGCTTCTGTCGGTTCTCCCGCCACGCGAATACGCACATGGGAAATGCCTTTCGCCCTGAAATCCCGCACCACCAGCGGATCGAACTCGCGGATGCCACGCTCGGTTCGCGCCCAATCTACGTCCATCCCGACCCCAAGCTGCTGCGCATACGACGCCGCCGTCAGCGCTGGTGGTGCTGCACACACGGTGGCGCTGGCGAAGAGTAACAGGGAAACAATCGACTTTAACACGGTCGTCCTTACGCAAATCATCAGGAGTGATATCACGTATTTAGCATGCTTTTTTACTTTCCGTGTAGAGAGAAAGCATAAAAATATGCATGACCCGCTTATTTAACCTGCTCCTGTAGCCAGCCAATAAACGCCTCGATTTTCGGCCACTGCCTGCCGGGCAGCGTGGTGATGTAGTAATGCTGATGGCATTTCAGCGCCATATCGCCAAAAGGCGCGACCAGCTCTCCGCTATCGAGGCGTTTTTGTACCAGCCTCTTACGGCCCATCGCTACGCCGATGTGATTCATTGCCGCAATCACCGCTAAATCAGAACGATCGAAACCAATGCCCGACGATGTCGGCAAATTTACCGCAAAATGCTGCGCCCAGCTGTGCCATTCATCGGTCCCGGAATCGTTGCTCCACGCCTGTCTGTCATGCAGCAACGTACAGTGCGGCAAATTCACCAGCGAGCCAGTGAGACCATAACGAGAGGCATAGTCCGGGCTGCAGACCGGCAAAATCTCTTCATCCATCAGGAAATGATGCGTGAGCTGCGCGGAGGGCGCATCATCAAAATAGATCGCCAGGTCGATGCCGGCACGCTGCAGGTTGACGTTGTCGTTCCCAGTCAGCATGGTCAGCGAAATCGACGGGTAGCGACGGGTGAAGTCGCCGAGCGCCGGAACCAGCCAACACTGGGCGATAGAGGGCCGTGAGTACACGGTGAGCGTCCCCGACAGTTCCTGATTTTTGATATCAAGAATTTCCTGGTTAAGCGTGTCCAGCGACGATTTCAGCGCCCAGAACACCCGTTTACCCTCGTGAGTCAGTTCCACTTTGCGGTGAGAACGGACAAACAGTTGAATACCCAACTCATCTTCCAACTGATTAATGCGATGGCTGACAGCGCTGGGGCTTAATGACAACTCATCTGCCGCCAGCGCAAACGACTGATGGCGGGCCGCCACTTCAAAGGTATACAGCTTTGACAGCTGCCAGCCGTTAAGTAGTCGGTTTCTGACTTCGCGTAGGGGATCCATATTCATCTCTGTCATCCTGAATCATGCGTCGGAGTGTAAAAAAAACCGCTGTAAAAATCAGCACAAAGATGATTCATAGTGAACCATATCGCACTAATGGCGTGTAATTAGACGTAAATCACTCACTTGATGCAATCTGGCTCATGTGAAAGAGGATTTATATCGTTTGTCAGACCCTGCCTTATTTTTGTCCAATAACCTCAGGTTAATCACAGGGCAAGGTGAGTTATGCACTCTCAAATCTGGGTTGTGAGCACGCTGCTGATAAGCATCGTGTTAATCGTTTTGACCATCGTGAAGTTCAAATTCCACCCGTTTCTGGCGCTGCTGTTAGCCAGCTTCTTCGTGGGTACGATGATGGGTATGGGGCCGCTGGATATGGTCAATGCCATTGAGAGCGGCATCGGCGGTACGCTGGGCTTCCTCGCCGCGGTTATCGGCCTCGGGACCATTCTGGGCAAAATGATGGAAGTGTCCGGCGCGGCAGAACGCATTGGCCTGACGTTACAGCGCTGCCGCTGGCTTTCCGCTGATGTCATTATGGTGCTGGTCGGGCTGATTTGCGGGATCACGCTGTTTGTTGAAGTCGGCGTGGTACTGTTGATTCCGCTGGCTTTTTCGATTGCCAAAAAGACCAATACTTCACTGCTGAAGCTGGCGATCCCACTGTGTACGGCGCTGATGGCGGTGCACTGTGTGGTGCCGCCGCATCCGGCCGCCCTGTTCGTCGCGAATAAGCTGGGTGCGGACATTGGCAGCGTAATTGTTTACGGTTTACTGGTGGGCTTAATGGCCTCGCTTGTCGGCGGGCCGCTGTATCTGAAATTTCTCGGTAACCGCCTGCCGTTTAAACCGGTGCCGGCTGAGTTTTCCGACCTGAAAGTTCGCGACGAAAGTACGCTGCCGTCGCTGGGCGCAACGCTGTTTACCGTCCTGTTGCCGATTGGCCTGATGCTGGTCAAAACCGTTGCTGAGTTGAACATGGCGAAAGGCAGCACGCTGTATACGCTGCTGGAGTTTATTGGTAACCCGATCACCGCGATGTTTATTGCCGTCTTCGTGGCCTACTACATTCTCGGCCTGCGTCAGCATATCGGCATGGGCGCGCTGCTGACCCACACTGAAAACGGGTTTGGTTCGATTGCCAACATTCTGCTGATTATCGGCGCAGGCGGCGCATTCAACGCTATCCTCAAGAGTAGCGGGCTGGCGGATACCCTCGCGCTAATCCTTTCAAACATGCATATGCACCCAATTCTGCTGGCGTGGCTGGTGGCGTTAATTCTGCATGCTGCGGTGGGCTCTGCCACAGTGGCGATGATGGGCGCGACGGCAATCGTGGCACCAATGCTGCCGCTCTATCCCAACGTTAGCCCGGAGATCATTGCCATTGCCATCGGTTCCGGCGCTATTGGCTGCACGATCGTGACCGACTCCCTCTTCTGGCTGGTGAAGCAATACTGCGGCGCCACCCTGAATGAGACGTTCAAATACTATACAACCGCGACATTTATCGCGTCCGTGATTGCACTGGCGTGCACATTCCTGCTTTCCTTTATTATTTAAGCGCAAAGAGACTGACTATGGAAAACATTCAAACACTTATCGCCCAGCATCCTTTAGTGGCAGACCTGGTCGCTCTCAAGGAGACGACCTGGTTTAACCCTGGCACCACCTCTCTTGCGGAAGGTTTACCTTATGTTGGCCTGACCGAACACGATGTTCAGGATGCCCATGCCCGGCTGAAGCGCTTCGCGCCGTACCTGGCACAGGCCTTCCCGGAAACCGCAGCCACCGGCGGCATTATTGAGTCTGAGCTGGCTGCAATCCCATTGATGCAAAAACGACTGGAAAAAGCATTCGGACAGCACATCTGCGGCGAACTGTTGCTGAAAAAAGACAGCCACCTGCCGATTTCCGGCTCAATTAAAGCGCGTGGCGGCATTTATGAGGTCCTGACCCACGCGGAAAAACTGGCGCTGGAAGCCGGTCTGCTGACGACAGAAGATGATTACAGCATTCTGCTTTCACCTGAATTTAAACAGTTTTTCAGCCAGTACAGCATCGCGGTAGGCTCCACCGGCAACCTCGGGATGTCGATTGGCATCATGAGCGCCCGCATCGGCTTTAAGGTGACAGTACATATGTCTGCCGACGCGCGCGCATGGAAAAAAGCCAAACTACGCAGCCACGGTGTGACGGTCGTCGAGTATGAAGAAGATTACGGCGTGGCGGTTGAACAGGGTCGCAAAGCGGCAGAGTCCGATCCGAACTGCTTCTTTATTGATGATGAAAACTCCCGCACGCTGTTTTTAGGTTACGCGGTGGCTGGTCAGCGTCTGAAGGCGCAGTTCGCGCAGCAGGGTCGCGTGGTGGATTCTGACCATCCGCTGTTTGTCTACCTGCCGTGCGGCGTCGGCGGCGGTCCTGGCGGGGTGGCGTTTGGTCTGAAGCTGGCGTTTGGCGATAACGTACACTGCTTCTTCGCCGAGCCGACCCATTCACCCTGCATGCTGCTGGGGATTTATACCGGGCTGCACGATACCATTTCCGTGCAGGACATTGGCATCGACAACCTGACGGCGGCGGATGGGCTGGCGGTGGGCCGCGCTTCGGGGTTTGTCGGCCGGGCGATGGAACGTCTGCTCGACGGTCTGTACACCCTGGACGATCAGACGATGTACGACATGCTGGGCTGGCTGGCGCAGGAAGAAGGGATTCGCCTTGAGCCTTCAGCGCTGGCGGGGATGGCCGGTCCGCAGCACGTTTGCGCCTCTGCTGACTATCAGCAGATGCACGGCTTCAGCGCCGACCAGCTCAATAACGCCACTCATCTGGTGTGGGCGACCGGCGGCGGCATGGTGCCGGAAGCCGAAATGGCGCAGTATCTGGCCAAAGGACGATAACGCCGCTGAGCTTAACGCAGCATCGCCATCAGTTCCATCGGTGAGCGATGCTGCTTAAGCAGGTCACGCATCACGCGCATATGCGGCGCGGTATGGTTGAAGAAAGCCTGATATCCTGTACACAGCACGCCCTTTCCATTCTCCTCGCGATACGCAGGACAATCTCCATGGTAGTACTGAAACAAAGAGCATGCCTGACAGCGTGTATTCTGCAGTGTCATCGTCTGGCATTCAAACAGTGCAGTCCGACCACACCACTGGCGTAGCGTATTATCGAAAAGCTGAATAGATATTTGATTAATATCTTCACGTACCCAGATATCAAATATCGCAATTAAAAATCGCCCCCACCCGTCCGGCGTCACTGAATCTTCAGTCAGGTAACCTGAAGCATCGCGCTTAATCAAAGGAGTAAACTGTACGAGGCGAACTTTTCCTTGTTGCAAACCACGATACAATTCAACCGGTTGTAAACTTTTCTGGTGGTTAATCACCATTTCTAAAACGTCATCACTAACATCCATGTTCTCACATCCTGTCATGCATAATTCTCGATAAATACGATAAGTTGGCGAACATGCGTTACAGCAAACAGTATTGCGAGGGATAACACCGCGAGGGAGATCATAAATTTGTCACGCATCGCGCGAGATTCAGAAAAATCACTATCACTCACATCCATGAGATTACGGCTGCGGGTATAACGCCAGAGAATAATCGCCACCAACGTCAGTATGACGATCGATATCCAGAACAGTGCCCCAGCCTGATGCCAGTTGTGCTTAATCGCCAGCGCCATTAACGCGCCATAACCCAACAACGTACGAAACCATGCCAACGATGTGCGCTCCGGTTGTAGTCCCGGATCGGCGATACGTCGCGATTTACGGCTATCCGGCATACAGCACCAGCACCATAACAATCACCGCTACAATCGTCAGCATTGCGCTGATAATGAGCAAACTGTGGGTGTAAGGCAAATCCTCTTTCAAGCGCATTGCCTTTTCATTACGTAACCAGCGCAAATAACCATAAATAGCCAGACCGCCAGCAAACAGACACAGCAACAGGGCCAATACTTCGCGAATAACCGGCGTGGCGAAATCCGGAGCCAGTTGATCCAGACCAACGCCTGCGGCCAGAAAACCTAACGAGGTGCGTATCCATGCCAAAAATGTGCGTTCATTTGCCAGCGAGAAGCGGTAATCCGGCGCTTCCCCTAGGCGGGAAATCTTCATGACGACTCCTTCAATATTGTTGTCTGGTCGTTATACCGGAACAGTTCAGCAGTATGAACCTGATTCGCAAACGGAAGAGAACGTAATGTGATGAGACAATGGAAAAAAGATGTGGCGAATGGCGACTTGCACCGTATCCGACCTACAGGAGATGCAGGCCGGATACGCTGTTACTAACCTATTCCCCAGAAAATCACCGCCAGCAGCTGTGGGGTAATAATCCTCAGGAACATCACCAGCGGATAAACGGTAGCATAGGAGAGCGCCGCCGCCCCGCTGGTGGCATGCAGGTTGTTAGCAAACGCCAGCGCGGGGGGATCGGTCATCGAACCCGCCAGCATACCGCACAGCGTCAGATAGTTCATTTTGGCGAAGATACGCGCCAGCAGTCCCACGGTAATCAGCGGAATGGCGGTAATAAAAATACCGTACCCGACCCAGCTCAGCCCATCGCCCTGGGTCAGCGTATTAACAAAATCACCGCCAGATTTCAGGCCAACCACCGCAAGAAACAGCACAATACCTAACTCTCGCAGCGCCAGGTTAGCGCTGGGAGGCATAAACCAGTACAGCTTACCAATGCTGCCAATACGCCCCAGAATCAAGGCCATGATCAGCGGTCCACCGGCCAAACCCAATTTTAACGCCACCGGGAAACCCGGGATGAACAGCGGGATGGAACCCAGTAGAACACCCAGTCCGATACCGATAAATACCGGCAGCATCTGCACCTGTTGCAGTTTTTGCTGCGCGTTGCCGACAACATTGGCAACGGCATCAATGGACGCGGGACGCCCCACCAGATTGAGGATATCCCCGAATTGCAGGCTGGCATCGCTGCTGGCCACCAGCTCAACGCCAGCACGGTTCAGACGGGAGATAACCACGTCGTAACGTTCTTTAAAATGCAGGTCGCGGATACGTTTACCCAGCACCTGTTCGTTGGTCACCACCACGCGTTCAACGCGTAAATCAGTACCTCGCGTCGACAGCGATGTGTCCACCTCCTGCCCAATCACCACCTGCGCGTTATGCAGGTCACCGGGCTGGCCGACCAGGTGTAGCAGGTCGCCCATCTGGATAATCGTCCCTGGCGACGGCACCATTAATGTCTCTTCACGCTTCAGACGCGAGCAGATGATTTTATCGCTGTTCAGAATTGGGACATCCTGAATCGCCATATTGTTGAGGTTCGGGTTTTCCACGCGGATGTTCATCGTCTGAATCAGCGCGTGTCCGTTGGTCAACGTGGATTCATGCTGCTGAGCTTCAGCATCGACGTTAACGCGGAAAATAAGGCGCATCAGCCACATCGTGAGCAAAATACCGCAGATACCAAAAGGATAAGCCATGGCATAGCTCATCCCCATCTGGTCTACAATATCTGCTGGCGTCCCCAGATCGCGCAGAATTTGCTGCCCGGCCCCCAGCGCCGGCGTATTGGTGACCGCGCCGGAGAATATCCCCAGCACCACCGGAAGGGGAATGGCAAAAATCTTATGCAGGATCGCGGTGACCAGCCCCCCCATGATGACAATCAGTACGGCAAACAGATTCAGCCGCAGCCCGGAAACGCGCAGTGACGCAAAAAAGCCCGGCCCCACCTGAATACCGATGGTGTAGACGAAAAGAATCAGGCCAAATTCCTGAATGAAATGCAGCATGTCGCCGCTCAGGGTCATCCCTGCCTGATCGACAAAATGTCCGACGATAATACCGCCGAACAGCACCCCTCCGATGCCAAAACCAACGCCACGTATTTTTATGTTGCCGATCCATAATCCGACAACCGCCACCAACGCCAGAACGCTGACCGTCAATGCTATATCACTCATTATCCTGTTCCCTGTGAATAACATTTCATTTAACGAGGATTATGACTGAACCGTTCAGGCATGAATGCAGAGTGGCGCACATTATCATGCTACAGAGCGCCCATAAGCGCTTAAGAAGGGCGTTATTTAGTGTTTTTCTTCACGTCGATTTGTAGTTGCTGAATGCTTTTTTCTGGCAATGGCAGCGCTTCCGGCATCGTGCCACCCAGTTCATGAATAGTCTGGCGAACTTTGCGTCCCACCTCATAATGCGTCTGATTCGCTTGCTGTTTGGTGTTAACAGAGTCTCTGCGCAGTTTGTCTTCCGTTTGCGTTGCCCGAAACAGATTTGCCGCCAGCTCTGTAGACCCCATGTAATCGAGAATTTTCTGGCTTTTCTTCAACCCCTTACGTTCATGAATCGCTCGCTGATCTAAACCGCCATAAAGCCCCTTGTAACCATGGTTTTGAAAGATAGCAAAATCGAAAGCGGTCTCAACGCCTGCAAGCTGTGCGGTTTCAACCAAATGCTTATTGTGTTCTTTTAGTTCATTGCGTAAGAACAAACGCTTTTCATCCTCACGCAGAGATTTAAAAGCAGCATCATCGGCCAACTCCTGACGTCGGGTTTGAATGGCAAAGTAGGTTTGTCCGGCCGCGATAACAGGTTTCGCGGGATCACCATTTTGCACGACCAGATAACAGGCGTAGCGGGAGAGATGGATATCTTCAAGAGTTCTGCTGGCCCCTGAACCTAATTCAACCATTTTGTTAGCCTCAACAAAATGGTTTGCAACTAATTAGCCACTGGACTCACATGAGACAGTGGCCTTCATTATAACTTTTTGAAAATTACGCCATTCTTTATATTCAAGTAAAGGCGCTAATTCCCGAGCGGACCAGAATTCGGCACCTTTATCATCAAACTGTTTCATAGCTTCAAATGGTTGATGTTCACTCATAAAAACATTCCTTCGTTAAGAGTATCAATACTGGATATTTTTACAGTGAAACATCCGTTACAACAAGACAGTTTCATGTGTGCTGACGCACAAAAAAGCCCCGTCATTTCTGGCGGGGCAAAGGCATGGAGCTATTTAGCTATTTAATGCGGGACGTTCGCTGATGGCGATACGTTGTGGGGCAATGGTTTCAGGTTCATTACGAGTCAAATCGATATGCAGCAAGCCGTTAGTAAAGCTTGCGCCGGAGACCTCCATATTTTCAGCCAGCGTAAAGCTCAGACTGAACGACTGAGTAACCAGCCCCTGGTGCAACCATTTTGTCTCTTTTTCCGGCTGCTGCGGTGTACCTTTCACCGTCAGGCGTGTGCCTTCCAGTTGAATATCCAGATCTTCCTGGCGGAAACCGGCTAACGCAAGGGTAATGCGATAGTGGTTATCATCGCTCTTTTCGATGTTATAGGGTGGGAAGCTCTGGCTTTCACCGGCGTTTTGTAACGCATTGGCCAGTTTGTCAAAACCGATCCATTGACGCAGCAGTGGGGATAAATCGTAGTTACGCATAATAATCTCCTTCTAAGAAGCGAGTAGGTACCTTTCGGCTCCCTGACGGCAAGCCGATTGCTTAGCAAGGCCGCCTGAAGCGGCCCACAGAATTAGTTGATTTCGATGCGGCGCGGTTTGTTCGCTTCGGGAATAACGCGCTCAAGATCGATATACAGCAGACCATTCACCAGGTTTGCGCCGCGAACATGAATGTTCTCCGCTAACTGGAACTTACGTTCGAAGTTGCGCTCGGCAATACCCTGATACAGGTAAGTACGTTCTTTTTGCTCATCCGCATGAGCGCCTTTTACCACCAGCAGATTGTCCTGCGCGGTAATTTCCAGCTCGCTTTCAGCAAAACCGGCAACGGCAATCGCAATGCGGTAATGGTTTTCGTCTACCAGCTCAACGTTGTACGGAGGGTAGCCGCCATTACTCTGGCTCTGGTTGTTTTCCAGCAGGTTAAACAGACGGTCAAAACCAATAGCAGAACGGTACAGCGGGGATAAATCAAAGTTACGCATAATCAATAGCTCCTGAAATCAGCGAGAATGTGAGACCTTCCATCATGGACAGGTCAGGTAGCCAGGACACCCATCAGGCATGCCCTTCTGTTGTCTACATTCTAAAAATGGGTCTTAACACAAACTTTTCAAGTGTATTCATCTGACTTTTTTTGCAGTTTGTTGTCTATTGCATACACTGGGGAGAGCAGTTGTTATCGATAAATCGCGATAGCCGCCACAGTGCGACGAAATGGTGATGTTATTTTCGCAACGGATCGCTTTAACTCACCATGCAAACACGATGAAAACAGATGAATAAATGATGATAAAAAAAATGTTGGTAACACTGACAATGTGCAGCGGGATGGCGTTTTTGAGCGGTTGTTCCAGCATAATGTCGCATACCGGAGGCAAAGAAGGGACGTATCCTGGCACACGCGCCAGCGCCACCATGATCAGCGAAAGTGATACGAATTGGGGAACGAAGTCGCTGGCGATTCTGGATATGCCTTTTACTGCGGTGCTGGATACCGTATTGCTTCCGTGGGATCTCTTTCGTAAAGATAACTCGGTGAGATCCCGCGTAGAAAAGAGCGAGGAGAGAACGCAGGCCACGAACGCCGTTATCCCCCCGGCGAAAATGACTGCACCTTAATTAACGCCCTGTTTCAGTCATCCA
Organism: Citrobacter sp. Cc139; assembly: GCF_030334645.1. NCBI lineage: Bacteria > Pseudomonadati > Pseudomonadota > Gammaproteobacteria > Enterobacterales > Enterobacteriaceae > Citrobacter > Citrobacter sp. Cc139. The sequence goes on from NZ_JAOWDM010000069.1 coordinate 393,863, forward strand.
CAGTTGGCGGAAACCTTCGACCTCTTCCATCCACGCAACCAGTCGCCCATCAGGAGAGAAGACAACCGCATCGGCCGACGGAGGGTTGCCGTGACGCGCCGTTAAAAAATCAATCTCTCCCGTCTGAGCATCACAACAGGCTATTCTGTTTTCCAGCACAAATCCCAGCCATTTCCCTGATGGATGCCAGTTGAATGCAGACTGAATACCCGTGGCGCAACGGGTAAGCTGACGCGGCTCACCACCCTGTGGTGGAATTAACCACAGCTGCACAACGCCATGGTTGTCGCGCATTAAAAACGCAATTTCAGACGTCTGCGGATTACTGCGCACCCAGTGGCGCGGCTGATTCACCAGCCCCGGAAAGGCGCGCTCATGAGTAAACGTCAGGCGACGTTGGTGAATACCGGATGGCGGCGCAGGCATTGTCGCCTCTGTGCCCTCCAGCGGAGCATCACCCGGTTGTTTCCAGCCGCTTTCATTCTGAGGCAAATCAACAATAAACAGCTCCGGCACTTTCTCACCGGTCACTGACAACGTATCGCCGATAAACGCCAGTGTGCTTTCGCCCACCCAACCTTCTTCATAGGCGCGGTTTATCTCATCGCTCCCCGGTTTTGGCGCCGGCGTCGTTTGACTCACCAGCACGCACCAGCGGCTCCCGCTATATTCACGTGGATGCTGCGCGGATACGTTCACCGGACCATACGGCGCAGCCACGCCGACGTTACGTAAATCCAGCGCCGGAGAGCGTTCATGCAGCACATGGTCGTTATAAGTAAAACTGACAAACTCACCGTTCGGGCTAAAGACATGCACATGACTGCCGCCGCGTAACGCGCCAGGCGTGTACGGCGCGGTGATATCCATCGCATCCAGATTCGTCACCTCTGCCTGCGAAACAATCACCCCACGGCGATGATGAAAGTCGTAATCCCATGTTTCATCAGGATTTTCTGGCCCATGAATAAAAACATACTTTTCCGACTTTGGATGAACGGTCACCACGCCCACATGTGCCCTCTGAGTGGCCCGGTAAATCACCTCCAGTTCGCCAGTATGAACATTGACGCGTTCAATCGTTTCCCCCGTAAAAGCGGCACCGGAAGGACGCACGTCGAAGACCAGCCACTGACTGTCCGGGGTCCAGGTGTTGATATTGGTAAGCTGATGATTACGCGGCGTAAAGGTGATTTGCTTCATGGGATGCCCTGATACAAGACGATTTAAGCAATCATACTTCACAAGCACTTCACTTTCAGAATTTAGCGTAGCGATTATCGGATTGGGTCCGGCATGTGCAGAAAACCTCCGCCAGTGAAGTTCTGGTGGAGGTTTTTTAATAAAGGAATGAATGCTCATCCACTTTCGACAGATTATCCCTGGCACCTGCAAGCGTAGCCAGCGCAGGGAAATTAGCATCGCTATACCAGGATTGTGGTAAAGGTAGCCGCGCCATGTTACTTCCGGGCCGGAGTTGAAGTTGCGCCAGCGAATCAAGGGAATAATTTCGCCAGTGATGCGGTAATGACAGGCGTAGCGGCGCGGCTTTTTCGCCCGGCACTGGCGTTGGCAAACGCGAATCACTTACATCGTAGTTTCTGTGCAGCACCAGATATTTCTCCGGCACCCGACGCTGGCTGTTCCACCACTTGCCATCCAGCATATCAAACTGAAAACGGGTTATTGTTTCTGACTTAGCTCCCAACTGCGTTAACGCCTGACGCAGTGCATTGTTCATTGCCGCATCGTACATCCCTGATGTTGCCAGTTGCCCATCAAGGATCAGCGACACCGCAATTCTTGCCCCCAACAGGTTAGAGTAGAGATCTTCCGGTGAAAATGCGGAAACTTCCTCAGAAAACCCAGGAACTGACTCAAAACCGTACCATTGTGCAATTTCATGCCAGGCCGCGAGCTGAAAGGCCAGATGTGCTGCCAGCCAGGCAGCTAATGCGTAACGTTCGCCCGCCGTTTCAGGTGGTGTGAAGGCGTTGAAAACGATATGCCGCTCCGCCAGTTCATCTTCGAGTCGCAACGTAAAAGGCTGACCTAACTGTGGAAGTAGATGGCTAAAAAGCCAGACCGTCATATCTGCGGTATCTCGTACATGCGCGATATCGATGAAACCGCCGCGAGAGGTGTACACAATGCCATTGTGTTCATGCCCGATGCCGGCCAGGTTCACTAACCCTAACAGCAGGCTATCGTTATAGCGATGCTCGCCAATACCATTAGCTGCCACGACGTTATTAAGTTCATAAAACGGTACTGGCATATCCAGCACCTGCGCGTGCAGGTCGTAACCAAAAGCGCAGCACGGACGTAACCCCTGGGGCGCAGGGAGCGGCGAAACAACTGGCCAGGCGGTGCTTTCGACCTTGTCATCTTCATTTACCAACTGCAAAGGTACAGATATCGCAGCATGGACCCCGACCGTTGCCAATAACAAGGTCGTCATCAGCAGCACTTTATTGATCAAAACGCCTCTCCTACCTGAAAATAAAAACCGCTGCTCCCTTTGCCAATGCCATAATCCAGACGCACATTCACCCGCGGCTTAAATTCAAAACGATACCCCACCCCCGCCGAGGGTAGCCAGCGTCCGTCATCCAGCGCGCTAAATGATGGCCCCATCGTCCCTGCGCCCAGCCAGCCGACCACGCCATGCCGCCAGTCAAGTTTGCGGCGATACTCTACCTGCCCGCTGACGGCGTTTTTATCGCGATAGCGTCCTTCGTAATAGCCGCGCATCCGCTGATTGCTACCGAGCAGCGGCATCATGCTCCACGGCACATCCCCCTGAGTAAAGGCACCGTCCATCTCCCAGGCAAGCACATTCTTCTCGTCCAGAGAGTGGTAGCGGCTGTAGTGCAACTGGTATTCATCAAACCGGGTATCGCTCCCCGCATCGGGCGTATAGCGGGTATAGCGTACGTCGGCATATTGTCCCTGACGTGGGTTAGGAACAAAGTCGCGGTCATCCCAGCTAAGTTCGACACTGCTGCCGGAACTTAGCACCGACGCGCCCTGCCCGGTATTTTCAATTTTTGGCGGATCGTTACCATCCATTTGCGCAGCATGTTGCGCGTTCAGCGACCAGCCGACGCCCAGATAGATATTAGACGCTACCCGACGATATAACGTGGGGTGCAGATCCAGATCCTTAGCCGTATATTGCTGTTTCTGGCTGTCTTTATCTCCGGCACTAAATCCCTGCCCCCAGTACCAGGTTGGCGTATCGGTTAATGCGCCATTGAGAAAGAAACGCCAGCGATCGTCGGCAAAAAAGGCATAATTTTGCATAGTGACGCCGAAAGCGCCCGTTGAGCTAAAGTAGCCGCTGAGGGTCAGCGTCGAGTTCTGACTCACCGTGTCGTTTGGGTCTGGGCGATACATTCCCACCACCGCGGTGCCTATCCCCAGCCCCAGTTCCGGAGTGTAAAACGGCCCCGGCATTACGCCCCAATCGATACCTTTGCTGGCGTTAAAGTTATCGCTGGCGCCCAGTGTATTCAGCCAGCCGTCAACTTCGTCGCGGGTCGGTAATTCTGCCTGCGCAATGCAGGCGAACAGACTCACCAGCAACAAGAAAGCGAGGCGGATCAAAAGCGGTACTCTCCAGCCATGAAAAAGCTGTTACGGTCGGCAAAGCCAATTTCGGTCGTCACGTTAAAGTTTCGGGTCAATTCATACTGCGCCCCGACCAGTACGTTCCAGGGGGATTGCAGATGCTGTTTAACGTCGAAACGGCCATTGCCGTCCTTATTCGCGATATCCACCATTTTCTGCAGCGTCTCAGACGGCATATTGAGATCGCTAAGGCTACCCCTGAATTCTTGCTGCACGTCCTGATACATACTGCCAATCCACAGATTCAGCTTGCCAGACGGCAAGTACAGTGCTTCCACACCCGGGGTGGTAAAGCGATAACCGACTCGCGGAGAAACCGTGAAGGCATCAATACTACCGTCAAGAATGTCAAACTGCGTCTGAGTATAATTGGCATCAAAAGCCGTAAACCAGTTACCCACACCGCCCACCAGTGTCGTCCCCACACCGTAGGTCGTGCCTTTAAAGTCGAGCTGAAACGCCAGGTTTTGCAAATTGTCTGGCGTGTGAACTTTGCGTGGCCCTTTAATGCCTACACCAATCTGCGAAACGGAGTGACCGTCGGTATAGCCCACCAGGCCATAGACGTTCATAAACGGCAGCAGCCAGGCATCCAATTTCAGGGTTTCTGTTTTGCTTCTCTCGCGCGTATTGCCAACGTTAATTTTGAATGCGTTATCCAGCGAATGACCACCCAAAGAAAGGCCATTAAAGTTAATACTGTCTACATTAATATTCTGCCTGATATTCATGTAGTTAATATTTACACCAAACGGCTCAGGCAGGTCGTAACCACGTTTACGCGCCTCGTCGCCTAAAAAGGGCAAAACGGAGTGGCTTGCAGCAGGTTTAGTCGCCGGTTTTACCGGCAATGAAGCGGCCTGACCATCATCCTGATAATCATACAAAGGTGTTAACGTTGAGCCAGAATCCGTCGCAGCACAGGCTTGAAAAATCAAACAGGAAGACGTCATCAACACCAGGCGAATGCTTGTGTTAGTCATAAGAAAACATAGTTGCAGGCAGGAACCGCCTGAATATAAAAGAAGGTGGGAGAGTATAGAAGTTGCGTACTAAATGGGGGGATTAATGTGCGGTTTCACATCTGATAATACAAACGTGATTTTTATAACATTCTTAATGTTTTATGCCTGGCCGAAGCCAGGCATAACGCACATCAGGAGAGGACGTACTTCTCAATGGCCCAGGCAACACCGTCTTCCAGATTAGATTTCGTCACAAAGTTGGCGATCTCTTTCACCGTTGGAATGGCGTTATCCATCGCAACGCCCACGCCGGCGTATTCAATCATCGCGATGTCGTTTTCCTGATCGCCAATCGCCATAACCTCTTCGGCTTTAATTCCCAACGCATCGGCCAGCGATTTTACGCCAGTCCCTTTGTTGACGCGTTTATCAAGGATTTCGAGGAAGTACGGCGCACTTTTCAGCACGGTGTACTTTTCTTTCACTTCCGCCGGAATGCGCGAGATGGCCTTGTCGAGGATCTCCGGCTCATCAATCATCATCACTTTCAGGAACTGGGTCGCCGGATCCATTTTTTCAGCCTCACAGAACACCAGCGGAATCGTCGCGACAAACGATTCATGCACCGTGTAATAACTGATATCACGGTTAGCGGTATACAGCGTGTTGCGATCGAGCGCGTGGAAATGTGAGCCAACTTCCCGGGAGAGTTGCTCCAGATAGCGATAATCATCATAGCTCAGCGCGGTTTGCGCCACAGTACTGCCATCGCCCGCTTTCTGCACCAGCGCACCGTTGTAGGTAATGCAGTAGTCACCGGGTTGTTCCATGTGCAGTTCTTTCAGATAGCTGTGAACGCCGGCATACGGGCGTCCCGTGGTCAGCACTACGTTCACGCCACGCGCGCGTGCCGCGGCAATTGCCGTTTTGACTGCAGGTGAAATGGTGTGATCGGGCAGCAGAAGTGTGCCATCCATGTCGATAGCAATAAGTTTGATAGCCATGAGTTCCCCGGATTAAATGAGTCCGCCCTCATGCTAACGCGATTCCGCTCAAAAAACAGCTACGAAAAGGAGGATAGAAAGGGGAATCAAGATTCCCCTTTTGTGGTTCGCTTGTAGACAGAAAAGGTCTAAGCCGCCATCCGGCAAAGACAAAAAACTGCCTGATGGCGCTTCGCTTATCAGGCCTACAGGAGCAGGCCCGGGATACACGTCAGATATCGATGTTCGCCGCTTTCAGGGCGTTTTCTTCGATAAATGCGCGGCGTGGTTCGACGGCATCGCCCATCAGGGTGGTGAACAGCTGGTCAGCGGCAATCGCATCCTTCACAGTAACGCGCAACATGCGACGGCTTTCCGGATCCATGGTCGTTTCCCACAGCTGTTCCGGGTTCATCTCGCCCAGACCTTTATAACGCTGGATAGCGAGACCGCGACGAGACTCTTTCTGCAGCCATTCCAGCGCCTGCTCAAAGCTGGCCACCGGCTGGCGACGCTCGCCACGTTCGATAAACGCATCGTCTTCGATCAGCCCGCGCAACTTCTCACCGAGCGTGCAAATACGATGGTACTCGCCACCGGTCACAAACTCGTGATCCAGCACATAGTCGGTATCCACACCGTGAGTACGTACGCGTACAATCGGCTCAAACAGATTCTGCTCTGCGTTGTGGTGAACATCAAACTTCCACAGGCTACCGTGCTGTTCTTTTTCGTTCAGCTCGGTAATCAGCGCGTTAACCCAACGGGTAACGTTCTGTTCGTTCGCCAAATCAGCTTCCGGCAGCGTCGGTTGATAAACCAGCTCTTTCAGCAGCGCTTTCGGGAAACGACGTTCCATACGGCCAATCATTTTCTGCGTCGCGTTGTATTCAGAAACCAGTTTCTCTAACGACTCACCTGAAAGGGCAGGCGCACTGGCGTTGGTGTGCAGCGTTGCGCCATCCAGAGCGATAGAAATTTGGTACTGATCCATCGCTTCGTCATCTTTAATGTACTGTTCCTGCTTGCCTTTCTTCACTTTGTACAGCGGCGGCTGCGCAATGTAAACGTGGCCGCGTTCAACGATTTCCGGCATCTGACGATAGAAGAAGGTCAACAGCAGCGTACGGATATGCGAACCGTCGACGTCCGCATCGGTCATGATGATGATGCTGTGATAACGCAGTTTGTCCGGGTTGTACTCGTCGCGACCAATGCCGCAGCCGAGCGCGGTAATCAGTGTTGCCACTTCCTGAGAGGAGAGCATTTTGTCGAAACGCGCTTTCTCGACGTTAAGGATTTTACCCTTCAGCGGCAGAATCGCCTGGTTTTTACGGTTACGCCCCTGCTTCGCAGAACCGCCCGCGGAGTCCCCTTCCACAAGGTACAGTTCGGACAGCGCCGGGTCACGTTCCTGACAGTCCGCCAGCTTGCCCGGCAGACCGGCTAAGTCCAGCGCGCCTTTACGACGGGTCATTTCACGCGCGCGACGTGCTGCTTCACGGGCACGGGCCGCATCGATAATCTTGCCGACGACGATTTTCGCGTCAGACGGGTTTTCCAGCAGGTATTCGCTCAGCAGTTCGTTCATCTGCTGTTCAACCGCCGATTTCACCTCAGAGGAGACCAGTTTGTCTTTGGTCTGCGAGGAGAATTTCGGGTCCGGCACTTTCACGGAAACCACCGCAATCAGGCCTTCACGGGCATCGTCACCGGTAGCGCTGACTTTGGCTTTTTTGCTGTAGCCTTCTTTGTCCATGTAGGCGTTCAGGGTACGGGTCATCGCCGCACGGAAGCCTGCAAGGTGAGTCCCGCCGTCACGCTGCGGAATGTTGTTGGTGAAGCAGTAGATATTTTCCTGGAAGCCGTCGTTCCACTGCAGCGCAACTTCAACGCCGATACCGTCTTTTTCGGTGGAGAAGTAGAAGATATTCGGGTGGATCGGCGTTTTGTTTTTGTTGAGATATTCAACAAACGCCTTAATGCCGCCTTCGTAGTGGAAATGATCTTCTTTGCCGTCGCGCTTATCGCGCAGACGAATAGAGACGCCAGAGTTCAGGAATGACAGCTCGCGCAGACGCTTCGCCAGAATGTCGTATTCGAACTCGGTCACGTTAGTGAAGGTTTCATGGCTTGGCCAGAAACGGACCTGAGTACCCGTTACTTCCGTTTCGCCTGTTACCGCCAGCGGCGCCTGCGGCACACCATGCACGTAAGTTTGCTGATGCACTTTGCCTTCACGACGAATCACCAGCTCCAGTTTCTGCGACAGGGCGTTAACGACGGAGACACCTACGCCGTGCAAACCACCGGAAACTTTATAGGAGTTATCATCGAATTTACCGCCTGCGTGCAGAACAGTCATGATAACTTCCGCCGCCGAAACGCCCTCTTCCGGGTGAATACCGGTTGGGATACCACGGCCATCATCGGTAACAGACACGGAGTTGTCCGCGTGAATCGTTACCACGATATCTTTACAGTGACCCGCGAGCGCTTCGTCGATAGCGTTATCTACCACCTCGAATACCATGTGGTGCAGACCGGTGCCGTCATCCGTGTCGCCGATATACATACCCGGGCGCTTACGCACCGCATCCAGCCCTTTCAGGACTTTGATACTGGAGGAGTCATAAGAATTCGACATCAACGTTTCTCGCTCATTTTATCTTGGGTTAATCCGTTATTTTACCCTTTTCCACGGTAAACATCTTCGAATTTTCATCGGACATGTCTATAACGTGTTCAGCGCTGATTGCGCTGACAAAGACCTGAGATTGCGTGGCTTTTAAGCGGCTGGCCAGCAGCCCGCGACGCGCATCATCCAGTTCAGAGGCAAAATCATCTATCAGGTACAGGCAGCGCCGTCCGCTTTCACGGGTCAGGAACTCCCCTTGCGCCAGACGTAAGGCGCACATTAGCAGTTTTAGCTGCCCACGCGACAACGTGTCTTCTACCGGCGCACCGTCGGCACGAATGCGGAAATCCGCCTTATGCGGGCCGTGTGCGGTGTAGGTCAACATGCGATCGCGTTCAAAACTGCGTTCCAGCACCTCGGCATAATCTGTCTCTTTCTCCCAACCACGCTGGAAAGAGAACGAGAGAGAAAACTCGGGAAGAAACTGCTGGCAGGTATCCGCCATATCCTGCGCGATACCCGCGCTGTACTCCGCGCGCCAGGTGCTGATTTGTTCCGCCAGCGGAATAAGTTCTCTATCCCACGGGCGCAGTTGCTCATAACGACTCACCTGGCGCAGTGCCGCATTGCGCTGCTTGAGCAGTCGCTTCAGGTTGCTCCAGGCGGTGAAAAATCCGGCTTCATTGTGAAAGCATCCCCAGTCAAGAAATGCTCTTCTGTATTTGGGGCCGCCGTTGAGTAAAGTAAACCCCTCTGGCGTGATCAGCTGCATCGGCATCAGGTGCGCCAGTTCAGCGACCTTGTGCCCGTCAGTGCCGTCAATGCGCACTTTGCTGTCGCCCAGTTTGTCTTTCGTCAGACCAATCGATGTCTCGCGCTCTTCTCCCTGTAATCGTCCGTGTAAAACAAACGACTCCTGCTCGTGGCGAATCACGCGGCCAATCTGCAAACTGCGAAACGCCCGGCCATGGCCGAGCGTATAGATGGCTTCCAGCACACTGGTTTTGCCGCTGCCGTTCGCGCCAACCAGGAAGTTAAAGCCGGGGGATAAAGCGAGATCCGCATTTTCAATATTGCGGAAATCTTTGATTAGCAGTCGGGATAGCGACATATCAACTCATAACCAGGGCGTTATCGTCGCAGTTAGTCTGGTTACGGCCAGCGCACAGCAACCGGAGCGTACTGAAGTACGTGAGGATTGCTCGCTGCGCTCGCCCTTCGGGCCGTCCATAGGACGTCCAAAATACTTCGTATTTTGTGCGAGCACTGCCCGGAACCAGAATAACAAGTAAGATAGCCCGATATTCTTTACAAGCGCATAGGCATGACGACATAGGCTGCGGATTGGCTGGCCGCATCTTCAATCTGTACGCTCGATACGGAATCGGTCAGCAAAATACGCACGTTCTCGCACTTCAGCGCGTTCAGAACGTCAAGCACGTAGCTCACGTTAAAACCGATTTCCAGTTCTGTACCAGGATAGGAGACATCCAGAATTTCTTCTGCTTCTTCCTGCTCCGGGTTGTTGGCGGTGATTTTGAGCTGATTTTCGCTGACATACAGACGCACGCCGCGGAATTTCTCGTTTGAAAGAATTGCCGCACGGGCAAACGCCTGTTTAAGGATATCGCAACCGGCTTCCAGATGTTTGTCCGGATTCTTCGGCAATACGCGGCGATAATCCGGGAAACGGCCATCAACCAGCTTGGAGGTGAAGATGAAATCGCCCACGTGCGCACGAATGTTGTTGCTGCCAATCTGCACGCGCAGCGGGTTGTCACCGCCGTCGAGCATACGCATCAGTTCAATCACGCCTTTACGCGGTACGATCACCGAATGGCTGGGCAACGGCTGACCGACAGGCATTGAACAAACCGCCAGACGGTGACCGTCGGTCGCCACGGTACGCAGCTCTTCCCCTTCGGTTTCAAACAGCATGCCGTTTAAGTAGTAACGCACGTCCTGATGCGCCATCGAAAACTGCGTGGCTTCAATCAGGCGCTTCATCGTGGCCTGCGGCAGGGTGAATTCGACTTCGCTCTGCCAGTCATCCAGATTAGGGAAGTCGGCGGCAGGCAGCGTGGACAGCGAGAAACGGCTGCGACCAGAGCGTACCAGCATGCGGTCGCCTTCCAGTTGAACGGCAATTTCCGCGCCTTCCGGCAATCCGCGGCAAATGTCGAAGAATTTACGCGCCGGAACGGTAGTAGCACCAGGTTCATGAGGCTGGATCAACGCCACGCGCGCCACCATCTCCATTTCGAGATCGGTACCGGTCAGAGAAAGCGCACCGTCAGCGACCTGCAGCAGCAGGTTTCCGAGGATCGGCAGTGTAGGACGTCCACCCAGCGGGCCGCTGACCTGCTGAAGCGGTTTTAATAAATGTTCACGTTCAACGGTAAATTTCATAGCGTCACGAAGATAATGTTCTGATTAAATTGGAGAAATCTTCTTTAATATCATGGCTTTCTTCACGCAACTGCTCAATCTTGCGGCAGGCATGAAGCACGGTAGTATGGTCACGCCCACCAAACGCGTCGCCAATTTCCGGCAGACTGTGGTTAGTGAGCTCTTTTGCCAGCGCCATCGCCATCTGGCGCGGACGAGCTACCGAGCGAGATCGACGCTTTGACAGCAGATCCGCAATTTTGATTTTGTAATACTCCGCCACCGTCTTCTGAATATTGTCGATGGTGACCAGCTTTTCCTGCAAAGCCAGCAGATCGCGCAGCGCTTCGCGCACGAAATCGATGGTAATCGCCCGGCCGGTAAAATTGGCGTTGGCGATCACGCGGTTCAGTGCGCCTTCCAGTTCACGCACGTTAGAGCGTAGACGCTTGGCAATAAAGAACGCCACTTCACCTGGCAGACGAATGTCGTTTTCGTCAGCTTTTTTCATCAGGATCGCCACGCGGGTTTCCAGCTCAGGCGGTTCGATCGCAACAGTCAGCCCCCAGCCAAAGCGGGATTTCAGTCGATCTTCAACGCCATTGATCTCCTTCGGATAACGATCCGACGTCAGGATGATCTGCTGATTACCTTCCAGCAGGGCGTTGAAGGTGTGGAAGAATTCTTCCTGCGAGCGCTCTTTGTTGGCAAAGAACTGGATGTCATCGATCAGCAGCGCGTCGACGGAGCGGTAGTAGCGTTTAAACTCTTCGATCGCATTGTTTTGCAGAGCTTTAACCATGTCCTGCACAAAACGCTCGGAGTGCATATACACCACTTTCGCGTTCGGTTTACGCGCCATAATGCCGTTACCGACAGCATGCAACAGGTGGGTTTTACCCAGACCCGTACCACCATAAAGGAATAACGGATTGTAGGCGCCGCCAGGGTTGTCCGCCACCTGACGTGCCGCCGCGCGCGCCAGTTGGTTAGATTTACCTTCAACGAAATTATCAAACGTATGTTTGACGTTGACGTTAGAGCGGTAGGTAGGTTCTGCCGGAGCCGGGACGTTGTCCCAGCCTGGACGCGCCGCCGGAGCAGCACGTTGCGGTTGTACTTGTTGCGCCACATGGGCAGGCGCGACAACGTTGTTCACCGGCGTCTTCAGCGTTTGCGTGACGGGTTTAGTTCCGACCTCAAAACGCAGCTGTGGGGCATCCGCTCCGCAGAAGTTATTTAGTAATCCATTAATATTATTAAGGTATTTGTCCCTTACCCAATCGAGCACAAAACGGTTTGGCGCATACAAAGCCAGCGTGTTATCGCTCAGTTCCGCCTGCAACGGGCGTATCCACATACTGAATTCTGTGGCTGGTAACTCATCCTGCAATCGGGCAAGACACTGCTGCCAAAGCGAAAGTGACACGGCGGACTCCACTCGAACAAAAGTCGATAAATGACAAAGGCTGAAACATTCATGATTGTTGACGCACATCGACAAGACCCTATGCAAAGGGTGACGTGCGAATTGCTATCTGCAATTTTACCCGATCAGGATCCATTGAAACGATCGGGACCGCGGATCATAGCGTAAACTGAGAAAGAGATCTTCTGTTTCTCACAGATTCTTCCCGATTTATCCACAGGATGATCCTGAATCGGCTAAGTGTAAACGATCCTGGAGAAGTGCTGCAGGTTTTAGCGCGCATATTGAAAAAATTAATGAGTAAAGATGCTTTACTGCTTAAACGATCTAATAAAGATCCCGGGCGATCCTTGCGCTTTATCCACCAGCCCGTATAATTCTTACCCCCAGCGAGTAACGGTCGCCTTACGGCGTCAACGCTGCCTGTTTTTCACACAAAACCTTGTGGAAAAAAGCGGGAAATAAGGAAAGAGAATTGACTCCGGAGTGTACAATTATTACAATCCGGCCTCTTTAATCACCCACACTGTGGCGTAAGTCGTTCGAAACTCGTTCGGGTATACGCAAAAGTCAGTGAATTTATTCAAGTTTAGGTAGAAATCGCCATGAAACGCACTTTTCAACCGTCTGTACTGAAGCGCAACCGTTCTCACGGCTTCCGTGCTCGTATGGCTAATAAAAATGGTCGTCAGGTTCTGGCACGTCGTCGTGCTAAAGGCCGTTCTCGTCTGACCGTTTCTAAGTAATAAAAGCTAGCCCCTGAGTGGTTAAGCTCGCATTTCCCAGGGAGTTACGTTTGTTAACTCCCACTCATTTCACATTCGTCTTCCAGCAGCCACAACGGGCTGGCACGCCGCAAATCACCATCCTCGGCCGCCTGAATTCGCTGGGGCATCCCCGTATCGGTCTTACCGTCGCCAAGAAAAATGTTAAACGTGCGCATGAACGCAATCGGATTAAACGTCTGACGCGTGAAAGCTTCCGTTTACGTCAGCACGAACTTCCCGCAATGGATTTCGTGGTGGTGGCGAAAAAAGGGGTTGCTGACCTCGATAACCGTGCTCTCTCGGAAGCGTTGGAAAAATTATGGCGTCGCCATTGTCGCCTGGCTCGCGGGTCCTGATAGCCCTCATTCGGGTCTATCAACGCCTGATCAGTCCGCTGCTTGGGCCGCATTGCCGTTTCACTCCAACCTGTTCGAGCTACGGAATTGAGGCATTGCGCAGGTTTGGAGTGATAAAAGGCAGTTGGTTGACGGTGAAACGCGTATTAAAATGCCACCCTTTACACCCTGGTGGTGACGATCCCGTCCCGCCCGGACCATTTGATACCAGAGAACACTAACGATGGATTCGCAACGCAATCTTTTAGTCATCGCTTTGCTGTTCGTGTCTTTCATGATCTGGCAAGCCTGGGAGCAGGATAAAAACCCGCAACCTCAGGCCCAACAGACCACGCAGACAACGACCACCGCAGCGGGTAGCGCCGCAGACCAGGGCGTACCGGCCAGTGGCCAGGGGAAACTGATTACGGTTAAAACTGACGTGCTTGATCTGACCATCAACACCCGTGGTGGTGATGTGGAACAGGCTTCGCTGCCAGCTTACCCGAAAGAACTTGGTTCTACCGAACCGTTCCAGTTACTGGAAACCACGCCACAGTTCATCTACCAGGCACAGAGTGGCCTGACAGGTCGTGACGGCCCGGATAACCCGGCTAACGGCCCACGTCCGCTGTACAACGTCGAAAAAGACGCATTTGTACTGGCAGACGGTCAGAACGAACTGCAGATCCCGATGACCTATACTGACGCAGCGGGTAACACGTTCACTAAAACGTTTGTCCTCAAGCGTGGTGAATATGCTGTCAACGTTAACTACAGCGTGCAGAACGCCGGCGAGAAACCGCTGGAAATCTCCACCTTTGGTCAGCTGAAGCAATCCATCAATCTGCCATCTCATCGCGACACCGGTAGCAGCAACTTTGCGCTGCACACCTTCCGTGGCGCGGCGTACTCCACGCCGGATGAGAAGTATGAGAAATACAAATTCGACACCATTGCTGAAAACGAAAACCTGAACGTCAACGCTAAAGACGGTTGGGTCGCAATGCTGCAACAGTATTTCGCAACGGCATGGGTTCCGCGTAACGACGGCACCAACAACTTCTACACCGCTAACCTGGGTAACGGCATTGCCGCTATCGGCTATAAATCTCAGCCGGTACTGGTACAGCCAGGCCAGACTGGCGCGATGACCAGCACCCTGTGGGTCGGCCCGGAAATTCAGGACAAAATGGCGGCCGTTGCACCGCACCTGGATCTGACCGTGGATTACGGCTGGTTGTGGTTCATCTCTCAGCCGCTGTTTAAACTGCTGAAGTGGATCCATAGCTTCCTGGGTAACTGGGGCTTCTCCATCATCGTTATCACCTTTATCGTTCGTGGCATCATGTACCCGCTGACCAAAGCGCAGTACACCTCCATGGCGAAGATGCGTATGCTGCAGCCGAAGATTCAGGCTATGCGTGAGCGTCTGGGCGATGACAAACAGCGTCAGAGCCAGGAAATGATGGCCCTGTACAAAGCTGAGAAGGTTAACCCGCTGGGCGGCTGCTTCCCGCTGATCATCCAGATGCCAATCTTCCTGGCGTTGTACTACATGCTGATGGGCTCCATTGAACTGCGTCATGCGCCGTTCGCGCTGTGGATCCATGACCTGTCTGCACAGGACCCGTACTACATTCTGCCGATCCTGATGGGCGTGACGATGTTCTTCATTCAGAAGATGTCTCCGACCACCGTGACCGACCCGATGCAGCAGAAGATCATGACCTTTATGCCGGTCATCTTCACCGTGTTCTTCCTGTGGTTCCCGTCAGGTCTGGTGCTGTACTATATCGTCAGCAACCTGGTAACCATTATTCAGCAGCAGCTGATTTACCGTGGTCTGGAGAAGCGTGGGCTGCATAGCCGCGAGAAGAAAAACTCCTGATTCGGTGTAGGCCGGATTAGGCGAAACCGCCATCCGGCAAACGGAACATAACGTAAAGGGCGGTCATTAGACCGCCTTTTTTATTGCATCACAAAGAGACATATCATGAGCCATAACGACACCATCGTCGCTCAGGCCACCCCTCCGGGACGTGGTGGCGTGGGTATCCTGCGTATCTCCGGCCTGAAAGCGCGCGAGGTCGCAGAAACCGTGCTGGGCAAACTGCCAAAACCGCGTTATGCCGATTATCTGCCGTTTAAAGACACGGATGGCAGCGCGCTGGATCAAGGCATTGCCCTGTGGTTTCCCGGCCCAAACTCCTTTACCGGTGAAGACGTTTTAGAGCTGCAGGGTCACGGCGGTCCGGTGATTCTCGATCTGCTGCTCAAACGTATTCTGACCATTCCCGGGCTGCGCATTGCCAGACCCGGTGAATTCTCCGAGCGCGCATTTCTCAATGATAAGCTCGATTTAGCCCAGGCCGAGGCGATTGCCGACCTGATCGATGCCAGCTCGGAGCAAGCAGCTCGCTCGGCGCTGAACTCGTTGCAGGGCGCTTTTTCCGCACGGGTAAATCATCTTGTGGAAGCGCTCACTCACCTGCGCATCTACGTGGAAGCGGCGATTGATTTCCCGGATGAAGAAATCGACTTCCTGTCTGACGGCAAGATTGAAGCGCAGCTCAATAGCGTTATCAGCGATCTTGATGCCGTACGTGCCGAAGCGCGTCAGGGCAGCCTGCTGCGCGAAGGGATGAAGGTGGTGATTGCTGGTCGCCCGAACGCCGGGAAATCAAGCCTGCTAAACGCGCTGGCAGGCCGCGAAGCCGCCATTGTCACCGACATCGCCGGCACCACCCGCGACGTACTGCGTGAGCATATCCATATCGACGGCATGCCGCTGCACATTATCGACACCGCCGGTCTGCGCGATGCCAGCGATGAAGTGGAACGCATTGGGATCGAACGCGCATGGCAGGAAATCGAACAGGCCGATCGCGTACTGTTTATGGTTGATGGCACCACCACCGACGCCGTGGACCCGGCTGACATCTGGCCCGACTTTATTGCCCGTCTGCCCGCCAAACTGCCTATTACCGTGGTGCGTAACAAAGCGGATATTACCGGTGAAACGCTGGGCCTGAGTGAAGTAAATAGTCACTCACTGGTGCGCCTCTCCGCACGTACCGGTGAAGGCGTTGACGTGCTGCGCAACCATCTCAAGCAGAGCATGGGCTTTGAAACCAATATGGAAGGCGGCTTCCTGGCGCGTCGTCGTCACCTGCAGGCGCTGGCAGAAGCGGCGGAGCATCTCGAGCAGGGCAAAGCCCAACTGCTCGGAGCATGGGCCGGGGAATTGCTGGCAGAGGAGCTACGTCTGGCTCAGCAAAACCTCAGTGAGATTACCGGTGAATTTACCTCCGACGATCTGCTGGGACGGATTTTCTCCAGCTTCTGTATTGGTAAGTAACGTGTGTTGCCCGGTGGCGCGATGCCTACCGGGCCTACAGGCCCCGTCGTCTGGAGAAGGTGTTTACACTCCCGTCCTGCAACAATAATTTCCCATGAGGAAAATACTGTTGTCCAAATGGCAACTCGTGCAGTTGACTCTCTGCCCGTATCCTTAGCGCCACATTCCTTATGAGGTCGCTATGACACGCTTTCTAATCTGTAGTTTTGCCCTGGTTCTACTTTATCCCGCCGGTATTGATATGTATCTGGTGGGACTGCCTCGCATTGCGGCCGATCTACAGGCCAGCGAGGCGCAACTGCATATCGCGTTTTCGGTTTATCTGGCGGGAATGGCGACGGCGATGCTTTTCGCCGGAAAAGTCGCCGACCAGTCAGGACGTAAACCGGTCGCCATAGTCGGCGCCCTCATCTTTATTTTCGCCTCTGCGCTGTGTTCATTTGCCGAGAGCGGGACGCCATTCCTGGTAGGCCGTTTTATTCAGGGCGTGGGCGCAGGCTGCTGCTATGTGGTGGCCTTCGCTATTCTGCGCGATACGCTCGACGATCGCCGCCGGGCAAAAGTGCTGTCGCTGTTGAACGGAATCACCTGTATCGTACCGGTGCTGGCTCCGGTGATGGGGCATCTGATTATGCTCAAATACCCGTGGCAAAGCCTGTTCTACACGATGATCGGTATGGGTGTGGTCGTATGCCTGCTGTCGGTATTTATCCTGCGAGAATCGCGCCCAGCAACGCTAATGGCGACGACGGAAAAGAACCACACGACCGAATCGCTGGTGAACCGTTTTTTCTTAAGCCGCCTGGCCATTACCACCCTCAGCGTGTCGGTGATTCTGACCTTCGTGAATACCTCTCCGGTGTTGCTAATGGAAGTGATGGGCTTCGACCGTGGTGAGTATGCCACGACGATGGCCATGACCGCAGGTATCAGTATGGCGGTCTCTTTCTCGACGCCGTTCGCCCTCAGCGTTTTCAAGCCTCGCGTTCTGATGCTGACCTCTCAGGTACTGTTTCTGTCTGCAGGCGTGGTGTTAACTCTCGCCAGCTCGCATACGGTGACGCTGTTTGGGCTGACCTTAATCTGCGCCGGGTTCTCGGTTGGTTTTGGTGTCGCCATGAGTCAGGCGCTGGGGCCGTTCTCGCTGCGGGCAGGGGTTGCCAGCTCGGCGTTAGGTATTGCGCAGGTTTGTGGCTCATCGTTATGGATTTGGCTGGCAGCGGTCCTCGGCCTTGATGCGCTGAATATGCTGATCGGGATTCTGATTGGCTGTAGCATAGTGAGTATCATGCTGATTATCACTGTTGCCCCCAACCGGTCCGCGCCAACTCATGAAGAAATCCCTCAGCAGTCTCGATCTTAATTTGTTGCTGTGCCTGCAGTTATTGATGCAGGAACGCAGCGTTACCAAGACCGCCAAACGGATGAACGTCACACCGTCGGCGGTCAGTAAGTCGCTGTCGAAACTGCGGACCTGGTTTGACGACCCGTTGTTTGTAAACACCCCGCTGGGACTTACGCCGACGCCGTTAATGGTCAGCATGGAGCAGAATCTGGCAGAGTGGATGCAGATGAGCAATCAATTGCTGGATAAGCCGCACCATGAGGCTCCGCGCGGGTTGAAGTTTGATCTGGTGGCCGAAACGCCGCTGGTAATGATCATGTTCAACGCCCTCTCCCGGCAGATCTATCAGCGTTATCCCCAGGCGACAATCAAAATACGCAACTGGGACTATGATTCGCTGGATGCTATTATTCGCGGCGAGGTGGATATCGGCTTCACCGGTCGCGAAAGCCATCCGCGTTCGCGAGAACTGCTGAGCCTACTGCCGTTGTCGATCGACCATGAAGTGTTGTTTTCCGATCTCCCTTGCGTCTGGCTACGTGAAGATCATCCGGCATTGCAGGAAGAGTGGAGTCTGGACACATTTCTGCGCTATCCCCACATCAGTATTAGCTGGGAGCAAAGCGATACCTGGGCGCTGGACGATGTGCTTCAGGAGATGGGGCGCACACGCAATATCGCGTTATGCCTGCCAGGTTTTGAGCAGTCGCTGTTTATGGCCGCCCAGCCGGATCATGCGCTGATAGCCACCGCGCCGGTCTATTGTCAGCGTTATAACCAACTCCACCAGCTTCCACTAGTGGCGCGTCCTATGCCATTTGATGCTGCACAGTTAGAGAAAATGCGCGTACCGTTCACTCTCCTTTGGCATAAACGTAACAGCCATAATCCGAAGATCGTCTGGCTGAAAGACACGATCAAGGCGTTGTATCGCGATATGTCCTGACGATCCGCCGCCGGAGTGTTGCTTAAATGACCATTCTGGCAACAGAAATGTAAATGTCGCGTAATGTATTCCATTTCCGTTTATTTTTTAGCCCGTAAAACCTGCCTGAACGCCGTGTAAATGTTACTCTGGTAATAATAACGGACCATTAATCACGGAGCGAAAAATGGCGACACATTTTGCCAGAGGGATTCTTACGGAGGGACACCTGGTTTCAGTTCGTCTCCCTACTCCATGTCACATTGAAGCAAGAAATCTACCCGCTCACCGCCGAACGCGTTTCCTGGCCTCCCGAAGCCTTCTCGCAGAGCTGATGTTCATGCTTTACGGCACCAGCACGTTGCCTGAGATTGTTACTGAGGCGAAAGGTAAGCCCGTTTTTCGCGATAAAAACCTGCCGGGATTTTCGATTTCTTATGCTGGAAATATCGTTGGCGTTGCGCTGACAACAGAAGGTGTTTGCGGCCTGGATATGGAGCTTCAGCGAGCGACACGGGGTTTTCACAATCCGAATTCAACACAAACCTGGCGCTTCTCCAGTAACGAAAACCTGTGGATCAATAACCAAAACGACCCAAACGAAGCGCGTGCGCAGCTCATTACGTTGCGCCAGAGCGTTCTCAAACTCACCGGCGATGTGTGTAATGACGATCCGCGCGAACTGCAGCTCTTACCCGGCGCAGGACGTCTGAAATGTGCCCATGTTGCGCAGGTGGAAGCCATTTGCGATGCGGAAGATGTGCTGGTGTGGTCGGTTGCGGTTACGCCAACCATTGAAAAACTCAAGGTTTGGGAGTTTGATGGTAAACAGGACTGGAAAAGTTTGCCTGATATCCAGACTCGCGCCAATGAGCCAACGGGTCGTCTGATCCGGTTCTCTCAATTATGCGCAGCGAAAAGCCATACGCTTAACTGATTTAACCTTCATGATGAAACAGGAGTCACCATGTCTGAAACATTGAATGTTGTTACGTTACTGGGAAGTCTGCGCAAAGGTTCGTTTAACGGCATGGTTGCCCGCACGCTGCCTAAAATTGCGCCCGCAGGAATGGAAGTGAGCGCGTTACCGTCGATTGGTGATATCCCGCTGTACGATGCCGACCTCCAGCAGGAAGAAGGCTTCCCGGCCAGCGTAGAAGCGCTGGCAGAGCAAATAAGGAAAGCTGATGGTGTTGTTATTGTGACACCGGAATATAACTATTCTGTTCCTGGCGGACTGAAAAACGCCATCGACTGGCTGTCCCGCCTGCCCGATCAGCCATTATCTGGCAAGCCGGTGCTGATTCAGACCAGCTCTATGGGCGCTATTGGCGGCGCGCGCTGTCAGTACCATCTTCGTCAGATCCTGGTATTCCTCGACGCCATGGTGATGAACAAGCCGGAATTTATGGGCGGGGTCATTCAGAACAAGGTGGACCCGCAGACGGGTGAAGTAATCGACCAAAGCACGCTGGACCATCTGACCGGTCAACTGACCGCATTTGGCGACTACATTCAGCGCGTGAAAGCGTAAACGAAAAAGCCCGGCGATTTGCCGGGCTTGTCTTTCTAAAACCAAATAAACAGCGATCAGTGCGCGTCGATAAACACAATCTTCAGTACAAACAGCAGCGCGACAACGATGACGCACGGGCTGAGATCGCGCAAACGTCCGGTCCCGATTTTCATCACGCAGTAGGAAATAAAGCCCAGCGCGATACCTTCGGTAATCGAGAAGCTAAACGGCATCATCACGGCGGTAATAAACGCAGGAACCGCTTCTGTCAGGTCATCCCACTTCACGCGCGACAGGCTTGATGTCATCAGCACACCGACGTAAATCAGCGCACCGGCCGCGGCATAGCCCGGCACCATTCCCGCCAGCGGCGACAGGAAGATAACCAGCAGGAACAGCAGGCCAACGACCACGGCTGTCAGACCGGTACGTCCGCCGACAGAAACCCCGGAAGAAGATTCAATATACGCGGTAACGGAAGAAGTACCGATAAACGCGCCGGTAACAGATGACACGCTATCTACATACAACGCCTGCTTCATACGCGGGAACTTGCCCTTCGCATCCGCCAGACCGGCTTTATCCGTAACGCCAATCAGCGTACCGGAAGAGTCGAACAGGTTGACCAGCATGAATGAGAAAATCACCCCCGCCAGGCCAATATTAAACGAACCGGCCAGATCGACATGGCCAATAACGGACATCACGCTCGGTGGCGCAGAGACGATACCGTTGTAATGCACATCGCCCAGCATCCAGCCCAGTAACGTGGTCACAATGATGGAGATCAGCACCGCCGCATGAATGTTGCGTGACGCCAGAATCGCGATGATAAAGAAGCCCAGAATACCGAGCAGCACGCTGTGAGACGTCAGGTTGCCGATGGACACCAGCGTGTCTTTGTTCGCCACGATAACTCCAGCGTTTTTCAGCCCCATCATGCCGATGAACAGACCAATACCGCTGGTGATCCCCACGCGCAGGCTAACCGGGATATTTGCAATCATCCAATAACGTACGCGGAAAATTGTCAGCAGCAGCAAACCTACCGCGCCCCAGAAGATAGCGCCCATACCAATCTGCCAGGAGAGGCCCATCGCGCCGACGACCACGAAAGCAAAGAATGCGTTCAGGCCCATAGCAGGCGCAAGTGCGACCGGCAGGTTGGCAAACAGGCCCATCAGGATGCTACCAAAAGCAGCAATAAGACAGGTGGTAACAAAGACGGCGCTGGTATCCATGCCAGCTACGCCAAGAATTTGCGGGTTAACAAAAACGATATACACCATCGTCAGGAAGGTCGTTAAACCGGCGATCACTTCGGTCCGTGCCGTCGTGCCATGTTCGCGCAGTTTGAACACGCGTTCCAGCATCCCCTGGCCAGAAGCCTGGGTTGTGTGTTGTTGACTCATTATCAATTTCCGAACAAGGAGGGAAAATTCGTCGCTATCCTATACCAAAATGCGACAATAGGGTTGGGTTATGAGCAACTTTTTTCATTGATTTTGCTTATACGGCAACGATTGCGTGGCCCAATAATGCATTACGAAAACGTTAAACTTGTTAAAATGGAAATGACATGTCCCAGATAGAAGCCGTATTTTTTGACTGTGACGGTACACTTGTCGACAGTGAAGTGATTTGTTCTCGCGCGTATGTCAGCATGTTCCAGGCGTTCGGCATTACGCTCGATCTTGAAGAAATTTTTAAACGCTTCAAAGGGGTAAAGCTGTACGAGATCATCGACATTATCAACGAAGAGCACGGTGTCGAACTGGCAAGAGCTGATTTAGAACCGGTTTACCGCGCTGAGGTCGCACGTCTGTTCGATACGGAACTGGAGGTGATCGCTGGCGCTAATGCGCTACTGGACAGTATGACAGTGCCCATGTGCGTAGTCTCTAACGGTCCGGTCAGTAAAATGCAGCATTCGCTGGGTAAGCTGGGCATGTTGCACCATTTTCCTGATTTATTGTTCAGCGGTTACGATATCCAACGCTGGAAGCCCGATCCGGACCTGATGTTCCATGCGGCAACAGCGATGGACGTCAACGTTGAGAACTGCATTCTGGTCGATGATTCCAGTGCTGGCGCGCAGGCGGGGATTGCGGCGGGAATGGAAGTATTCTATTTCTGCGCCGATCCGCACAACAAACCGATCGATCATCCAAAAGTGACGACTTTTACCGATTTGGCCCAGTTGCCGGAATTGTGGAAAGCGCGCGGATGGGATATTACGCGTTAACTGAAATGCCGGATGGCGCTGACGCTCATCCGGCCTGTTTTCTACGTGTTTATTACTCTTTCGGATCTTTCCCCGCCAGCAGCTTATCCAGCTCATCACCACCTACATGACGGAAATCTTGTCCCTTCACGAAGTAGAAAATGTATTCGCAGATATTCTGGCAACGGTCACCGATACGCTCGATGGAACGGGCGCAAAACAGCGCGGTAAGCACGCTTGGGATAGTACGCGGGTCTTCCATCATATAGGTCATCAGCTGACGCACGATGCCTTCATATTCCTGGTCAACTTTCTTATCTTCACGATAAATACGTACCGCTTCGTCCAGATCCATACGCGCAAACGCATCCAGCACGTCATGCAGCATCTGCACAGTGTGGCGGCCCAGTGATTCCAGGCTGACCAGCAGCGGCTGATGCTGATGCGAGAATTTCTCCAGCGCGGTGCGACAAATTTTGTCCGCCACGTCGCCAATACGCTCCAGCTCAGCGATGGTTTTGATAATCGCCATCACCAGGCGCAGGTCGCTGGCGGTCGGCTGACGTTTGGCAATAATACGCACGCAGGCTTCGTCGATCGCCACTTCCATCATGTTGACGTTCTTATCGCCTTCAATGACGCGCTTCGCCAGCTCGCTGTCCTGGTTATGCATGGCGGTAATCGCATCAGAAAGCTGTTGCTCGACCATGCCGCCCATGGTCATCACCTGGGTACGGATGCTTTCCAGTTCGGCGTTGAACTGGCCGGAAATATGTTTATTTAGGTTAAGGTTATCCACAACAAGCTCCTGAATCAGCCGTAACGACCGGTGATGTAGTCTTCAGTTTGTTTCTTCGCGGGCTTGGTGAACAGATCGTCCGTGTTGCTGAACTCAATCAACTCGCCCAGGTACATAAATGCCGTGTGATCGGAACAACGTGCCGCCTGCTGCATGTTGTGGGTCACGATAACAACGGTGTAATCCTCTTTCAGCTCGGTGATCAGCTCTTCGATACGCCCGGTAGAGATCGGGTCGAGCGCTGAACATGGCTCATCCAGCAGAAGCACTTCCGGGCGAATGGCGATGCCACGCGCAATGCACAGACGCTGCTGCTGACCACCAGAGAGAGAGTACCCACTCTGGTGTAATTTATCTTTGGTTTCGTTCCACAATGCGGCCTTAGTCAATGCCCACTGCACACGCTCGTCCATATCCGCACGAGAGAGTTTCTCAAACAGACGTACGCCAAACGCGATGTTGTCGTAGATGGACATCGGGAACGGCGTCGGCTTCTGGAATACCATCCCCACTTTGGCACGCAGCAGCGCGATATCCTGGGTATTGGTGAGAATATTGTCGCCATCCAGCAGGATTTCACCTTCTGCACGCTGTTCCGGGTACAGCTCAAACATTTTGTTGAACGTACGAAGCAGCGTCGATTTACCACAGCCTGACGGCCCGATAAACGCCGTAACCTGGTTTTTAGCAATATCCAGGTTGATGTTCTTCAGGGCATGGAATTTGCCATAGTAGAAGTTCAAATCACGAACCTGAATCTTACCCGGGGCAGTATCAACCATACTCATTTCAATCTATTCCTCATCCGGCGCCGCATCAGCCACGCCGTAAAAATTAACCGTGTTTCTTCTTCGCGAAAATGACGCGCGCCAGAATGTTCAGCAGCAGTACGCACAGGGTAATAATCAGTACCCCAGCCCAGGCCAGTTGCTGCCACTCAGCAAACGGGCTCATCGCAAACTTAAAGATAGTGACCGGCAGGTTGGCGATAGGCTGCATCATGTCGGTGCTCCAGAACTGATTCGAGAGCGATGTAAACAGCAGCGGAGCCGTTTCACCGGCAATACGCGCAATAGCCAGCAGGACACCTGTAATAATGCCCGAGACAGATGCCTTCAGGGTGATCGCAGAAATCATCTTCCACTTCGGCGTACCCAGCGCATAGGCAGCTTCACGCAGGCTGTCCGGCACCAGTTTGAGCATGTTCTCTGTAGTACGAATAACAATGGGCACCTGCAGCAGCGCCAGCGCGATAACGCCCGCCCAGCCGGAGAAGTGCTCCATTTTTGCTACCACAATGGTGTAAACGAACAGACCGACCACGATTGATGGCGCAGAAAGCAGGATGTCATTGATAAAGCGGATGACCTCAGCCAACCAGGACTTACGTCCGTACTCAGCCAGGTAGATGCCCGCCATAATACCCAGCGGGGTACCAAACACGGTCGCCCACAGGATCAACAGTCCGCTACCGGCCAGAGCATTCGCCAGACCACCACCAGCCGTATTCGGCGGCGGCGTCATTTCGGTGAATAGCGCCAGCGACATACCGTCGATACCACGGGTAATCGTGGACATCAGGATCCAGATAAGCCAGAACAGACCGAACGCCATGGTCGCCATAGAGAGCGTCAGGGCGATACGGTTCTTCAGGCGGCGGCGCGCCTGCATTTTACGGCGGGATTCCGCAAGCGCAGTGGTGTTTTGCATTTCAAGCGTAGCCATTAGCGTGCCCCCTCGTTCTTCGCAAGGCGCATGATCATGAACTTAGACGCAGCCAGTACGATGAAGGTGATCACAAACAGAATCAGGCCCAACTCCATCAACGCGGCAACGTGCAGACCTGATTCCGCTTCGGCAAATTCATTCGCCAACGCAGAGGTAATACTGTTGCCCGGCATATACAGCGATGCACTGTCGAGCTGATAGGTGTTACCGATGATAAAGGTCACCGCCATGGTCTCGCCAAGTGCGCGACCCAGACCCAACATCACGCCGCCGATCACGCCATTTTTGGTGAACGGGAGGACGATGCGCCAGATAACTTCCCAGGTGGTACAACCGATGCCGTAGGCTGACTCTTTCATCAGCACCGGCGTTTGTTCGAACACATCGCGCATAACCGCCGCAATGTAAGGAATAATCATGATAGCGAGGATCACGCCCGCAGCCAGAATCCCAATACCAAACGCCGGACCAGCAAACAACGCGCCAACAAACGGAATGTTGGAAAGGATGTTACCGACCGGTTCCTGGAAATAAGTCGCAAACAACGGAGCAAAGATAAACAGGCCCCACATGCCGTACACGATACTTGGAATTGCCGCCAGCAGCTCAATAGCGATACCCAGCGGGCGACGCAGCCAGCCGGGCGCAAGTTCAGTCAGGAACAAAGCAATGCCGAAACTCACCGGAACGGCAATCAGCAGTGCGATAAGCGAAGTGACCAGCGTACCGTAAATCGGGACTAATGCACCGTAGATATCATTTGGCGCATCCCATTCTTTAGTCCACAGGAAGGAGAAACCAAATTTCTGAATGCTTGGCCAGGAGGAGATAACCAGAGAGACAATGATGCCACCCAACATCAATAGCACAATCAGCGCAGCCAGTTTTACCAGCGCGCTGAATATCATGTCACCCTTTTTACCCGGTGGGTTAAAAGCAGGCTTTGTTGCAGCCATAAATCACTCTTTAAGTTAAACGCGTTTACTAAGTTGCCCATGCCGGATAGCGCTACGCTTATCCGGCCTACACTCAGGGCCTACGGTAGAAACCGTAGGGCGGATAAGCGTAGCGCCATCCGCCAATTCGTCAAAGATATTCTATTAGTACAGCGCTTTACCGCTGCTGTCTTTCACGTTGGTTTTCCATGCAGCACGAACCTGCTCAACCACGCTGTCCGGCAGGCTGGCATAATCCAGGTCATTAGCCTGTTTGCCGCCATTTTTGTACGCCCAGTCGAAGAACTTCAGCACTTCAGCGCCCTGCTCAGGTTTCTTCTGCTCTTTATGCACCAGGATGAAGGTGGTGGAAGTGATTGGCCACGCATCGTCACCTTTCTGGTTGGTTAGATCCTGCGCGAAGGTTTTGCTCCAGTCAGCGCCTTTCGCGGCGTTAGCAAAGTTCTCTTCGGTCGGGCTTACCGGTTTGCCATCAGCAGAGACCAGCCTGGTGTACGCCAGATTGTTCTGCTTAGCGTAAGCGTACTCAACGTAGCCGATTGAACCAGGCAGACGTTGGACGAATGCGGCGATACCGTCGTTACCTTTACCGCCCAGACCGGTCGGCCAGTTAACGGTAGAACCGGAACCAATTTTAGATTTCCACTCTTCGTTCACTTTTGCCAGGTAGCTGGTGAAGACGAAGGAAGTACCGGAACCGTCAGCACGACGCACAACGGCGATGTTCTGCGAAGGCAGTTTCAGACCTGGGTTCAGTTTGGTGATGGCTTCATCATCCCACTTCTTAATTTTACCCAGGTAGATGTCGCCCAGCGTTTTACCGTCAAGCACCAGCTCGCCGGATTTCAGGCCAGGGATATTCACCGCCAGCACCACACCGCCGATCACGGTCGGGAACTGGAACAAGCCTTCTTGATTGAGTTTTTCGTCAGACAGCGGCGCATCTGAGGCACCGAAATCAACGGTATTCGCAGTGATTTGTTTTACACCACCGGAGGAGCCGATACCCTGGTAGTTTACTTTGCTACCAGTCTCTTTCTGATAGGTATCTGCCCATTTGGCATACACTGGCGCAGGAAAAGTTGCACCTGCACCTGTCAGGCTCGCTGCGGCAAAGGCAGAGAACGCGCTCATGGATAAGGTCGCGGCGACAACAGTTGCGACAGTGGTACGCATAACTTTCATAATGTCTCCTGCACGGTTTTCGTAAATTGTTGTTTGAGTTGCTACTGTGAGCAAAATAGGACAAACAGGTGACAGTTAAATGTACGAAATATGACAGTTTTATGACAGTGAAAAATAATGCGCCAGGAACAATTAAAAACAGTATAAAAACACAAGGTTAATTGATTATGTAACAATCATATTTCGGCAAAATTTTCTTTTTATGACACTGAAAACAGTAGCTGAAGATGACGGTTTGTCACATAAAACAGGCGGGATAATTGATTAAAAACAGAACAAGCATTAAAAAAATGCCCCGCTTTAAGCAGGGCATTTTCAGTTCAGCGGGGTTCGGCTTATTCCACGGTAACCGACTTCGCCAGGTTACGCGGCTGGTCCACGTCGGTACCTTTAATCAGCGCCACGTGATACGCCAGCAGCTGCAGCGGAACGGTGTAGAAGATCGGTGCAATCACCTCTTCCACATGCGGCATCTCGATGATGTGCATGTTTTCGCTACTGGTAAAGCCAGCATCCTGATCGGCAAAGACGTACAGCTGACCGCCGCGGGCACGAACTTCTTCAATGTTGGATTTCAGTTTTTCCAGCAGTTCGTTGTTCGGTGCGACCACGATAACCGGCATATCGGCATCGATCAGCGCCAGCGGACCGTGCTTCAGTTCGCCTGCTGCATAAGCTTCAGCGTGAATATAAGAGATCTCTTTCAGCTTCAGCGCGCCTTCCAGCGCAATCGGATACTGATCGCCACGGCCCAGGAATAGCGCATGGTGCTTATCAGAGAAACCTTCCGCCAGAGCGGCAATGCGTTTGTCCTGGGAGAGCATCTGCTCAATACGGCTCGGCAGCGCCTGCAGACCATGAACGATCTCTTGCTCAATAGACGCATCCAGACCTTTCAGACGAGATAGCTTAGCCACCAGCATCAGCAGAACGGTCAACTGAGTGGTAAAGGCTTTCGTGGAGGCCACACCGATTTCGGTACCGGCATTGGTCATCATCGCCAGGTCGGATTCACGCACCAGAGAGGACCCCGGTACGTTACAGATAGCCAGCGAGCCCAGATAGCCCAGCTCTTTAGACAAACGCAGACCTGCCAGGGTATCCGCCGTTTCACCAGACTGGGAAAGGGTGATCATCAGGCTGTTACGACGCACGGCAGATTTGCGATAGCGGAATTCAGAAGCGATTTCGACATCACAAGGAATACCGGCCAGCGACTCAAACCAGTAGCGGGACACCATACCGGAGTTGTATGACGTGCCACAGGCGATAATCTGGATATGCTCAACCTGAGACAGCAGCTCATTAGCACGCGAACCCAGCTCGCTTAAATCCACTTCACCGTGGCTAATGCGCCCGGTCAGTGTATTTTTAATCGCATTCGGTTGTTCGTAGATCTCTTTCTGCATGTAGTGGCGATAAATACCTTTTTCGCCCGCGTCATATTGCAGATTCGATTCGATATCCTGACGTTTCACTTCCGCGCCAGACTTGTCGAAAATAGAGACCGAACGACGGGTCACTTCCGCGATGTCACCCTCTTCCAGGAAGATAAAGCGACGGGTTACCGGCAGCAGCGCCAGCTGATCGGAAGCAATAAAGTTTTCACCCATACCCAGACCAATCACCAGCGGGCTACCAGAACGAGCCGCCAGCAGCGTTTCCGGGCTACGGGTATCCATGATCACCGTCCCGTAGGCACCGCGCAGTTGCGGAATAGTACGCAGTACGGCTTCACGCAGCGTACCACCCTGTTCCAGCTCCCAGTGCACCAGGTGAGCAATCACTTCGGTATCGGTTTCAGAAACAAAGGTGTAACCACGCGTTTTCAGCAGTTCACGCAGCGGTTCATGATTTTCAATGATGCCGTTATGCACCACGACAATGTGTTCAGAAACATGGGGATGCGCGTTCGCTTCTGAAGGTTCTCCGTGGGTCGCCCAACGGGTATGAGCGATACCGGTACCGCCATGCAGCGGATGTTCTTCCGCTGCAGCAGTCAGCATCTGCACTTTACCCAGACGACGCAGGCGAGTCATATTGCCTTCAGCATCGACAACGGCCAGACCAGCAGAGTCATAACCACGATATTCCAGACGGCGTAAACCTTCGAGAAGGATTTCAGCTACATCACGCTGCGCGATAGCGCCAACAATTCCACACATATTTTTTGATTCCGAATTTAGGCATTTGCCTGTCGTTGTCGCTGACCTGTATTTGCCCTTTCCGGGCGCCCCGAGCCTTGTAGAGAGTGGGGTTATTTTTATGGTACTGCTTGTTGAGCGGAGGATTATGTTATCCCCTCGTCTCTGGTCTGCCTGATGGCGCTCACGCTTATCAGGCCTACAGAACGTCACCGCACGCAGGCCGCCATCCGGCAAAAACTGAATTACTTTTTCTTCACCGGGCGCTGCCAGCCTTGTTTATGGACCTGAGGCACACGGCTTAATACCAGTTCGTTATCGGCAACATCGCGAGTTACGGTCGTCCCCGCCGCGATGGTGGCGCCTTTACCCACGGTGACAGGTGCCACCAGCTGAGTATCGGAACCGACAAACACATCATCGCCAATAATGGTTTTAAATTTATTCGCGCCATCGTAGTTGCAGGTGATCGTACCGGCGCCGATGTTTACGTTATCGCCAATTTCCGCATCGCCCAGATAGGTCAGGTGACCCGCTTTTGAGCCTTTACCCAGACGCGCTTTTTTCATTTCGACGAAGTTACCCACGTGTGCGCCTTCCTGCAGCTCTGCACCCGGGCGCAGACGCGCGAAAGGACCGATGGTGCATGCTGCTTCCAGATGCGCATCTTCCACCACGCTGTACGGACTTAGCTCACAACCATCACCAATCACGCTGTTTTTGATGATGCAGCCAGCGCCAATCTTGACGCGATCCCCAACGGTTACGTTACCTTCAATGATAACGTTAGTATCAATTTCGACATCGCGCCCGTGAATAAGCGTACCGCGAAGATCAAAACGTGCCGGATCGCGCAGCATCACGCCCGCCAACAGCAGTTTTTCTGCCTGCTCGGACTGATAAACACGCTCCAGACGAGAGAGCTGAAGACGGTTGTTCACCCCTTCCGTTTCACTGATTCGTGCCGGATGTACCGCAGCAATTTCGCGCCCTTCCTGATATGCCATCGCAATGATATCGGTGATGTAGTATTCACCCTGCACGTTGTTGTTGGTCAGTTTGGACAGCCAGCGCTTCAGGTCTGCGCCGTTGGCAATCAGGATGCCGGTGTTGATTTCCTGGATTTGACGCTGCTCGTCAGTGGCATCCTTATGTTCAACAATGCCTGTGACTTTACCGTTATCACGCGTAATTCGCCCATAACCCGATGGGTCGTCCAGGTTTACCGTTAACAAGCCGATTCCACCCTGCGGTTTAGCATCACGCAGGCGACGTAGTGTTTCGGTGGAGATCAGCGGCACATCGCCATAGAGCATTAAAATGTCTTCGTCATCACTAAAGAATGGTGCCGCCTGTTGCATTGCATGACCGGTACCCAACTGCTCGGCCTGCAGTACCCAGTTCAGGTTGCCATCTTTCAGCGTCTGCTTAAGCAAATCACCACCGTGTCCGTAGACCAGATGTACGTGAGTCGCGCCTAATTCATTAGCGGCATCAATGACATGCTGCACCATCGGTTTTCCTGCGAGGGTATGCAGCACTTTAGGGAGATCGGAATACATACGCGTGCCTTTGCCTGCGGCAAGGATCACGACGCTCATAGCATTATTCAACATACACGTCCTGACTGTAATTTGAGAACGAATTTATACCGTTTCACATTGAAAATACTACATTTTTTTCATCGTGAAATGGACCGAAGATAAAACGTTCAATCGGGGAAATTCCCCATCTGATAACTGTCTATTTTCGTCTATATCTACGTGTTTTGTCTCCCCAAAACCAGCTGTCTGCTCTTATTAAAGCCTTAGGTGGATGTTTTTGCTATTTTTTTGCCGCATAAATAAAGAATGACATTAGCGAAGGTATGATTTTAGGCATGCAATTCAGTGGGAAGCAGAAAAGGTAAACACGACAATACAATGTGAAAGAAAAGAGCAGGAGGGGGGGAATTTAACAAATGGCGCTAGCTGATAAACTGCATTACGCATCGCGCCACAGAACAGGCAGGGAAGACTAAAAACTCATATTGCTGAACAGGGCGATGATTTTGTTGATCAATTTCATGTTGGTATCTCTTTTTTATCTGAGTTTATTATGTGATATACATCACAAAAAAGAGTCTACGCCTCAATTTTTGACCAATCAATATTTTTTTGATCTAAATCACGAAATAATAAAACTGCTTTTTATTTACATTTTTCCTGAAACAAAGCGAAAAAAAAGCCAGCCTGGAAACCAGACTGGCCTTGTGTTTTCAAGCCGGTGTTACATCGCTTTTTTGGTCAACTCGATAACGCGTAGTTTCGCGATCGCTTTGGCCAGTTCCGCAGATGCCTGAGCGTAATCCACGTCACCATGAGAGCTCTTGATATGCTCTTCAGCCTTACGCTTCGCTTCCAGGGCTCTCGCTTCATCGAGATCCTGTCCGCGAATCGCGGTGTCAGCCAGTACGGTCACGCTGCCAGGCTGCACTTCGAGAATGCCGCCGGACAGGTAGATAAACTCTTCATGACCGAACTGTTTAACGATGCGGATCATACCAGGCTTAATGGCGGTGAGCAGCGGAGCGTGACCCGGGAAAATACCCAGTTCACCTTCACTACCCGTTACCTGGATTTTTTCGACCAGACCAGAGAACATTTGTTGCTCTGCGCTGACGACGTCCAGGTGGTAAGTCATTGCCATATCACCCTCCGATTAAGGCGTTAAAGTTTTTTGGCTTTTTCCACAGCTTCTTCGATGGAACCAACCATGTAGAACGCCTGCTCTGGCAGGTGGTCGTATTCGCCTTCCATGATGCCTTTAAAGCCACGGATGGTGTCTTTCAGGGAAACGTATTTACCTGGAGAACCGGTGAATACTTCCGCAACGAAGAACGGCTGGGACAGGAAGCGCTGGATCTTACGCGCACGTGCTACCACCAGTTTATCTTCTTCAGACAATTCATCCATACCCAGGATGGCGATGATGTCTTTCAGTTCCTGATAACGCTGCAGCAGGGACTGTACGCCACGCGCGGTGTCGTAGTGTTCCTGACCAACAACCAGCGGATCCAGCTGACGGCTGGTGGAATCCAGCGGGTCAACGGCCGGGTAGATACCCAGGGATGCGATCTGACGGCTCAGTACCACGGTTGCATCCAGGTGAGCAAAGGTGGTTGCTGGGGATGGGTCAGTCAAGTCATCCGCAGGTACGTATACCGCCTGAACGGAGGTGATAGAACCGGTTTTGGTAGAGGTGATACGTTCCTGCAGAACACCCATCTCTTCCGCCAGGGTCGGCTGGTAGCCTACCGCTGATGGCATACGACCCAGCAGTGCAGATACTTCAGTACCGGCCAGGGTGTAACGGTAGATGTTATCAACGAACAGCAGAACGTCACGACCTTCGTCACGGAACTTCTCAGCCATGGTCAGACCGGTCAGAGCAACGCGCAGACGGTTTCCCGGCGGCTCGTTCATCTGGCCATATACCAGGGATACTTTGTCCAGAACGTTGGAGTCGGTCATTTCGTGGTAGAAGTCGTTACCCTCACGAGTACGTTCACCAACGCCCGCAAACACTGAGTAACCGGAGTGTTCGATCGCGATGTTACGGATCAGCTCCATCATGTTTACGGTTTTACCTACACCCGCACCACCGAACAGACCAACTTTACCGCCCTTCGCGAACGGACACATCAGGTCGATAACTTTGATGCCGGTTTCCAGCAGTTCCTGAGAACTGGACAGTTCTTCATAGGTAGGCGCTGCGCGGTGGATAGCCCAACGCTCTTCTTCACCGATATCGCCTTTCATGTCGATCGGGTGACCCAGGACGTTCATGATACGACCCAGGGTTGCTTTACCTACCGGGACTTCGATCGGGTGCTCAAGGTCTTTAACTTCCAGACCACGACGCAGACCGTCGGAAGAACCCATGGCGATGGTACGTACGATACCGCCGCCGAGCTGCTGCTGAACTTCCAGCACCAGGCTCTCTTTACCATTCATAACCTCAAGAGCATCGTACACGCGCGGTACGGCATCCTGAGGGAATTCGACGTCAACCACGGCGCCGATTACCTGGACAATTTTTCCAGTAGCCATCTTGAATCCTCTACGAATTAACCTGGTTATACCGCGGATGCACCACCGACGATCTCGGTGAGTTCCTGAGTAATGCTGGCCTGACGAGCTTTGTTGTATACCAACTGCAGCTCTTTAATCAGGCTGCCGCCATTGTCGGTCGCGGCTTTCATCGCCACCATACGTGCGGCCTGCTCGCTGGCCAGGTTTTCTACCACGCCCTGATAAACCTGAGACTCGACATAACGACGCAGCAGGGTATCCAGCAGCGCTTTCGGGTCTGGCTCATACAGGTAATCCCAGGATTTACGCTTCAATTCATCATCATCTGATGCCGGCAAAGGCAGCAGTTGGGTGATGGTTGGCGTCTGAGACATGGTGTTAATAAATTTGTTGCTGACAACGTACAGTTTGTCCAGACGACCTTCGTCGTAGGCCTGCAGCATCACTTTAACCGGACCGATCAGTTCGGACAGGGAAGGGTTATCCCCCATGCCGGTTACCTGAGCAATCACATTACCGCCAACGGAGTTAAAGAAAGACACGCCCTTAGAGCCGATCATTGCGATATCGCACTGAACGCCTTTATCGGACCATGTTTTCATATCCGCCAGCAGCTTTTTGAACAGGTTAATGTTCAAGCCACCGCACAGACCACGGTCGGTCGACACCACCAGGTAGCCCACGCGTTTAACGTCGCGTTCTTCCAGGTAAGGGTGCTTATATTCCAGATTACCATTCGCAAGGTGACCAATCACTTTGCGCATGGTCTCTGCATAAGGACGGCTGGCCGCCATGCGATCCTGCGATTTACGCATTTTGGAAGCGGCGACCATCTCCATCGCTTTAGTGATCTTCTGCGTGTTCTGGACGCTTGCGATCTTACTACGTATCTCTTTTGCGCCGGCCATGAGCTTCTCCTCAATGCCTTGCGGTCCGTCCTAAGACAGACCGCCAGACGTTACCAGGACTGGGTTGCCTTGAAGGAATCGAGGATAGCTTTCAGCTTGCCTTCGATTTCATCGTTATAGCCACCGGACTGGTTGATCTCTTGCATCAGCGGAGCGTGGTCACGGTCGACGTAAGCCAGCAGAGCGGCTTCGAAGCTACCGATTTTCGCCAGTTCCACATCTTCGAGGTAACCGCGTTCAGCCGCAAACAGCACCACACCCTGCTGTGCAACAGACATTGGCGCATACTGTTTCTGCTTCAGCAGTTCAGTTACTTTCTGACCGTGGCTCAGCTGCTTACGCGTAGCTTCATCCAGGTCGGAAGCGAACTGAGAAAACGCGGCCAGTTCACGATACTGCGCCAGCGCGGTACGAATACCACCGGACAGTTTCTTGATGATCTTGGTCTGCGCTGCGCCACCTACACGAGATACGGAGATACCCGGGTTAACTGCCGGACGAATACCGGAGTTGAACAGGTTGGTTTCCAGGAAGATCTGACCATCGGTAATAGAAATTACGTTGGTCGGAACGAACGCAGAAACGTCACCCGCCTGGGTTTCGATAATCGGCAGAGCGGTCAGGGAACCGGTTTTACCTTTAACTTCACCATTGGTGAACTTCTCAACATATTCCGCGTTAACGCGGGATGCGCGTTCCAGCAGACGGGAGTGGAGGTAAAATACGTCGCCCGGGAATGCTTCACGTCCTGGCGGACGACGGAGCAGCAGGGAAACCTGACGGTAAGCAACAGCCTGTTTAGACAGGTCATCGTAAACGATCAGTGCATCTTCACCGCGGTCACGGAAGTATTCGCCCATTGCGCAACCGGCATATGGCGCCAGGTATTGCAGTGCAGCAGATTCAGACGCGGTCGCCACCACAACGATGGTGTTGGACAGTGCGCCGTGTTCTTCCAGTTTACGAACCACGTTAGAAATGGTGGACGCTTTCTGGCCGATAGCCACGTACACACATTTGATGCCGGAATCACGCTGGTTGATGATGGCATCGATAGCCATCGCGGTTTTACCGGTCTGACGGTCACCGATGATCAGCTCACGCTGGCCACGTCCGATTGGGATCATGGCATCAACAGATTTATAACCGGTCTGCACTGGCTGGTCGACGGACTGACGTTCGATTACGCCCGGTGCGATAACTTCGATTGGCGAGAAGCCATCGTTATCAACCGGACCTTTACCGTCAATCGGGGAACCCAGAGTGTTCACCACACGACCCAGCAGGCCACGGCCAACCGGAACTTCCAGAATACGACCCGTACACTTAACCTTCATGCCTTCGGCGAGGTCAGCGTATGGACCCATCACAACAGCACCTACGGAGTCGCGCTCCAGGTTCAGTGCGATAGCGTAACGGTTACCCGGCAGGGAAATCATCTCACCCTGCATACAATCGGCCAGGCCGTGAATGCGGATAACACCGTCACTTACAGAAACAATAGTACCTTCGTTGTGAGCTTCGCTCACAACATTGAACTGAGCAATGCGCTGCTTGATCAGTTCGCTGATTTCGGTGGAATTCAGTTGCATGCTCCAGTCCCCTTAAGACTGCAAGACGTCTGCAAGGCGCTCAAGACGGCCGCGTACGCTGCCATCAATGACCATATCACCCGCTCGGATGATTACGCCTGCCATTACAGACTTATCGATTTTGCAATTCAGCTTAACTTTGCGTGACAGACGTTTTTCCATCGCTGCACTAATCTTCGTAAGCTGTTCATCACTCAGTGCATTGGCAGAAGTGACTTCTACCTCAGAGATAGCCTCACTGGCTGCACGCAGATGAATAAACTGCTCAAGAACATCCGGGAGCGCATTCAGACGGTTATTTTCAGCCATTACCCTAATCAGGTTTTGGCCGCTTTCGTCCAGCTGCTCACCGCACACGGCGATAAACGACTCAGCGAGCGTTTCTGGCGCCAATGCGCCAGAGAGAAGCTCTGCCATTTGTTCGTTTTTCGTCACCTCAGCGGCGAAAGTCAGCATATCCTGCCAACGGTCTACGCTTTGGTGCTCAACGGCAAAGTCAAAAGCTGCTTTGGCGTAGGGGCGAGCTACCGTAATAAATTCAGACATCAGCCCCTCCCTCCTTACAGTTCAGCGACAAGTTTGTCCACGATGTCGCTATTAGCAGCTTCATCCACGGAACGTTCGATGATCTTCTCGGCGCCAGCAACAGCCAGGATAGCAACTTGCTTACGCAGCTCTTCGCGAGCACGTTTACGCTCGGCTTCAATTTCCGCCTGCGCCTGTGCCACGATTTTAGTACGTTCCTGCTCTGCTTCAGTTTTAGCTTCGTCCAGGATCTGAGCACGACGTTTGTTCGCCTGCTCGATGATTACCTGAGCTTCCGCCTTCGCTTTTTTCAGCTGGTCGGTCGCGCTGGCCTTTGCAAGGTCAAGATCCTTATGTGCTCGTTCTGCAGAAGCAAGGCCGTCAGCAATTTCTTTTTGACGTTTTTCGATGGCAGCCATTAACGGCGGCCATACGTACTTCATGCAGAACAGAACGAACAGGACAAACGCGATGGCCTGGCCGAGGATTGTTGCGTTAAGATTCACAGCACAATGCCTCTATCTAGTTAACGTTCTGATATTGCTCTTAATTCAAGCAACGCTTACTACGCGACAGCAAACATCACGTACAGACCCAGACCTACAGCGATCATTGGGATTGCATCCACCAGACCCATAACGATAAAGAACTGAGTACGCAGCAGAGGAATCAGATCCGGTTGACGCGCTGCGCCTTCCAGGAATTTACCCCCGAGGATGCCGATACCGATCGCAGCACCGATTGCCGCCAGACCCATCATCACAGCGGCAGCAATGTACAGCAGATCCATATTCAGGTTTTCCATGACAGTCTCCAGTTTGTTTCAGTTAAAACGTAGTAGTGTTGGTAAATTAATGCTCTTCAGATGCCATCGACAGATAGACAATCGTCAGAACCATAAATATGAAGGCTTGCAGCGTGATAATCAGTATGTGGAAAATGGCCCACGGCACATTCAGAATCCACTGTGACCACCACGGCAACAGACCAGCAATCAGAATGAAAATCAGCTCACCAGCGTACATGTTACCGAACAGTCGCAGACCAAGAGAGATTGGTTTGGACAGCAGGCTTACCCCTTCAAGGATTAAGTTGATAGGGATGAACGCCCAGTGATTGAACGGCTGCAGCGTCAACTCTTTCGCGAAGCCACCGATGCCTTTCATTTTGATGCTGTAGAACAGAATGAGGATAAATACGCCCAGCGCCATCGACAGGGTGATGTTCACGTCAGCGGACGGAACCACACGCAGAGCCGGCAGGCCAAAGATATGCTCACCGATGTACGGCAGCAGGTCGATAGGCAGCAAATCCATAAAGTTCATCAGGAATACCCAGACGAAAATCGTCAGGGCCAGCGGAGCAATCAGCTTGCTTTTGCCATGGTACATGTCTTTCACGCTGCCATGCACAAAGCCGATTACCAGCTCAATCGCGGTCTGAAATTTACCTGGAACGCCGCTGGTCGCCTTTTTGGCAACGCTACGGAACATTAACAGGAACAACAGACCCAGAACCACCGAGAAGAAAATGGAGTCAATATTGAGCGTCCAGAAGGTGGCTGGGGGGTTGTGCGGATCCACCAGCGAGAATGTACGTAGGTCCAACTGAAGGTTATTCAGATGGTGTCCTATGTAATCCTGCGGCGTCATATTTTCTGAAGCCATGATGCCTTTACCCTTTGTTGTTAATTACAGCCGGCGCCAGTATCTGAACCACCAGCACCAAAACCCACGTAACGATCAGCGGCACGAATACCGCTTTCAAAACAGCCAACGCCACAACCAGCAACACCAGCATCGCTAACACCTTGAAGGCTTCGCCGAAAGCGAACGTCCAGGCTACCCGACCTTTCGCTGGTGTATGCACCTGGTGACGCCAGGCGAATATCATAAACAACACATTGGGCAGTAACACTGCCAATCCCCCGCACAGTGCGGAGATGCCCCAGAAGGGGTCTTTGAGGCTAAACAGCAATCCACTTGCTATTACCGCCAGAAGCTGTGTGAGCAAAAGCTTACGAGCAACGTTTCGACTCAAGAGCGACATAGACATCACGTGTTTACTCCTGCTCCCTTCGAGGTATGCCGCGTGTCGTATAAAACGTTCTTTATGGCTTAGAGTCAAGCATCAAAAAGCGGACAAATTATACGGTGCGCCTTCGTGATTTCAAACAATAAGTAGCTAAAAAGTGAATAAATGTTTAAATATTTTTCGTTGTCCCACATTTATTACTTTTTGGCAAACTGTGAACGATCATGCAAAACTGCAAATGCCGCGAAAACACTGGCGTTAAAGCGTGCACCAGATCACATATTGAACATATTCCCCTTCGCATAATTTATTTACGTGGCAAATGGTGCCATTTCATCTTTTTGATATTTAAGCGTAAAAAGCGCCACTATTTCAAAAACAACGCCTAACAACAAAAGAACCATCGATTGACATTTATAATAAAAAATTAACACAAGCGGTGTTTCTTAGGTTCTATTTTTAGCAGACTGATATTTTCACAGTTGACTTGTTTCGCTTTTAACAAAAAACGGTACGTTATAGTTATGATGCAAAACCGTAAGGTAGAGGTGAAATGCAACAGCATTTCACCTCACTACTCTCTATAACTTTTAACACCGGGGTAGCCGTTTTTTCTCTATTTTTTTTGATAAAAATTAAATTTTGTTTGGTTTAATAACCACCAAATGACGTTCACCATCCAGTTGTGGAACGCGTAATTTTTCGACTGACTCGACGCTGAATTCTGCAGGCAACGAGGCGATTTCCTCTTCAGGCAATTGACCTTTGAGCGCATAAAAGCGTCCGTTCTGGCCCGGCAAGTGATGACACCAGCTCACCATATCATTGAGGGACGCGAATGCACGGCTGATCACCCCATCAAATGGCGGCTCTGAAGGAAATTCTTCAACCCGACTTTGCACAGGCGTAATGTTAGTAAGACCAAGCTCATGCTGCACCTGACGTAAGAAACGGATGCGTTTTCCCAGGCTATCCAACAGTGTGAAATGCGCTTCAGGCCGCACGATAGAAAGTGGAATTCCCGGCAGACCCGGTCCCGTGCCAACATCAATAAAGCGCCCGCCCTTCAGATAAGGCGCGACAACAATGCTGTCCAGAATATGGCGCACCAACATTTCGTTGGGATCCCGCACCGACGTCAGGTTGTATGCTTTATTCCATTTGTGCAGCATATCGACATACGCAATCAGCTGATTTTTCTGGTGATCGGTAAGAGAAATACCGGCATCAGCCAGCAGACGAGAGAGTTTGTTGAGCACGGTCGTTACCTGTTAATAATCAAATGCCCGATGCGCTATCGCTTATCGGGCCTACAAATTTGTAGGGCGGACAAGCGAAGCGCTCCCGCCAAATTAGTGTTATCAAGCGCTGCGGCGCAGCATACCTTGTTTTTTCAGCCATACCAGCAGAATGGAGATGGCGGCAGGCGTTACGCCAGAAATGCGCGATGCCTGGCCAATCGATACCGGTTTGT
Source organism: Citrobacter sp. Cc139 (assembly GCF_030334645.1). Classification (NCBI taxonomy): domain Bacteria; kingdom Pseudomonadati; phylum Pseudomonadota; class Gammaproteobacteria; order Enterobacterales; family Enterobacteriaceae; genus Citrobacter; species Citrobacter sp. Cc139. The sequence goes on from NZ_JAOWDM010000069.1 coordinate 433,790, forward strand.
GATCGTTCAGTTTGGCGATGACTTCATTCGACAATCCCGAGACCTGGCGATAATCCAGCGTTGCAGGCAACAGGGTATTCTCATTACGCTGTTGCCTTTCGATTTCTTCCTGCTGACGAGCGATATATCCTTCGTATTTCACCTGAATCTCAACCTGTTCCGCGGCCTGAGCATCATCTAGCGCCGGCGCGAATGCAGATAAAGAGGTCAACTGAGCATAGGTCATATCCGGGCGACGCAGGAGATCTTCACCGCTGGCCTCACGAGATAAAGGTGTTGCCAGGTGAGCGTTCACTTCGGCTGCAGATTCCGCTAACGGGTTTACCCAGGTTGATTTGAGACGCTGACGTTCCTGTTCAATGCGCTCAAGCTTTTCGTTGAAGCGAGCCCAACGCTCATCGTCCACCAGACCCAGTTCACGCCCAATTTCGGTCAGACGCAGGTCGGCGTTATCTTCACGCAGCATCAAGCGGTATTCAGCACGTGAGGTAAACATGCGGTACGGTTCTTTGGTTCCCAGCGTGCACAGATCGTCGACCAGCACGCCAAGGTAAGCCTGATCGCGACGCGGTGCCCAGCCGTCTTTATCAGCAGACAAGCGTGCGGCGTTGAGACCTGCCAGCATCCCTTGGGCGGCGGCTTCTTCGTAACCGGTTGTACCGTTAATCTGGCCTGCAAAGAACAGGCCCTGGATGAATTTGCTTTCCAGAGTAGGTTTCAGGTCGCGCGGATCGAAGAAATCGTACTCAATCGCATAGCCAGGGCGAACGATACGGGCGTTTTCCATCCCCTGCATGGATCGGACAATTTGCATCTGTACATCGAACGGCAGGCTGGTGGAGATGCCGTTCGGGTAAATTTCGTTAGAGGTCAGTCCTTCCGGTTCGAGGAAGATCTGATGCTGGTTGCGATCGGCAAAGCGCATCACTTTGTCTTCGATCGACGGGCAGTAGCGCGGGCCGATACCTTCGATTACGCCGGCATACATTGGGCTACGATCGAGGTTATTGCGGATCACGTCATGGGTTTTCTCATTGGTATGCGTGATGTAACACGGCATCTGGCGCGGATGCTGGGAAGCGTCGCCCAGGAATGAGAAGACCGGCATCGGGTTGTCGCTGTTTTGTTGACCCAGTACGCTGAAATCGATAGTACGTGCATCAATACGCGGTGGCGTACCGGTTTTCAGGCGGCTGACGCGCAGCGGTAGTTCACGCAGACGGCGTGACAGCGGAATAGACGGCGGATCGCCAGCACGGCCGCCGCTGTAGTTGTCCAGACCAATATGGATTTTGCCGTCGAGGAAAGTCCCCACGGTTAATACGACCGCTTTGGCACGGAACTTCAGTCCCATTTGGGTTACGGCACCCACGACACGATCGTTTTCAACAATCAGATCTTCAACCGCCTGCTGGAAGATCATCAGGTTGGGTTGATTCTCCAGCGCGGTGCGTACTGCCTGACGATAGAGCACACGATCGGCCTGAGCTCGGGTAGCGCGAACGGCTGGCCCTTTGCTTGCGTTTAGTATCCTAAACTGGATACCTGCGTGGTCGATCGCTTTTGCCATCAATCCACCAAGCGCATCCACTTCTTTTACCAGGTGTCCCTTCCCAATACCGCCAATCGCCGGGTTGCAGCTCATCTGCCCCAGTGTGTCGATATTGTGTGTCAAAAGCAGGGTCTGTTGTCCCATTCGCGCCGCGGCCATTGCGGCCTCGGTGCCTGCATGACCCCCGCCAATGATGATGACGTCAAAAGGATCCTGATAAAACATGGTAATTGCCTCGCATAACGCGGTGTGAAAATGGATTGAAGCCCGGGCCGTGGATTCTACTCAACTTTAGTCGATCGAGAAAGACCTGGGATCCTGGGTATTAAAAAGAAGATCTTTTTATTTAGAGATCTGTTTTATTGTGATCTCTTATTAGGATCGCCACTCTCTGTGGATAAGGACGATCCTTTGAATAAGATCAACAGGTTGCTGAGGATCATTAGCTGTGAATGATCGGTGATCCTGGTCCGTATAAGCTGGGATCAGAATGAAGGGTTATACACAACTCAAAAACTGAACAGCCGTTATTCTTTGGATAACTACCGGTTGATCCAAGCTTTTAACCAGAGTTATCCACATAAAAAAGCATGATCTTTACAAATCTCTGAGCAATGGATGCCAGGATCCCAGCCAAATTTCAGCCGGATCTTCCGGAATTTCATGTTCCAGCACGTTGATCTTAAGCGTTTCGCCGATCTGTTTTGCCCCACAGGCTTTCAGTTCTGCTTCCAGCTTGTCGATTGCGCCGCAAAAGGTGTCATATTCACGACTGCCGATGCCGATTGCGCCGAAGTTTACTTGCGACAGGTCCGGTTTTTGTTCGCGTAACGCATCATATAAAGGCTGCAGGTTGTCAGGAATGTCTCCAGCACCGTGTGTGGAGCTGATAATCAGCCAGATCCCTTCAGCCGGAACCTCATCCAGCATTGGTCCATGCAGTATTTCGCTGGAAAAACCGGCGTCGTCCAGCTTTTCAGCCAGATGTTCTGCTACATATTCCGCACTGCCAAGCGTGCTGCCGCTGATAAGAGTGATGTCTGCCATGCTCGCCCACCTTTATAAAGAAGGCGCATTGTACGCTGTGAGCGAGCTGGGATCTACCTGTGGAAAAATGTGGGATTAAAAAAAATGATCATGGCTTGATGGTACGCATGATCGGGTTCTGCAGGACGATCAGGGTTTCAGTGGACTGAATTTCATCAATTGTTTGGATCTTGTTGATAAGTACCTGTTGCAGCGCGTCGATCGACTTGCACATCACCTTAATAAAGATGCTGTAGTGGCCGGTGGTGTAATAGGCTTCGGTCACTTCGTCAAGGCTTTCCAGTCTGGCCAGCGCTGACGGATAGTCCTTCGCGCTTTTCAGAATGATGCCGATAAAGCAGCCGACGTCATAACCCAACTGTTTGGGACTGACATCAATACGCGCACCGGTGATGATCCCGGCCTGCTTCATCTTTTCTACGCGAACGTGAATTGTCCCCGGACTAACGCCAAACTGTTTGGCCAATTCTGCGTAGGCGGTGCGAGCATTTTCCATCAGGGCATCAAGAATGCCGCGGTCCAGATTGTCGATCTGATAATTTTCCATAGGTTTTTCTTATGTAGATTAATGATTCTTTTTATTTTAGACGTTATTTTTAACGAATCAAAATCGAAGTCGGCTTTTTGTTTGTTGATTATTGAATATTACCTCCATTCTGTTGCTTAATCATAGGCAACAGGACACAGGAGTACACATAATGAAAACCGCTTACATTGCCAAACAACGTCAAATTAGCTTCGTAAAATCTCATTTTTCTCGTCAGCTGGAAGAGCGTTTAGGTCTGATCGAAGTTCAGGCTCCGATCCTCAGCCGCGTAGGAGATGGCACGCAAGATAACTTGTCGGGCTGTGAAAAAGCGGTGCAGGTGAAGGTTAAAGCATTGCCGGACGCTCAATTCGAAGTGGTTCATTCACTGGCGAAGTGGAAGCGTCAAACGTTAGGACAACACGACTTTAGCGCAGGCGAAGGGTTGTACACGCACATGAAGGCCCTGCGTCCCGATGAAGATCGCCTCTCCCCACTGCACTCAGTGTATGTTGACCAGTGGGACTGGGAGCGCGTGATGGGCGACGGCGAGCGTCAATTCTCCACTCTGAAAAGCACGGTAGAGGCTATCTGGGCGGGAATTAAGGCCACCGAGGCTGCGGTTAGTAAAGAGTTTGGTCTGGCACCGTTCCTGCCAGAGCAGATCCACTTTGTTCATAGCCAGGAGCTGTTATCTCGTTATCCGGATCTTGACGCGAAAGGTCGTGAACGTGCGATCGCGAAAGAACTGGGCGCAGTATTCCTGGTAGGGATCGGCGGCAAGCTCAGTGACGGTCACCGTCACGATGTACGCGCGCCGGATTATGATGACTGGAGCTCAGCGTCTGAGCTGGGTCACGCCGGTCTGAACGGTGATATTCTGGTGTGGAACCCGGTTCTGGAAGATGCGTTTGAGCTGTCTTCGATGGGGATCCGTGTGGATGCCGACACCCTTAAACACCAGCTTTCATTGACCGGTGATGAAGATCGTCTGAGTCTGGAATGGCACCAGGCGCTGCTGCGTGGTGAAATGCCGCAGACAATCGGTGGCGGCATTGGACAGTCGCGTTTGACCATGCTGCTGCTGCAATTACCGCACATTGGTCAGGTGCAGTGTGGCGTGTGGCCGGCACAGGTACGTGAAAGCGTTTCTTCCCTGCTGTAATAATTAACGCCGCCAGCGTCTGAGCAGGCGGCTTCGCATCCCGGTATCAAAGCGCCAGATATGATCGAAAATGCGCATGATGCCGGGTTTGCCGTGTGCTGACATCGCCACCGCATGAAAACGATGCTGGTGCACCCGCTGTAATTCACCCACTTTATTGACGACCTCATCGGGCAATCGCTGAGCGATAAAATCAGAGATCACCACCGCATCGGCATCAAACCATTCCCGGCCCTGCATGCGCTCAATAATGGCGCGAAAGCAGCTGGCAATATCGGTACCGCCGCGAAAACGCTGGCTTAAAAAACGGATCGCTTGTTCAATGCCTTCCGGACCAGACAGCTCATAGCGCACCACTTCTGTTGAAAACAGCATAATGAAACAGCGCCGGTTATCGGCCAGGGCGACGCGCATTAGCGCCAGGCAAAAGGCTTTTGCACATTGCTCATTAAAACCGCCCATTGATCCCGACGTATCAACGCAAACAATAAACGGTCCGCGTGGCTGCTCGTCAAAATCCTGATGCACCACCGGACGTTCCGTTACTTTCTCGCGCCATGCCTCGCCGTGCAGACGATAGGTCAACAGCTGCTTTTCCACCAGCCGTCGGTAGAACTCGTATTCCAGTTCAGTAATGCCCAGTGTGGCCAGTTCCGGCGGCAACAGGCGCAGGATGTCGTCACTTTGCTGGATGCCATCCACCTGTTCCGGGACGGTGGCGGGTTCCCGCACAAAGGTACGGAAGGTCTCCATGGGCGCATCTTTACGCGGCACAGATTTGGCCTCTCTGGAACGGCCTAACTGTTCAGCCAGACGCTGGAGTTCGGGTTGTTGCGTCAGGAATTCGCCATATTTCACCATCAGTTGATAATCGCCGCGCTTGATTTGACCTGCGCTCATATCCCATAACCGGCCTGCGGCGTTGTCGTTTTCTGCCAGAACGGGTTCCAGTTGCCCGCTGAGGGTCATCCGTTCCTGAACTTCACTAAGTAAATGTTCACGCTCATCTTCCAGCAGTTGCTGATTCAGCGTTGTAGTTTGTACCACCAGACTCAGGCGCCAGCGCTGGAGAAAAAGCGTATGCAGGGCGGGCGTAAAGGTACTGTTGTCATCAACCAGTTGCTGCGCTTGCCCGGCCCACGGCGAATGTAGGCGGTGTAATAGCGCCAATATTTGCGGGAGCTGGACCATAAACTGCGCATGAGAGAGGAGCTGGCTTTGTTGGTAACAAATGACCTCTTCCGTCAACTCCGGCGGTACATGGGTATCTTTGAGGCGGCTGCGCAGTGACTCGCGCCAGCGGGGAATATCGTCAGTAATCGCTTTTTTAAGGCGAGGAAACTTTTTAAAAAACACCACCATCTTTGGAGAAGCCAGCAGGGCGACGATCATCTCTTCGATCATCGCCTCTTCACTGACTGCCAGCATGATATTGAGCGTATCAAGGGTTAGCATTGTTGCGCCTGGCGGATTTGTGCCCCGACATCCTGCAGGCTGGCCTCAATGCGGCCTAACCAGTCGCTATGAATAAACAGACATTTTTGCTGTTCGCTGAATGCACTGTGCTGCTGGTGCCACTCGTTATCAAGTGCTTCAAGCTGCTGTTTTATCTCATCAGGCATACTCTCTTGCGATGCACCGGGCAGCGCCAGACGAGAGCCTTGCAAACTGACGTCGCGCACAACCAGGTGCTGTGCGCTATCGACTTCCATGTTCAGCGTTTGGGCGAAGCCGATCCCGTTTAATTTTCCGCGGATCTCACCGCCTTTGGTTAGCCACTGTTCCAGCGCTCCCCGTTCGAAAGCAATATGGATAACTTCCATATCATGCAGTTTTAAGGGTTTTTGCAGCAGTAATGTCACGACTGAAGAAGTGGCTTCCGGCGGTAAATCATAATGAGGACGACGGCTGAACATGCCGCCCTGACGGATCACCGTGAATGCCGTTTTGTCGCTTTGCTGCTGCTGGAGCTGGATACGGCGCTGCACAATGCTGGCCAGACGCGTCAGCATGGCTTGCTGCTGCCAGGCGTGTCCGGTCATCAAAATTTCAAGCTGCTGTTGCATCAGATTCAGGCTTTGCGCGTCGTACCACAGGCAATCTTTCAACAGGATCAGGTCGATAGGCACGACCGCATCACGTCCGCTGAAGAAGGCGCTGGCCTGGAGTAAGCGGATAGCTTTTTTCCAGCGGCGATCGGATACATAGGGGGCATTCGGTAATGCGTCTAGCTGTTGGCGCAGTGTGAAAATAAGCTCAAAGACGCGATCGGGAAGCTTGATGGCGCCAATGTCCTTTTGCCACTGGTAATACTCTTCATCCGTCACCTGTAACGACGCCGGGACCGGGTTGTCACTTTCATCCTGCTGGCTTAACAGCATGGAGCGGAAGTTGGCCTTGTCCTGAACTTTATCCAGCCACAGGCGGATCAGCATACGGTCGTACAGGGCTTCCAGGCTGCTGTCTGCTTCAGGCAGTTCGTTGGAGGCTGCCACCAGCAGACGCATCGGGATTTTCTCTTCATGCGCGCCGTTACGAAAATGCCGTTCGTTAATAGCGGTCAACAGGGTGTTGAGAATGGCCGGGCCTGCTTTCCAGATTTCATCGAGAAAGACAATTTCAGCTTCGGGTAAATAGCCCGCCGTTAAGCGTTCATAGCGACCTTCGTCTTTCAGCGCCTGGATAGACAGCGGCCCAAACACCTCTTCCGGCGTAGAGAAGCGCGTCATCAGGTATTCGAAAGCGCGGGCGTTTTGAAAAGCAAACTTCAGTCGACGGGCAATTAAGCTTTTTGCGATCCCTGGAGGACCTAATAAGAATACGCTCTCGCCGCTTAGAGCAGCCAGCAGGCAAAGGCGAATGGCGTGGCTACGTTCATAAAGTCCCTTTTCCAGCGCATTGCTCAGACGGGAAATTCTTTCCGCTAATAAATGTGGGTGAGCCATAATGAAGTGGCGTCCTTTCGCCAAATGTGCTGCATAAACTGCGAGTATAGATGCTTCACACCAGTGCAGTAATAGACTGAAGGTGCGCTTATTTTTCTTTGAGCCAGATTAATCTGGTCTCATTTAGGGGTACGATTTTATGATTAATCGTGCATACTGTGCGCCTTTTTGTGGGCCAAGGGACGACGCACACATTTCTTATATATACACCATATCAATCATACTGCACCAAGGCGGCAATGGAGTTTTCTTCTGGGATGGGGGGAATAACGAATGCAACCCACACGGAGTGGCTTGAATGATGATGTGTATAAACGAAAGACGAGTCTATGAGCACTGATAATAAACAATCATTGTCTGCGATTACCCTTGCGGCCATTGGGGTTGTCTACGGTGATATTGGTACCAGCCCACTTTATACGCTTCGTGAATGTTTGTCTGGCCAGTTTGGTTTTGGCGTTGAACGTGATGCTGTGTTTGGTTTTCTCTCGCTGATTTTCTGGCTGCTGATCTTTGTTGTCTCCATTAAATATCTGACGTTTGTCATGCGTGCGGATAACGCCGGGGAAGGTGGGATCCTGACGTTGATGTCATTGGCCGGGCGCAATACCTCGGCGCGAACAACCTCGATGCTGGTCATCATGGGGTTGATTGGCGGCAGCTTCTTCTATGGTGAAGTGGTGATTACGCCAGCCATTTCAGTGATGTCGGCGATTGAAGGTCTGGAGATTGTTGCACCGCAGCTGGATACCTGGATTGTTCCGCTCTCGATTATCGTGCTGACCCTGCTGTTTATGATTCAAAAACACGGTACCGGCATGGTTGGTAAACTGTTTGCGCCGATTATGCTGCTGTGGTTCCTGACGCTCGCGGTATTAGGCGTGCGCAGTATTATTGGTAACCCGGAGGTACTGCAGGCGCTAAATCCGTACTGGGCGGTGCATTTCTTCCTCGAATTCAAAACGTTGTCCTTTATTGCGCTGGGCGCTGTAGTGCTGTCGATTACCGGTGTTGAAGCGCTGTATGCGGATATGGGGCACTTCGGTAAGTTGCCGATTAGACTGGCATGGTTCTCGGTGGTATTGCCTTCGCTGGTGCTGAACTATTTTGGTCAGGGGGCGCTGCTGTTAAAGCATCCTGAAGCGATCAAAAACCCGTTTTTCCTGCTGGCGCCGGACTGGGCATTGATACCACTCCTGATCCTTGCCGCGCTGGCAACGGTTATCGCTTCGCAGGCGGTAATTTCCGGTGTCTTCTCGCTGACGCGTCAGGCCGTGCGTCTGGGGTATTTGTCGCCGATGCGGATCATTCATACTTCGGAAATGGAATCGGGTCAGATCTACATTCCTTTCGTTAACTGGATGCTCTATTTTGCGGTGGTTATCGTGATTGTGAGCTTTGAACACTCCAGTAATCTGGCCGCGGCGTACGGGATTGCGGTAACGGGGACAATGGTACTGACATCTATTCTGTCTACCACCGTGGCGCGCAAAAACTGGCACTGGAATAAATACTTCGTCTTCCTGATCCTGGTGGCGTTCTTGTGCGTCGATGTTCCGTTGTTCTCCGCGAACCTCGATAAACTGATTTCCGGCGGTTGGCTGCCTCTGACGCTGGGTCTGGTGATGTTCACCATCATGACTACGTGGAAAAGCGAGCGTTTCCGTCTGCTGCGTCGCATGCATGAGCACGGCAACTCTCTGGAGGCGATGATTGCCTCTCTGGAGAAATCCCCACCGGTACGCGTGCCGGGAACGGCGGTATATATGTCGCGTGCGCTGAACGTCATCCCGTTTGCGCTTCTGCATAACCTCAAGCATAACAAGGTGCTGCATGAACGCGTGATTCTGCTGACGCTGCGTACGGAAGATGCGCCATACGTGCACAACGTGCGTAGGGTGCAGATTGAGCAGTTATCGCCCACCTTCTGGCGCGTAGTGGCCAGCTACGGCTGGCGTGAAACGCCGAACGTTGAGGAAGTGTTCCATCGCTGCGGTCTGGAAGGCTTAAGCTGTCGGATGATGGAAACCTCCTTCTTTATGTCGCACGAGTCGCTGATTGTCGGCAAACGGCCATGGTATTTGCGTCTGCGCGGCAAGCTATATCTGCTGCTACAGCGCAATGCGCTGCGCGCGCCGGACCAGTTTGAAATCCCACCAAACCGGGTTATTGAGCTCGGTACTCAGGTAGAGATTTAAGGCAATCGACGCCCTCTTTCATCGCGAAAGGGGGCGTTTTGTTTTGTCCCTCCCAGTTTTCATTTCATCAAATGATAATCCTTGCGAAACGTTTCGATGGCGATCACATTTTCGTAACGTCGCGGTGGTTTTCTGTCCATTCTTCGCACTACACTTATCTTCAGCGAAACGTTTCGCTAGTGGGGAAAGAAAATGAAGAAAGGCACGGTACTCAACTCTGAAATTTCAACGGTGATCTCCCGTCTGGGACATACCGATACGCTGGTGGTGTGTGATGCCGGTTTACCCATCCCGAATAGCACAACGCGTATTGATATGGCATTAACCCAGGGCGTACCTTCTTTTATGCAGGTACTGGATGTGGTTACACGTGAAATGCAGGTCGAGGCGGCCATTCTCGCGACGGAAATTAAACAACATAATCCGCAACTCCACGAAACGTTGCTCAGCCACATTGAGCAACTGCAACAACACCAGGGAAACACCATAGAAATTCGTTACACCACGCATGAACAATTCAAAAAACAAACCGCAGACAGTCAGGCGGTAATTCGCAGCGGAGAGTGTTCTCCGTATGCGAATATCATTCTCTGTGCTGGCGTCACGTTCTGAGGCCATCATGAACGCATTACTGCAACTCAAAGGGATCGATAAAGCGTTCCCGGGCGTAAAAGCGCTATCCGGCGCTGCGCTGAATGTCTATCCAGGCCGCGTAATGGCGCTGGTGGGCGAAAACGGCGCGGGCAAATCCACCATGATGAAAGTGCTGACCGGGATCTACACCCGTGATGCTGGCTCTTTATTGTGGCTGGGGAAAGAGACCACCTTTAATGGCCCGAAATCCTCTCAGGAAGCCGGAATCGGTATCATCCACCAGGAATTGAACCTGATTCCGCAACTCACTATCGCTGAGAACATTTTTCTTGGCCGTGAGTTTGTGAATCGCTTTGGCAAAATTGACTGGAAGAAGATGTACGCCGAAGCCGATCTGCTGCTCGCCAAACTCAATCTGCGCTTTAAAAGCGACAGGCTGGTCGGTGAGTTGTCGATTGGCGATCAGCAAATGGTCGAAATTGCTAAAGTGCTGAGCTTTGAGTCGAAGGTCATCATTATGGATGAGCCGACGGATGCGCTCACCGATACCGAAACCGAATCCCTGTTCCGCGTTATCCGCGAGCTGAAATCGCAGGGGCGCGGCATTGTCTATATCTCCCACCGTATGAAAGAGATCTTCGAAATCTGTGATGACGTGACCGTCTTCCGTGACGGGCAATTCATTGCCGAGCGTGAAGTCGCAACGCTGACCGAAGACTCACTGATTGAAATGATGGTGGGACGTAAGCTGGAAGATCAGTACCCGCGTCTGGAAAAAGCGCCGGGCGATATTCGCCTGAAGGTCGATAATCTGTGCGGCCCAGGGGTAAACGATGTTTCGTTCACGCTGCGTAAAGGCGAGATCCTTGGCGTATCGGGGCTGATGGGCGCCGGACGTACCGAGCTGATGAAAGTGTTGTATGGCGCATTGCCGCGCACCAGCGGCTACGTCACGCTTGATGGGCATGAAGTTGTCACCCGTTCGCCACAGGATGGCCTTGCAAACGGCATCGTCTATATTTCTGAAGACCGTAAACGTGATGGCTTAGTGCTGGGCATGTCGGTGAAAGAGAACATGTCACTGACCGCGCTGCGCTATTTCAGCCGCGCAGGTGGAAGCCTGAAGCATAAAGATGAGCAGCAGGCGGTAGGTGATTTTATTCGTCTGTTCAATGTTAAAACGCCATCGATGGAACAGGCTATCGGCCTGCTCTCGGGCGGTAACCAGCAGAAAGTGGCCATTGCGCGCGGTCTGATGACCCGACCAAAAGTCCTGATCCTCGATGAACCAACACGCGGCGTCGACGTTGGGGCTAAGAAAGAAATTTATCAGCTTATCAACCAGTTTAAGGCCGATGGGCTGAGCATCATTCTGGTCTCCTCTGAGATGCCAGAAGTATTGGGCATGAGCGATCGTATTATCGTTATGCATGAAGGGCATCTCGGCGGTGAATTCACTCGCGAGCAGGCCACTCAGGAAGTATTAATGGCTGCCGCTGTGGGCAAGCTTAATCGCGTGAATCAGGAGTAAAAAAGATGACTACCCAGGCTGTTTCTGGTCGCCGTTATTTCACTAAAGCATGGCTTCTGGAGCAAAAGTCGCTCATCGCTCTGTTAGTGCTGATCGCGATTGTTTCCACCATGAGCCCCAACTTTTTTACCGTTAATAATCTGTTCAACATTCTCCAGCAAACGTCGGTAAACGCCATCATGGCCGTCGGCATGACGTTGGTCATCCTGACGTCGGGTATCGATCTGTCCGTCGGTTCCTTGCTGGCGCTTACCGGTGCGGTGGCAGCGTCCATTGTCGGTATTGAAGTCAATGCGCTGGTGGCCGTTGCCGCTGCTTTGGCGCTCGGCGCTGCCATTGGCGCAGTAACCGGGGTCATTGTCGCGAAAGGCCGCGTGCAGGCGTTTATCGCCACGTTGGTGATGATGCTGCTGCTGCGCGGTGTGACCATGGTGTACACCAACGGCAGTCCGGTAAATACCGGGTTTACTGACAATGCCGATCTGTTTGGTTGGTTTGGTATTGGTCGTCCGTTAGGCGTGCCTACGCCTGTGTGGATCATGGGGATTGTCTTCCTGGCGGCGTGGTACATGCTGCACCATACGCGTCTGGGGCGTTACATCTATGCGCTGGGCGGTAACGAAGCGGCGACGCGTCTGTCCGGTATCAGCGTGAGTAAAATCAAAATTATCGTTTACTCCCTGTGCGGTCTGCTGGCATCGCTGGCGGGCATCATTGAAGTGGCTCGTCTCTCCTCTGCGCAGCCGACGGCAGGTACTGGCTATGAGCTGGATGCTATCGCTGCGGTGGTGTTAGGCGGTACCAGCCTGGCGGGCGGTAAAGGACGTATTGTTGGGACGCTGATCGGCGCATTAATTCTCGGTTTCCTCAATAATGGTTTGAATTTGTTAGGTGTATCCTCCTATTACCAGATGATCGTCAAAGCGGTGGTGATTTTGCTGGCGGTACTGGTAGACAACAAAAAGCAGTAACAACGATTACAGGACATCTTAAATATGAACATGAAAAAACTGGCTACCCTGGTTTCTGCTGTTGCGCTGAGCGCCACCGTGAGCGCGAATGCGATGGCGAAAGATACCATTGCGCTGGTGGTCTCCACCCTCAATAACCCGTTCTTTGTGTCTCTGAAGGATGGCGCGCAAAAAGAGGCGGATAAGCTGGGCTATAACCTGGTGATTCTGGATTCACAGAACAACCCGGCGAAAGAGCTGGCTAACGTTCAGGACTTAACGGTTCGTGGAACTAAAATTCTGCTGATTAACCCGACTGACTCTGATGCCGTTGGTAACGCTGTTAAGATGGCTAACCAGGCGAAGATCCCGGTTATTACCCTGGATCGTCAGGCGACAAAAGGTGATGTGGTCAGCCACATTGCGTCTGATAACGTGCTGGGCGGTAAAATTGCGGGTGATTACATCGCGAAGAAAGCAGGTGAAGGCGCGAAAGTTATCGAACTGCAGGGGATTGCCGGTACTTCAGCGGCGCGTGAGCGTGGCGAAGGTTTCCAGCAAGCCGTTGCGGCACACAAATTTAACGTACTGGCCAGCCAGCCGGCAGACTTCGACCGCACTAAGGGTCTGAACGTCATGCAGAACCTGCTGACTGCACATCCTGACGTGCAGGCCGTATTTGCCCAGAACGATGAAATGGCGCTGGGTGCGCTGCGCGCACTGCAAACCGCGGGTAAATCTGATGTGATGGTGGTTGGATTTGACGGCACGCCAGATGGCGAAAAAGCAGTAAATGATGGCAAACTGGCTGCGACCATTGCTCAGTTGCCGGATCAGATCGGCGCGAAAGGCGTGGAAACTGCGGATAAGGTTCTGAAAGGCGAGAAGGTTCAGGCTAAATATCCGGTTGATCTGAAGCTGGTCATCAAGCAGTAACACCGATTCAGGTCGCTCGCGACCTGATGGAGACATAAATACGCCATCCCAGGGCCTGGTTCTGAAGATGAAAGCGTAAAAAGAAAAGCAGGGCACGCGCCACCCTAACCCGGTGGCGCACTTTACTGGACACTCCGAACATGAAAACCGCAGGCAACCTCGTTGTTCTTGGCAGCATCAATGCCGATCACATCCTCAACCTCAAATCTTTCCCAACGCCTGGTGAAACCGTAACCGGTAGCCATTATCAGGTCGCATTTGGCGGAAAAGGCGCTAATCAGGCTGTTGCTGCGGGTCGTAGTGGCGCGAACATCGCGTTTATTGCCTGTACGGGTGACGACGATATTGGCGAAAGTGTGCGTAAACAGTTGGCCAAAGATAATATCGATATTGCGCCGATCAGCGTCATTTCGGGGGAATCGACCGGCGTGGCACTGATTTTTGTGAATGGTGATGGCGAGAACGTTATTGGCATTCACGCCGGAGCGAACGCAGCCCTTTCTCCTGCACTGGTGGAAGCGCAGCGCGACCGGATTGCGCATGCCTCCGCCTTACTGATGCAGTTAGAGTCGCCGATCGAAAGCGTGCTGGCTGCGGCAAAAATTGCGCAGCAAAATAAGACCACGGTCGCCCTTAACCCGGCTCCGGCGCGTGAACTTTCTGACGAACTGCTGGCGCTGGTAGATATTATTACCCCGAATGAAACCGAGGCTGAGAAGCTGACGGGGATCCGTGTTGAAAACGATGAAGATGCGGCCAAAGCGGCGCAGGCATTACACGCGAAAGGGATCCATACTGTATTGATTACTTTAGGTAGTCGCGGAGTGTGGGCCAGCGTGAATGGTGAAGGTCACCGAGTGCCTGGTTTTAAAGTGGACGCCGTTGATACCATCGCTGCCGGGGATACCTTTAACGGCGCGTTAATTACAGCGTTACTGGAAGAGACACCGCTGCCTGAAGCGATCCGTTTTGCCCATGCAGCTGCGGCGATTGCGGTTACCCGTAAAGGTGCGCAGCCTTCCGTTCCATGGCGCGAAGAAATAGAAGCGTTTTTAAGTCAACAGAGGTAACGCTTGGCTACAATGAAGGACGTCGCCCGCCTGGCGGGTGTTTCTACGTCGACGGTTTCTCACGTCATTAATAAAGATCGCTTTGTCAGTGAGTCTGTCACTGACAAAGTTGAAGCGGCAATTAAAGAGCTTAACTATGCGCCCTCCGCACTGGCGCGCAGTCTCAAGCTAAACCAGACCCGCACCATTGGCATGTTAATCACTGCCAGTACCAATCCTTTTTATTCCGAGCTGGTTCGTGGCGTTGAACGTAGCTGTTTTGAACGCGGTTACAGCCTGGTGTTATGCAATACCGAAGGCGATGAACAGCGAATGAACCGCAATCTGGAAACGCTGATGCAAAAACGGGTGGATGGCTTGCTGCTGCTCTGCACCGAAACGCACCAGCCTTCCAGAGAGATAATGCAACGCTATCCTTCTATTCCTACCGTAATGATGGACTGGTCGCCCTTTGATGGCGAAAGCGATTTGATTCAGGATAACTCTCTGTTAGGCGGGGACTTAGCCACTCAGCATCTTATCGATAAAGGTTTTACGCGCATTGCCTGTATTACCGGGCCGCTGGATAAAACACCGGCGCGTTTACGTCTGGAAGGATATCGGGCGGCCATGAAGCGAGCGGGCTTGCCGGTCCCGGAAGGTTACGAGATCACCGGTGACTTTGAGTTCGGCGGTGGTTTTGAAGCTATGCAAACGTTGTTGTCACATAAACAGCGACCGCAGGCCGTTTTCACCGGGAACGACGCAATGGCCGTCGGAGCGTATCAGGCATTGTATCAGTCAGGATTGCGCATTCCGCAGGATATGGCGGTGGTGGGTTATGATGATATCGAACTGGCACGCTATATGACGCCGCCGCTGACGACCATCCATCAACCCAAAGATGAATTGGGCGAGCTGGCCATCGATGTGTTAATCCACCGGATGGCGCAGCCCGCATTGCAGCAACAACGCCTGCAACTTACTCCTGTTTTGATGGCGCGGGGGTCGGTTTAGGCTTGTGCCGATCTTTGATCAGGTTACGTCCGTCTTTGGCTTTTAGCAGCATAAACATCAGCGCAGAGACAATAGTGATCGCGCCCATGGTTATAAAGGTGTAATGGAACTGTTCAACCGTATTAGTACCTTCCATACCTTCATAGATACGCAGGACGGCTGCGCTGATAGCGACCCCTAAACTGATCGACAGTTGCTGCGTAACGGCCAGCACGCTGTTACCGCTGCTGGCGTTCTCATCGGTCAGGTCCGCCAGAGTGATGGTATTCATTGAGGTAAACTGGGTGGACATCGCCATACCTAAAATAAACAACGGTAGGATCAGCATCCAGACCGGCATAGCAGGGGATTGCAAAGCGAATTGCGCAATCAACAGGCCGATAAACACCGTAACACCCACCAGTGTCGTTCTGTAGCCGAGTCGGCGTAGCACCTGCGTCACCATTGATTTTGCCAGTATTGATCCCAGCGCCGTTGGCGCCATCATGCAACCCGCAATTAACGCCGGATATCCAAAGCCTACCTGTAGCATCAGCGGCATTAAGAACGGCACACATCCTGTACCCAGACGCGTGGCAAGGTTTCCAGCGATCCCAACGGAAAAGGTTCTGGTCTTAAATATGGGAAGCGATATCAGCGGCGTTGGGTGACGACGCGCGTGACGAATGTAGGCAAGCAGCAACAGAATACTGGTCACAATAATGCTGAGTGCGACCCAGGTAGCGACAAGCTTCTCACCAAACAGCTCAACACCACTGGAAAACAACACCAGGCTCAGGCCAAAGAGGAAGAAACCTGTCATATCAAAGCCGCGGCGCGGCGTGGTGAAGTTCGGCATATATTTGCGTGCATAGAAGATACCCGCCACGCCAATGGGAATGTTAATCAGGAAAATCCAGTGCCAACTGGCCCACGTGACCAGAACCCCGCCCAATACCGGACCTAAAATCGGGCCCACAAGCCCAGGCATGGTCACGAAGTTAAGCACAGGGAGTAATTCGCTGCGCGGGTAAGCTCGCAATAAAGCCAGACGGGCTACAGGCATCATCATCGCGCCGCCGATGCCCTGAATGACGCGGAAAACCACCAATTCACTTAAGGAACTGGATAGCGCACAAGCCAGTGAGCCCAGCGTAAACAGGCTTACGGCAATCATAAAGACGCGTCGGGTACCGAACCTGTCTGCCAGCCATCCACTCACCGGGATCAGCATGGCGACCGTCAGGGTATAACTGATAATAGCCGACTGCATGGCGAGTGGAGAGCGGTTAAGGCTGTGCGCTATTGCGGGTAAAGCGGTATTGAGGATAGTGGCGTCTAATGCCTGCATAAAAAAGGCCATGGCTGCTATCCACGGCAGCCCGGCCATACTGCGAGATTTCTTTTCTGACATATTATTTATCCGGTAGCACGTTCGGTGCTATCAGCAATGCCTGACAGGCGGTGAAGGCGCGATCGCCATCGCTATCCTCTATTGCATCGACAATAGCCTGGTGCAAATCCAGCTTCACCACATCGTTATAGGTAATAGAGGTAAAGTAGGTCTGGTAGACGGAATGGAACAGTGATGCAAAGGAGATAAGGAACGGATTCGCACTCATTTCATAGATGTGCTCATGCCAGGCGATATCAACTTCTATCCAACGCTCGCGCCGGAAATTTCTTTTCAGCTCGACCATCTCTTCCATCAGTGTATTGAGATGCGCTTTTTGTTCTGCCGTACCGATAGTCGCCGCCAGTAAACAGGCCTGAGGCTCCAGACTGATGCGCATCACCAGAAAATGTTTTATGACCTGAGGGAAATTATCTTCCGTCATCCACCAGGTAAGCAGCTCCTGGTCGAGGAAGTTCCAGTTTGCCTGAGGCATGACGCGAGTGCCAATACGCGGGCGCGGTAATACCATACCTTTTGCCGTTAACGTTTTTACCGCTTCTCTTACTGCGGTACGACTCACGCCAAACTGATCGCCCAGCTCTATTTCACCGGGCAGGATAGCTCCCGGCGCATATTCACCTTTTAAGATTCGCTGAGCTAACTTTTCGGCCAGAACGTAGGACAGATTCTTCTGTGCGGCTAGCTGTTGGGCATTTAAAGGCATGAATGTTATTCCTTACTCTTTCTCTTATTCATTAGTATGCCACCAGGTAGTGTGATTGCGGCTGCAAAAACGGCAAATTGCTTATTTTATGGCATGTTAATGGTTGTTTTGGTGAAAAAATGTGCATTCGGAAAGTTATTTTGAATTTCCCCTTGTCAGCCTGAAATAACTCCCTATAATGCGCCTCCACTGACACGGAACAACGGATTACACGC